>NZ_JBSFHW010000002.1:0-436256 GCF_053597275.1 Streptomyces sp. NPDC001492 | reverse complement strand
AGCCAGCCGATGGTGAAGCCGGCCCAGCGGCCCAGCGCCCGGTCGGCGTAGGCGGAGAACGAGCCCGAGGTGGGGTTGGCCGCGGCCATCTCGCCGAGCATCCGCATGACGAGGACGACGAGGATGCCGACGAGGGCGTAGGAGATGAGGATGCCGGGGCCCGCGGCGGCGATGCCGGAGCCGGAGCCGACGAACAGGCCGGCGCCGATGACACCGCCGATCGCGATCATCGACAGATGGCGGTTCTTCAGGCCGGCCTTGAGACCGGGCTCGGAGGGCGGACTCTGGGTGAGCGTTGAAGTCATCACACATCCATGAGGGGAGCGGGGACGGTGACCCGGAAATTAGTTCAGTACGATCCAAAAGAACAGTCTTGTTTAACTGTTCATCATGCTCTATTTTCCGGGCATGCATCCGAGCGCGCACGGGCCACTGCTCCACCGCCCGCCGTAATCCCCGCTCAGCAGGCCGTTAAGGTGACGTCGTGGTGAATGCAGCGGGCAAGTTCGGGCCCTACGGCCAGCCGGCACCGGCGTCGGCCGCCGGTGTGCACGACGCCCGAGTGCTGCCCGGCCGCGGCCAGACCGGCGCGGAACTCGTCCGCTCCCGGATCGCCCTCCAGGTGCGCCTGACCTCCGTCTCGCCGGGTGACCGGCTGCCCGACGCCGGCGTCCTCGCCGAGGAGCTGGGCATCGGGGAGATCACCGTGCGGCGCGCGCTGGAGGGCATGTGCCAGGACGGACTGCTCGACCGCCGGCGCGGCCGCACCGGCGGCACCTTCGTCGCCCAGGGCTGGGACACGATCGTCCCGGCGCTGTACGACGAGGGCGAGGCGGCCTCGCTGAGCGCCTTCCACCTGCTGCTGGAGTGCGGCCTGGTGGCCCACGGCGCGGGCGAGGTCCCGGACGGCCGGCTCGACGGGCTGCAGGCGCTGGTCGACGAGATGGACCTGACCGATCACCCCGGACAGCTGCTGAGGCTGGAGACCCGCTTCCACCTCGACCTCGCCGAGGCACTCGGCGGCGCAGGCGTCCGCGAACTGACCGCCGACCTCCTGGGCAGGCTGTGCCTGGTCCAGCCCGCCCCGGACCTCGCCGCCGTACGGGCACGCAACCGCTGCCACGCCGACCTGCTCACCGAACTCGGCCGCGGCGCGCTGGACCCGGCCGTACAGGCGGTGAAAGCACACCAGCACACCCACCCCGGCTGACATCTCCCGCACCGCTCGCACCACCGCACCGGATCAGAAGGAGCCGCCGCCATGCCCGACCCCAAAGCCGTCGGCCCGCCGCCGACGCCGGGCGCCGTCGGCGGCACGTCCCAGCGGCTGCGCGGCGGCGTGCTCGGCATGGCCGACATCGCCGCCGCCACCATGGCCAACGTCGGCCCGGCCATGAGCTTCTTCTTCGGCTTCGCCTTCCTGTCCACCACCGCCGGTGTCGCGTCCCCGCTGACCATCCTCGCCGCGGGCGTCGCGGTCGCGCTGCTGGGCAACACGCTCGCCCAGTTCTCCCGCGCGCACCCCTCCGCGGGCAGCTTCATCACCTTCGTGGGCAAGACCTTCGGGCCGGTCAGCGCGGTGACCACGGCCCTGCTGGCCGTCCTCGGCTACATCATCGCGATGGCCTCCGTCATCGCGATCTCCGGCGGCTTCGTGCAGATCACCCTGCACCACTACACCGGGGTCGACCTGCCCTGGATCATCTGGACACTGCTGCTGACCGGCTTGTCGGTCGTGCTCATGCTGCGCGGGGTGGTCGTCTCCACCAAGTGGGCCGGCTACTTCTTCGGCGTCGAGATGCTGGTGCTCGTGGTGGTCTCGGTCGCCGCCCTCGTCGAACACCGCGGCAACCTCTCCGCCGCGCCGTTCCTGCCCGACCACATCCACCACGGCCTCAGGGGCCTGGCGGCGGGCTTCCCCCTCGCGGTCTACCTCTTCATCGGCTGGGAGAACTCCGCGGCCCTGGCCGAGGAGACGGAGAACCCCCGGCGCAACGTCGGCCGCGCCGTGTTCTCCTCCATCGGGATCATGACCGTGAGCTACATCCTCTTCTCCTACGCCACGGTCACCGGCTTCGACTACGACGTCGCCCGGCTCGGCGAGGCACGCATCCCGTTCATCGACGTCGCCCACCACACCCTGGGCGCGCTGGCCTTCCTCGCCTACCTCGGCGGTCTGACCTCCACCCTCGGCGTGCTGATCGCGGGCATCAACTCCCAGGCCCGTCTGGTGTTCAACGCCGGACGCGAGGGACTGCTGCCGTCGTTCTTCGGCTACGTCCACCCCACGCGCCGTACGCCGAACAACGCGATCGTCACCTTCGCCGCCATCTCCCTGCTGATCATCGGCGGCTGGGGCCTGGGCCATCTGCTCGGGGCCGACGGCGGCCCGATGAACCCCGTCGTCTTCTTCACCGAGTCCTCCAGCCTGGGCTCCATCCTGATCCTGCTGGTCTACCTCGCGTCCAACATCGCGCTGCCGCTGTACTACCGCCGCTACCGGCCGCAGGAGTTCCGCACCGGCCGCCATCTGGTGCTGCCGGCCCTCGGCGCGCTCGCCATCCTGGTCCCGCTGTACTACCTGGCCAAGCCCGGCCAGCCCGCGCCGTACAACTGGTTCCCCGTCGCGGCGCTGGCCGCCCTGCTGCTCTCGCTGGGCTACGCGACCCTGCTGGTGCGCCGCGATCCGGGCCTTGCCGAACGGGTCGGCTCGGTCGTCGCCGACGCGGAGTGAGGACCCGTATCCGATCACGGGTCATCGGGTGGTGTGCAGGGGGGCCGGGGCGTCGGCCTGCTGGAGTTCGGTGAGGAGCTGGTTCTGGCCGGTGAGGAGCTCGGTGAGGATCCGGCGGGCGGCGCGCAGCAGTTCGGCGACGTCTCCGCCGGCGAGCGCATAGCGGACGGTGGCGCCCTCCCGTATCGACACGATGATGCCGGAGCGCCGGAGGACGGCCAGCTGCTGGGACAGGCTGGACGGCTCGATCTCGATGTCGGCCAGCAGGTCCCGTACGGACACCGGCCCGTGCTGGAGGAGTTCCAGCACCCTGATGCGTACGGGGTGGCCGAGCATGCGGAAGAACTCCGCCTTCACTTGGTAGAGGGGGGCCTGCATGGATGCTCGCTCCTGTTCGGGTGGATGGGACTGCGGCCGTCGCGGTGCGACGGCGTCCGAGGACACCGCCGCACCGCAGACCGCCTTCGGATGCCGATCCTTCACGCCGCGGACCCGGCAGGAACGCAGATTGGAACCATGCTGATGTGGTGACTTGAAGAAGTCTTCACATGATGGGCAGACGAAGCCGCCGGCGTCCTCGGGCCTGCTAGATCTCGATCGCCTCCTCCACCCGCTTGAGTTGGTGGCGGGCCATCGCCAGGTTCGACCGGGCCTTGTCGAGGACGAGGTAGAGGAACAGCCCGTTGCCCGTACGACCGGTCACCAGGCGGATCACGTGGTACTGGCGGTCCAGTGTGATCAGGATGTCCTCGATCTTGCCCTTGAGACCCAGCTGCTCCATGGTGCGAACCTTGGCCCGGATGACATCCGTGTTGCCGGCCGCGGCGACGGTCAGGTCCAGGTCCTTGCTTCCGCCGAGCGTGCCCAGCGCCATTCCGCTGGTGTAGTCGACGACGGCAGCTCCCAGGGCTCCTTCGATCCCGGCCATCATCTCCTTGAGCGACACTTCCACACTCGCCACAGCGCCTCCTTTGTGTGCCGTTGAGTGCGCGGGCCGGTGGTGGCGACCCGCCTCGTGTCCGGACCGTATGCACGCCGCCGGCGCGTCGGGAGGAAGTGTCCGGTCCTGCCCGGTGGCGACCGAACAACGGCGCGACCGGACCGTTCGGCGGACCGGAAGTGCCTTGACCGGCCGAGAAGTTGACGCCCCGGTGCGGCCCCCGGCGCACCTACGGCTGGATGGACAGGAACGACCCCGGCACCACCCACCGGGAAGGCAGCGGCTCCGAAGGCTCCCGGTACGAGGGCGCGTACACGAGCATGGCCCACGGCTGATCCACGGGCGTCCTGCCGGCCATGACGCATCATCGGTGATGGGCCAACTGCCCAGGCTGTAGGGCCCGTTGCGTGTGTGAGCGCAACGGCTAGGGTCCGGCGTCCCGCTCGGGTGGGCCGGTCGGAGCCTCCCGCCGCAGCAGTCCGGCGCGCAGCTCCAGCGGGGTCAGCCCGTGCCAGCGGCGCACCGCCCGGCGCAGCGCGCTCACGTCGGCGAAGCCCGCCTGACGGGTGATGTCACGGAGCGTCAGTTCCGGGCGTCGTAGGAGCTGTTCGACCTGCTCACGGCGGACTCCGTCGACGATCGCCTCGTATGTGGTGCCGCAGTCGGCCAGGCGGCGGCGCAGGGTGCGTTCGCTGGAGGCGTGTCTGCGGGCCTGCTCGGTGAAGGAGGGGACGGCAGGAAGGCTCTGCGCGATGGAGATCTCCAGCACTTCCAGGAGGTCCTGCTGGTCGCGCCGTGAGGCCGTCTCCTTCTCCAGTACCTCCAGCACCGAGGCGTAGGTGATGGGATCCCGGCCCGGCATGCCCGCACGGGCCCACCGGGCCGGGAAGACCATGCGGTTGCCGGCGGCGCCGAAGCGCACGGGGCAGCGGAACAGGTCGTCGAAGGTGCGGGTGTCGCGCGGGGCGGGAAAGCCGAACTCGACCGCCTGCGGGGCGAACGCGGCGCCGACACTCAGCCGGGTGAGGGTGACGACGCTGGAGTACGCCTCCTCGGCCAGGAAGACGGCGACCGTCGGATCCAGCGCGGGGTCCGGCAGATCGGCGCACAACACATAGCCGGCGTCCTCCCAGCCGGCCGACCAGACCGTCATCGCACCGGAAAGGTTCTGATAGCGCACACCTGTCTCGATGGCGTCCTGAAGGGTGTCGGCGGCCATCATGGCCAGGCCGATCAGCCCCCATGCGGTGAGGTGCTGCGCCGCGCCCACGCGCAGCCCCAGGTGCTCGTCGCCGGTCAGCCGCACCGCCTGGCGGATGACGTCGCTGCCCTGCCGGTAGGAGACCCGCAGCGCGGCGGAGCCCATCACCGTAGGGTCCAGCCCCACCCGGGTCAGCAGCGGCTGCAGGTCGACGCCGGACTCGCCGGCGACCCGGACGAGGTAGCGCAGGATGTTCGGCGCGATGGTGGCCGAAGTGCTGCGGCTCGTTCCGGGCGATGTGACCGGGACGGGAGCTTCGGGCATCGCGTCCCCTCTCACCAGGGTGTCTCTCTCACCAGGGCGTTTCTCGCATCACTGTAAGCAGCCGGGCCCCGCCTGTCGCGGGTATGGCCGCCGGAGCCCCCTTTTCGGCCCCCGGCGCGCTGCACACGGTCTTCTCGCCGTCCCTACCTTTTGCGGAACCCGCCCGTTTTGCGTTCTCGCGCCGGCGCACCGAACGAAGGCTCACCATGACCGCACCTGCTCAGACCCCGGCCCGGCGACGAGCCGTGCGCCGCAGCCCCCACGCGGCGGCCCGACGGGCCGTGGCGGCGGTGTTCGCCGCCCAGGGAGCGGCGGTGGCCGCGGTGTCCACCACGGTGCCCGCCGTCAAGGAGCGTCTCGCGCTCTCACCGCTGACGATGACGGTGCTCGTCGTGACCGTCGCGCTGAGCGCGGGCGTCGGCAGCTTCGCCGGACTGGCCGTGATCCGGCGTGCGGGGCTGGTCGCCGCGATGCGGGCCGCCGTCGTGGCGACCGCCGCGGCCCTGCTGCTGATCGGCTGGGCTCCTGGCCAGGCCGTGGCCGCGGTCTCCTACGGGCTGTTCGGCATGGCTCTGGGCTGCATCGACGTGTCGGCGAACACCCGGGCCGCGGCCGTCGAACGCCACTACGGCCGGAGCATCTTCGCCTCCTTCTACGCCGCCTGGAGCGCGGCCGGCATCGCGGCCGCACTGCTGACCGCGGGCACCGCGCACCTCGGCTGGCCGGCCGAGTACACGCTGACCGCACAGGCCGGGCTCGTCCTGGCCCTCGCCCTGACCATCCGCACGCACGAGCTGCCCACCGACTCACCCGTCACCGTGTCCGACCATGAGGAGTCCTCCGGGGAGCCCGTCGCGCCCGGCCGCGCACTGTGGGTGAGACTCGCCCCGTTCGGCCTGGTCCTCCTGGTCGCCTACGTCATCGACTCCACGGTCTCGTCGTGGTCGACGCTGTACCTCCACCAGACCCTGGACACCGCCCTGTCCCTCGCGCCCCTGGCCTACGCGGCCTACCAGGTGGGCACCGTCACCGGGCGGGCCTGCGCCGACCGTCTCGTCCGCACCCTCGGCCCGGTGGCCGTGATCCGTGCCGCCACCCTGCTCACCGCCGCCGCCCTGGCCGGACTGGCGGCCGCCCCCGGCTGGCCGTACGCGGTCCTGGCCGCCGCATGCACCGGGCTCGGGGTCTCCGCCCTCGTGCCCCTGTGCCTCGCCTCCGCCGGACGCCTGCGACCGGGGGCGACCGAAGCGGTCCTGGCCCGTATGAACGTCTTCAACTACGCGGGTGTGCTCGCGGGCGGCGCAGCCAGCGGAATCCTCGGGTCCACCGGCCATTTCCGCCTCGCCTACGCGATACCGGCCGCACTCGTCCTCGCGCTCCTGGCGACCGCGCGGTCTTTCGCATGGCCGCCCAAGCCCCCTCTGTGACCGCACGGACCATTTCCCGCTGAACCGCAGATGAATAAGTTCCCCTCAGTCCTTCAGCTCTTCAAGCCTTCAGCCCTCCACACCTTCAGGAACGGGCCTGCGAACCGATAGAAAAGGGACCCGCCTCATGGGAAAAATCCAGTACGACACCTGCGTGATCGGAGCGGGTCCTGCCGGCCTGGCGGTCGCCAGAGCCCTGACGGAGCGGAATCTGCCGTACACGCATCTTGAGCGGCACACCGGCCCGGGCGGTATCTGGGACATCGACAATCCCGGCAGCCCGATGTACGAGTCGGCTCATTTCATCTCCAGCAAAACCCTCTCGGGCTTCGGAGGATTTCCGATGCCCGACGAATTCGCCGACTATCCGCCGCACCGGCAGATCCTCTCGTACCTGACATCCTTCGCCGACGCCTATGAACTGACGGAGCGCATCCAGTTCGGCGTCGAGGTCGAAAGCGTGGAAAAGAACGCCGACGGCACCTGGACGGTCACCCGGACCGACGGACAGCAGACCGTGCACAGCCAGGTCGTGGTGTGTACGGGGTCCCAGTGGCACCCCAACGTCCCTGAACTGCCCGGCCACTTCACCGGCGAGGTCCGCCACACGGTCGGCTACCGCAGTGCGCAGGAACTGCGCGGCAAGCGGGTCCTGGTCGTGGGCGCCGGGAACTCCGGCTGCGACATCGCGTGCGACGCGGCCCGCAGTGCGGACCACGCGGTGATCAGCATGCGCCGCGGCTACTGGTTCATCCCCAAGCACCTCTTCGGCCGGCCCGTGGACACCATCGCGAACGACAGTCCGCACCTTCCCATGTGGCTGGCCCAGCGGGTCTTCGGCGCCGTCCTGCGGATCATCAACGGCGACCCGACGCGCCTGGGCCTGCAGAAGCCGGACCACAAACTCTTCGAGACCCACCCGGCGATCAACTCGATGCTGATCCACCACCTCCAGCACGGCGACATCACCGCCAGGCCGGGGATCGCCCGCACCGAGGGCAGCACGGTCCACTTCACGGACGGCACCCGCGACGACTTCGACCTGATCCTGCTGGCCACCGGTTACGTCCACCAAGTGCCGGTCGCGCAGAAGTACTTCGGCGACGAGCAGCATCCCGACCTGTACCTGTCGTCGTTCTCCCGCGAGCACCAGGGCCTGTTCGGGGTCGGCTTCGTCGAGACCAACTCCGGTGCGTACCGGCTCTTCGACACCCAGGCTCAGCTGATCGCCGGGTACATCGACGACGTGGCACAGGGGCTGCCGAACGCGGAGCGATTCGCGGCCATGATCCGCACCGACCGCCCGGACCTGTCCGGCGGCCTCAAGTTCGTCGACTCGCCCCGGCACACCGGCTACGTCGACAGCGGAGCCCTCGTGAAGCACCTCGCCAAGGTCGCCGCAGAGATGGGCTGGCGCACCGAGGGCCTGCCGCCGCGCGTGCGGTCCCTGCGGGGCGTGGGGGTGGCGTCGTGAGCGGCTTCGACTTCCGGGACAAGGTCATGCTGGTGACCGGTGGCGCCGGCGGGATCGGCAGCGCGATGTGCCACCGCTTCGCCGCCGGCGGCGCCCGCTGCGTGGTCGTCGACATCGACGAGGCCCGCGCCAAGCGCGTCGCCGCCGAGCTTCCCGGCACCGGCCACACCGCTCTCGGCTGCGACCTCGTCGAGCGCGCCCAGGTGGAGCACCTCTTCGACCAGGTCGCCGACGCGTACGGCCGCCTCGACGTCCTCGTCAACAACGTGGGCATGACCAGCGCGGAACGCTTCGACGTGCGCAGCGTCGAGAGCATCGAGGAGGAGATCACCCTCAACCTGACCTCGCCGCTGGTCGCCACCCGGATCGCCATCCCGCTGCTGCGGGCCTCCCAGGACGCCCGCGTGGTCACCACCGTGTCCCTCGGCGGGATCTTCCCGCTGGGGGAGACCCCGATCTACACGGCTTCGAAGTTCGGGCTGCGTGGCGCGATGCTCGCACTCGGGCTCGACCTGAGGAGCAAGGGCATCCTGGCCGGCTCGGTGCTGCCGTCGGCGACCGACACCCGGATGCTGCGCCAGGAAGCCGTGGACGGCGGGAATTCCATGCAGTTCCAGGATCCGCCGCAGCAGCCCGCCGACGTCGTCGCGGCCGTGGTGAGCCTGCTCGACAAGCCCCGCCTGGAGGCCTACCCCCGGCCCGGCGAGTCCCGCCTCGTCCGGTTCGCGTTGCTGGCGCCGAACCTGCTGCCGAAGGTCTTCCCGCTGTTCCGGCGCAGAGGGGAGCGCGGCATGGCCCGTTATCTGGAGGAGCTGCGCCGCCGGGGGCTGGCTCGGCAGACCGGCGGACGCTGGGAACTGGTGGAGGAGAAATGACCGCAGTGGACAGGCTCACCGCACAGACCGCAGTCGGGAGCCCCGCGACGCTGAAGGTCGTCAACCCGGCCACCGGCGAACTGATCACCACCGTGCCCGCCACGAGTGCCGAGGACGTCACCAAGGCCGCCGATCGGGCCGAGCAGGTCTTCGCGTCCGGAGTGTGGTCCGGGCTGCCGGTCCGGGAGCGCAGTGCGGTGCTGCTGCGACTGGCCGACCTGATGGAACGCGACACGAGGATCCTGGCCCGGCTGGACAGCGAGGACGCGGGAAAGCCGATCACGGAATGCCTGACCGGCGACGTTCCCTCCGCCGTCGAGTCGATCCGCTGGTTCGCCGAAGCGGCCGACAAGGTGTTCGGCCGAATCGCCCCCGGCGGGCCGGACGGCCTGGGCCTCATGGCCCGGGAACCGGTCGGGGTGGTCGCGGCGATCCTGCCCTGGAACTACCCGCTGGCCATGACCGCGTGGAAGGTCGGCCCGGCGCTGGCGGCGGGCAACAGTCTGCTGGTCAAGCCCGCGGAGGCGACCCCGCGTTCGGCTCTGCACCTGGCCGAACTGGCCGCCGAGGCGGGCCTGCCCGAGGGGGTCCTCACGGTCCTGACCGGCCACGGCTCCGTCACCGGCACCGCCCTGGCCCGCACCCCCGTCGTAGGCGCCCTCTCCTTCACCGGGTCCACGGACACCGGACGCCGCATCCTCAAGGCCGCGGCCGACACCAACTTCAAACGCGTCTCCCTGGAGATGGGCGGCAAGAGCCCCCAGGTACTGATGGCCGACGCACTCTCCTACGGCGACGAGCTCATCGACCACATGATCGAAGCGGCGTTCCTGACGATGGGACAGAACTGCACGGCCGGCTCCCGCGTCCTGGTCCACCACAGCATCGCCGACGAGGTTCTCGACCGCTTCACCACCGCCGCCGGACGCCTGGTCATCGGCGACCCGGCGGACCCTCGCACACAGCTGGGCCCGCTGATCAACCGGACGGCCTTCGACCGGGTCGCGACGGCGGTGGAAGCCGCCCGGTCCGGCGGAGCCCGTATCCACACCGGAGGCCTGCCGCACGGCCTGCCCCAGCGCGGCGCCTACTACCCGCCCACCGTGATCACCCACGCCCCCGAAGGCAGCGACGTCCTGACCAAGGAACTGTTCGGCCCCGTCGTCACCGTCCAGACCTTCACCTCCGAAGACGAGGCCCTGCACCTGGCAAACGCCACCGAATACGGCCTCGCCGCCTCGGTATGGACCCGCGACCTCGACACCGCCCTCCGCCTGGCACGCGGCATCCAGGCCGGCGTGGTCTCCGTCAACTCCTACAGCGAGGGCGACATCACCACACCCTTCGGCGGCTGGAAACAGTCCGGATTCGGCGGCGTGGAGAAATCGACCAACGCCTTCGACCAGTGGACCCGCGAGAAGACGATCTGGATCCGCACCCGCTGATCCCACTGGCGGGGAAGAGACCGTGTCAGGCAATCCAGGCCTCGTTGTGTCGATGCCGGTGCAACCCCACGGCCGAGAACTCGTCTTCCCCGTCGCTCGCCGCTACGCCCCACCGCCGGAGCGCTTGAGAGATCGGGCTGCCGGCGGGCGGAAAGGGCCGGCCCTCCCCGACATGGAGCGGTCCCAGCACCATGATCCCGCCGTCCCATACGGCAGCCCGCTGCTCACCCACTCCGCCGAAGTACTCAGCTTCCACATAGGCCACAGGCCCACGGACTGACGACTCAGCGAGGACCTTGTCGAAGCCTCCTGGCAACCGCCAGAACCCCAACGTGCCTGTACCGCTGCCCTCTGCGAGGGAATGGAACAGGGCACCTGTCATCGGCATCAGCGACAGGCCCTGCCCAATCGACGCCAACCGGGCGGCAGGCAGGCCCTGTGCCGCGCTGCGCAGCACCTCCTCCTCGGCGATCACTGCGTGCAGGTCATAACCCATCCCAGGCCTCCTCCGGATCGAAGGCCCATCTTGTCGCGTTGCGGGTGAGGCGGCGTCCTCCGTTTTCGACGACGTAGGTCGGCCACAGCGGGACATCTCCCGCAGCGCCCGTACATCTACGGCCTGAGCGCAGGGGCCCGCCGCCCCCTTCCGGGAGCGACGGGCCCCTGCGTGTGAAAGCCCCGGCTCAGGAGAGCTGGGTCGGAACCGGGCGGTTCCGGCCGAGTGAGGCCACCCCGCCCGGGGTGAGGGCCTCGGTGAAGAGCTGGACGTCGGCCACCTTGCCGGCGGTGTACTCCCCGTAGGCGCCCTGGAAGATGCGGCGCCCGATCTGCAGCGGCCCCGTCGCGTTCCAGACCGTGCCCTCGTAGGAGGCGGTGTCGGCCAGGTCGTCGTTGACGTAGAGACGGAGTTGCTGCGTGTCTGCGTCGAAGACGCCCACCAGGTGGAACCAGGTGTTGGTCTTGGGGCTCTGCGCTCCCGTGGTGGGTCCGTAGGCGCTGGTGAACTTGCCGTCGGTGTCGTCCGCGTGGGCGTGGCCGAAGGCGAAGGCGTGCGCGCCGCTGGAGTAGTACAGCTGGAGGCCGTTGGCGCTGGTGCCGGACTGCGAGACGAAGGTGGAGTTCGCGGTCAGGCTGCTGAGGTTGGCCCAGGCCGAGACGGTGTAACTGCGGCTGGTGTCGAGCACGGGGCCCGAGGTGGCCGCGTAGCCGGTGCTGCCGTTGAGGGCGAGCGCGCTGCCCCGGGCGGCGTCGGCGGTCACGGTGGCGCCACCGTTCAGGGTGAGGCCGTTCGCCGGGCGGATGCGGTCCGCGGTGCCGTCCAGCTTCCACCAGTCGGTCGGCCGGTGGACGTGACCGATGCTCACCGGGGCGGTGAACTGTGCCAGGCCGCCGTCGGCCGCGGCGCCCGGGTACTCGATCATCCGGCCGGAGCGGGAGGCGGCGTACAGCGCCGGGAAGCCGGTGCCCTGCACGTCGCCCGGGGAGGCGGCGGTGGGGTAGTCCTGCTCGCCGACGCCGACCGGGAGCACCGGCTGGGCGGCGGGCAGCGCGTTGCCGCTGGTGGCGGCCCACTTCTGGTCGGCGATGTTCTTGCAGTCCCAGATAACCACCTGGGTGCGGGGGTTGCGGTTGCCCGCCGGGTCGGCGAGGCAGCGGCCGGACTGCGGGTTCTTGAGCGTGCCCGGGTAGGGGCCGGGGACCCACTCCTGGGCGTCGGTGTTGTTGCACTGGTAGAGCCGCACCAGGGTGCCGTTGTCGGTGTCGCCCCTTGTCACGTCCAGGCACTTGCCCATCACGTGCACGGAGTGGTCGGTGCCGAGGGCGAACTTCTGGGCGTCGGTGCCGTTGCAGGTGTACATCTGCGCCGGGGTTCCGTTGGCGGTGGCGGACTTGGCGATGTCCAGGCAGAGGTTCTTGTTGTCGGCGTCGAGCACTCCGGAGACCAGCGGTGCATGCCGCGGGGCGGCCAGCTTGCTGGTCGGCACCCCTGCGGAGAAGGTCAGCGGGTAGCTGCTGACCGCGCCGGTGGCGTTGTCGCGGGCCCACAGGGTGGGGACGCCGCCCACGGTGCCGGGGGCGAGCAGGGTGGTGTCGGACCAGTCACCGGTACCGATCTTCACGCCCTGGCCGAGGTTGCAGCCGGCCTGGAACGTCCCCGGGTAGTACCAGAGTTCGCCCTTGTCGACGGTGATCAGGTCGGGAACGTCCGCGTACTGGGCCAGCTTGCCGGGCGCCAGGATCTGCGTGACGTTGTCCCAGGTGCCGTCCGAGCCCTTGGCGGGGCAGGAGTCCGAGTCGCGGATCGGAACGACGTTCTGGGTCAGGGTGAAGTGCCCGGCCTTCCCACCGGGGGTGACGGCGTCGTTGGCGTAGAGGTACAGCTCGTGGGTCGTCTTGTTGAAGGCGAACAGGTCGTCGACGTTGCTGCCGGTGGCTGTGGAGCGGTGGGCGACCAGGTAGTTGTCCCAGCCGGTGCCGTCCGGGCTCTGCGCCTTGGTCGACATCGTGCTCGGCGGAGCGGCCGGATCGGCGTTGCCGCGGACCAGTACGAGGTCGCCGTCGCGGGTGGGGGCGGCGAGGTCGGGGACGGCGTCGCCGTCGAGGTCACCGGCGGTGACCTTGGTCTTGGGGTTCCAGGGGGCGAAGAAGCTGTACTGCCCCACGGTGCCCTGGGTGTTGCCCGCGTTGTCGACCGCCCGCACGTAGAGCGTGTGCGCGCCCCACTGGGCGGCGCTCAGCACGATCGGGACCTCCGCGGTGGCGGTGCCGCCGGAACCGGAGACGGCGTCCACCTTGGCCGCGCCGCTGCCGGGGATGTTGGCGTCCAGGGAGTACTCGAACCGGTCGATGCCGCTGCTGACGCAGCTGCCGCGGGTGCAGCCGGTGGGCGTCGGGTCGTTCGCCGTCACCTTGACCTTGACGCCCTGGTCACCGGCGTGGCCGGTGGGCTCCTGGTCGGCACCGAGCGGCGGGAAGACGGCCGAGTCGGTGAAGGACGGGATGCTCGGCGCACTGAGGTCGATCTTGAAGTAGCAGTTCGGCGACCAGCCGCTCTTCAGCGTGTCGTCGTCCGCCATGACATGCCAGCCGTACTGGTGGCCGTCCGCCACCCTGAAGCCGATGTTGACCCGGGTCGTGCCGCCGTCGCTGACCCAGCCGCTCACCGGCTTGCTCTTGCTGGTGGAGCCGCCGTCGTCGTCCGCGGTCTTGGTGTCCCACACCTCGTAGCGGGCGCGCAGGTTGACGCCGCTCATGTCGGTGTTCAGGTGCGCGTTCAGTGTGATGTCGGAGGTGTCGCCGGCGAGCCCGGACGCACCGATCCAGCCGTCGGCCGCGCCGTCGCAGCCGTTGCTCGCGGGGTTGATGGTGGCCGGTGTGGTGCCCAGACGGTCCGGCTCGGAGGGCGCGATGTCGAAGACCGTGGTCAGGTACGGGTTGGTCGCGAACCGCACGAAGTCGTAGTTGGTGGAGGACTTGGACTCGTTGCCCCACAGGCCGAAGGTCCAGCTGTCGTCCTTGCCCGCCAGCTTCTTGATCTGGTCCGTGACAGTGAAGTTGACGTCGTGGTCGCCGCAGTGCTGGCTCAGGTTGGAACTCTTGACCTTCTGCGTACCGCCGATGTAGCCGTCGCCGGCCAGCTTCGGCTGGTGGTCCCAGTCGGTGTTCTTGCTGATGCCCGACACCGTCGCGAGGCGTACGCCCGTCTCGTTGTCGCAGTCGAAGGAGGCACCGTAGGTCGAGGTGAGGTGGACGACGGACTTGGAGATCGTCATCGACTTGGTGAGGTTGCCGATGTTGAGCTCGTAGTACGCGCGGTTGAGGCCGAAGCAGTTGCGCCAGTGCTCGTAGCCGACGCCCTCGCCGTTGTCCTGCGCGTCGTCGTACGGGCTCTGCGAGGGGCAGCCCTCCTTGACGGTGATGAAGTGGCTCTTCTTGCTCGTGATCGGGCTGGTGTACGGGTCGATGTAGAGCGGCCAGACCGTGCCCTTGCCGCCGAGCAGATCCGCGTCCGGGGTGAGGGTGAGCGCGCCCGGTTGGCTGCTCACGCCGATGGGCTTCACCTGCGCGCCGCTGCCCGGCTGTTCCGCGGTGGAGGCCGTGTCACCGCCGGCGCCCGGTTCCGCCGGGGTGTCCGCCGCGCGGGCGGTGCGGCGGGCGGCGGACTTGTGCGCCGGGGTGGTCACCTGGGCGCCGGAGGAGTCCCACATCATCGGGGTGGGGGAACTGAACAGGGCGGTGCCGTCGGCCGCGGTGGCCGTCACCTGGCCGTCCCCGTCGGCGTTCACCGTCATGCCGTCGCTCGTCGCGGTGGTCAGCCGGAGCGAGGCGAGGGCCGGGTCGGCGGCGGCCTTGGCGTCGCGGACGATCAGAACCTCGTGGAAGCCACCCTGGTCGGTGGTGGTCACCTTGATGTCGACTCCCGGCAGCACATCGCTGTACTGGGCGCTGTCACCGCTCACCTCCGGAGCGGGCAGGCGGAACGGGAGCGTGTACGACAGCCGGTGCCCGGCCTCGTCGACGAGGGTGGCCAGCGGCCCGTCCCCGCCGCCCGAGAGGGTCAGCGCCGACGGGGTGGCCCTGGTGGAGAAGGTGCCGTCGGAGTTGCGCGCCAGTCCGGCGTCGACGTCCGTCCACGCACCGTCCTTGCGGACCCGGGCCGGCTGGAGATGCGTGGTCAGCGTGAACGTGCCGTCGGCGTTGGCGACGGTCTCCGAGGTCTCAGTGGTCAGCTGATCCACGGTGACCGGCTGTCCGGTCCTGGCCGCCTCGGCACGGGCGGTCGCGAGCGGTGAGCCGGCCGCGTCGTCGGCGGCCGCCGACGCGGGCGGGCCTGCCGCCGAGACCGGGCCGACGGCGCCGAGCAGCAGGCCGGTGACGGCTGCCGACAGCGCCAGACGGCGTGTCAGATTGCGCGCCGGATGACTCCGGACGCGGGTGGGTTCCCCCATGAATCGCCCTTTCGGGAGCGTGGGCGGCATCCCCCGGCGCGCCGCTGTGGTCCTTCTCACAGAGCGCGTCCCCCCGAGGGTCGCCGCATGTCGGAATTGCGGCACTTGGTCGCGCCATGCCCTGCTGTGAAGGGTCTGTGATGGACCCATGTGAAGGCTGTGAGCAGTGTGGCCGCTGAGAAAGGGTATTGCTGCGCACATGACATGGCAATACGGTTCCGGTCTGACCAGACGAGCCGTCAGCTGACCACTGATCGATTCGGCTCCTGGATTTTTCTTTACATGGGGGATCACGCATGCGCGCAAGACCGCGCGGAATTCAACGTGCCCGGAGACGGGCGTGGTTGCGGCGGGTGACCGTCTGGGCCGCGACGACCGCCGCTTTCTCACTGGCCGTTCAGCCGGCCGTCGCCGACGTCGTGGTCGGCGGCTACCAGTACAAGGACGAGGTCTGGGCGGCCGATCCGCTGCCCGAACAGCCGAAGGTCCCGGGGCACCCCGCGGACGGCCCCGGCGCCAAGGAGCCCACCCCGCCGCCCGGCGCCCGCAAGCTGGCCGGGCACCAGGTGAAGGCACCGACGTGGCCCGCGGGCGGCACCGCCACCGTCGACCTCGGCGCGGCGCGCCAGGTGCGCGGCCGGGCAGCGGCCGCGGCGCCCGGCAAGGTGAAGGCAGCCTCGCTGCCCGTCGCGCTGTCGCCCGCCGCGCCGTCGGCGATCGGCCCGGGCGCCCGCGCACTCGTCGGCCACGGCACGCCCGTCGAGGCCGCCCGGTCGGTGCAGGTACGACTCGCCGACCGCGCACAGGCGAAGAAGGCCGGCGTCGACGGCCTCCTGCTCGGCCTCACGCGCGCCGACCACCGCACCGGTGCCGGCGGCGTCTCCGTCTCGGTGGACTACGCCGCCGTCGAGCAGGCGTACGGCGGCGGCTGGGCCTCCCGGCTGCACCTGGTGGCGATGCCCGCCTGCGCCCTGACGACACCTCAGCTCGCGGCCTGCCGTACCCGCACGCCGCTGGAGTCGGTCAACGACCCGCAGGCCGGCAAGGTCACCGGCACCGTCGCCGTGCCGGCCGCATCCGCCAAGCCGACCGGGGCACTCGCCGCTCCCTCCGGCCGTGCCGCTCTGGCCTCCGCCGGCATGGCGGTCGCGGCGGTGGCCGGCAGCAAGGGCTCGCAGGGCGACTTCGGCGCCACCTCGCTGTCCGCCTCGGGCGCCTGGTCCTCCTCGGCCTCGGGCGCCTTCACGTACAACTACCCGATCACGGTGCCCCCGTCCCTCGGCGGGGAGGCGCCCAACGTCGGTCTGTCCTACGACTCCCAGTCGGTCGACGGCGAGACCTCGGCCCGCAACTCCCAGTCCTCCTGGGTCGGCGACGGCTGGTCCTACAGCCCCGGGTTCATCGAGCGCTCCTACAAGAGCTGCAAGGACCAGGGCATCGAGGACTCCGGCGACGAGTGCTGGGGCGGCTGGAACGCCACCATCCAACTCGGCACCCACAACGGCCAGTTGGTCCGCGACTCCGACGGCGAGTACCACCTCCAGGCCGACGACGGCACCAGGATCCAGCGGCTCACCGGAGCGTCCAACGGCCTGTGGGACGGCGAGTACTTCAAGGTCACCACGACCGACGGCACCGCCTACTACCTGGGCCTGAACCACGCCCCCGGCACCACCGACGACGACGCCACCGACAGCGCCTGGGGCGTGCCGGTCTACCACCCCAAGTCGGGCGACCCCTGCCACGACAAGGACAAGGGCGACGACTCCCAGTGCGACAAGCCGGTCGGCTACCGCTTCAACCTCGACTTCGTCGTCGACCCGCACGGCAACGTCCAGCGCTACGACTGGGCGACCGAGTCCAACTACTACAACATGGGCTATGGCCAGGTCGCCAAGGACGACAAGGGCGGCAAGATCACCAAGTACGTCCGCGGCGGCCACCTCACCCGGATCTCCTACGGCTATCAGCTGGCCGACGCGAAGGCGGGCCGCGAGCCGGCCGCCAAGGTGGTCTTCCGCACCGCGCAGCGCTGCACCACCTCCGACACGGTCTGCAAGGCGGACAACCTCTCCTCCAAGACCGCGAAGGACTGGCCGGACACCCCCTACGACCTGCACTGCGAGTCCGACTGGAAGAACAAGCCCAAGGACGACGACACCGACGGCGTCTGCCTGACCGGCGGACCGACCTTCTGGACGACGTACCGGCTCAAGGGCATCGACACCTCGGTGCGGACGGCCTCCGGCTGGCAGGACGTCGACAGCTACGAGCTCAAGCAGGTCTTCTCGGACGCGGGCGGCACCTACGACCCGGTCACCGGCAACACCCAGGACCCCAAGAGCACCGGCTCGCTGCAGTCGGTGATGTGGCTGTCCTCGATCGTCCACACCGGCCAGGACACCTCGGCCGGCGGCGGCAAACCGATCACCCTCGACCCGGTCACCTTCGCCGGGATCGAAATGGACAACCGCGTCGACGGCCTGACCCCGGCCGCCCCGCCGCTGTTCCACCCGCGGATCTCCAGCGTGCAGACCGAGACCGGTGAGTCGGTCGCGGTCACCTACCGCCCGCCGGAGTGTTCGCGGGAGAAGAAGAACATGCCGGACTCGGCCGACAGCAACACCATGGCCTGCTATCCGGTGTGGTGGAACACACCCGGCGGCGTGGAGCCCATCAAGGACTGGTTCCACAAGACGCTCGTCGCGCAGGTCACCGACAGCGACCGCACCAAGGCCGGTTCGCCCGCCAAGGTCACCAACTACACCTACAGCGACGGCGCGGCCTGGCACCGGGACGACTCCGACCTGACCGACGACAAGCACCGCACGTGGAACGACTTCCGGGGCTTCCGCACCGTCACCACCACCACCGGAGCGGCGCCGGACCCCGTCACCCAGAACACCGTCTCCTACCTCCAGGGCATGGACGGCGACTACAAGGCCGACGGTTCCAAGCGCAGCATCAAGGTCAAGAACGCCCTGAACGAGGAGATCACCGACAGCCCCTGGCTGGCCGGTACCCCCTACCAGGCCCTGACCTACACCAAGGCCGGCGGCACCGTCGTCGGCCGTACCCTCACCGACCCGCCCACCTCCAAGGTCACCGCCTCCCGGGACCGCACGGCGTGGACGTCCGAGGACCCCAAGCCCGACAAGCTCTCCACGCTGCCGGACATGACGGCACGTCAGATCACGGCGACCTCGTCCCGCACGATGGGGCTGCTCTCCGACGGCACCTGGCGGACCACCCGCTCCAGCACCACCTTCGACGACAAGGGCCGCACCTGGAAGGTCGACGACGAGGGCGACGTCTCCAAGCCCAAGCAGGAGACCTGCACCACCACGACCTACGCCGACGCGCCCACCGACAACCCGATGATGCTGGTCTACCCCAAGGAGACCATCAGCGTCGCCGGCCCCTGCGGCACCGCCCCCGGCAAGGACACCACCCTCTCCGACAAGCGGATCTTCTACGACGGGGACGGCTCGGTCGACAAGATCGGCACCCTGGGCAAGCTGGGCCGGAACGGCGACTCGCTCGGCCTGGTGACCGCGACCCAGTCGGTCACCTCGTACGACGCGAGCGGTGACCCGAAGTACCAGACGCTCGGCGGCATGTCGTACGACAAGTACGGCCGGGTCGTCGCGAACACGGACGCGGCCGGCAACACCACGACCTCCTCGTACGAGCCCACTTCGGGCATCCTGCCCACCACCCTGTCCACGACGAACCCGCTGAAGTGGACGGCCACCAGCACGGTCTCACCGGGCCGCGGCTCGGTCACCCACGCGGTGGACGTCAACAAGCAGGTCACCGACGCGACTTATGACGCGCTCGGGCGGCGGGAGAAGGTCTGGTCGCCGGGCCGGGACAAGGACAGCGAAACCCCCGACCGGATCTACAGCTACGACGTCCACGGCGCGGGCGACAATCCCACACCGTCCTCGGTCACCACCAAGGGCCTGCGCGAGGACGGCTCCTACAGCACCTCCGTCACCATCTACGACGGCACGCTGCAACCCCGCCAGACGCAGTCGACTCCCGCGGACAACTCGGCCGGCAGGCTCGTTTCCTCGACGTACTACGACTCGCACGGGTGGACCGTCTCCAACATCGCGGCGTACTCCGACGCCGATCACGCCCCGGGCAGCACGATGTGGGCGGAAACCAACCGCACGGGCCCGTCGGTGACGCGCACGGCGTACGACGGGCAGGGCCGGCCGGTCACCCGCACGATGGTGTCCTTCGCCAGCACCCTGTTCCAGTCGTCGGTCGACTACCAGGGCGTCGACCGGGTCGACACCACCCCGCCGAAGGGCGGCAAGGCCACCACGTCCTACACCGACGCCCTCGGCCGCACCACGTCCACGGTGGTGCGCGACACCACGCCCGACCGCAAGCTGACCGGCGGTGCCACGCTGGCCTCGGGCAGCTCGCTGGTCTCCGCGAGTGTCCGGCTGGCCATGCAGGCCGACGGCAACCTGGTGCTGACCTCGCTCGTCGGCGACAAGGTGCTGTGGTCGTCCAAGACGGCCGGAAAGCCGGGCGCCTACGCGGTCATGCAGACCGACGGCAACTTCGTGGTCCTGGACGCCACCGGGAAGACCACCCTGTGGTCCAGCGGCACCTCCGGTCACACCGGCGGCTACCTCAAGGTGCAGTCCGACGACAACGTCGCGGTGTACGACGCGTCCAACGCCGTGCTCTGGTCGACCGGGACGGCCGGCAAGGCGGCGACGGCGGACATCACCACCCGCTACACCTACACGCCGACAGGACAGGTCGACACCATCAAGGACTCGGTGGGCAACACCTGGTCCTACGGCTACGACCTGCAGGGCCGCGTCATCTCCCAGACCGACCCGGACGCCGGCACCTCCACCTCCCACTACGACGACCTGGGCCGGCTGGACCGCACCACCGACGCCCGCAAGCAGACCCTCTCCTTCACCTACGACCTGCTGGGCCGACGCAAGGCTGAGTACTCAGGCGACGGCACGGCAGACCCGTCCAAACTTCTGGCGGAGTGGACCTACGACGAACTCGGCAAGGGCCTGCCCGTCGCGTCCACCCGCTACGTCGGCGGCAAGAACGGCAGCGCCTACGTCCAGAAGATCGACGCGTACAACGCGGTGGGCCAGCCGACCAGCACCTCGACCGTGATCCCGGACGCCGAGGGCGCCCTGGCGGGCACCTATACCGCCAAGGCCTCCTACACCGACAACGTCGGCCTGCTGGCGGCGACCACGTACGGCGCCGACGGCGGTCTGCCGGCCGAGACCGTCGGCTATGGCTACAACCTCGAAGGCGGCCTGGTCAGCATGGGCTCGCCCAGCCGGCCGTACGTCGCCACGGTCAACTACAGCCCGCTCGGGGAGGTCCTCCAGACCACCGTCGGCACGCCGTCCAAGCAGCTGCGCACCGCGCAGACCTACGACCAGGCGACGGGCCGACTGGCCACCAACCGGGTCACCCTGCAGACCAACACCGCCAACCCGATCTCGGACACCACCTACGGCTACGACCAGGCCGGCAACATCACGGCGGTCTCCGACGTCCGCTCCAGCGGCGGCACGGACCGTACGGCCGACACCCAGTGCTTCGCCTACGACGCGCAGGACCGGCTGACCACCGCCTGGACGGACACCAAGGGACTCACCACGGCCACGGCGGGCCAGCTCGCCCGGTGTACCACCGCACGCCCGAGCCCGGCGACCATTGGCGGGCCGGCCCCGTACTGGACGGACTGGCAGTTCAACCAGCTCGGTGACCGCACCCAGCAGGTCACGCACGACGTGACCGGCAACGCGGCCAAGGACACCACCCAGACGTTCGCCTACCCGGGTGCCGGCACGGCCCCCGCCAAGCAGCCCAACGCGGTGTCCACCGTCACCACCCGCAACCCCACCACCGGCACCTCCGTGCTGACCCCGGAGTACGACGACGCGGGCAACACGAAGACCCGGACCACCACCGGAGCCCGCACGGGCAGTCAGGGGATCGAGTACAACGAGGAGGGCCTGACCTCCGCGACGACCACCGACGGCAAGAAGACCGGCTATCTCTACGACGCCGACGGCCAGTTGCTGGTCCAGCGCGGGCCGGGCAACAACACCCTCTACCTCTTCGGCGGCACCGAGCAGCTCAGCCTCGACACCGCCACCAAGGCCGTCACCGGGCTGCGTTACTACTGCGCCCCCGACGGCACGACGACGGTCCGCTCCAGCAAGGGCGGCATCAGCTACCAGCCGACCACCCCGCAGGGCACCGCCCAGCTCCAGGTGGACGGCAGCTCACTGGCCATCACTCGGCGTGCCTTCGACCCGTACGGCAACCCGCGCGGCCCGGCGCCGACCGGATGGGCGGACAACCACGGGTACTTGGGCAAGCCGGCCGACACCATCTCCGGTCTGAACCTCCTCGGAGCACGGAACTACGACCCGGTCACCGGCCGCTTCCTGTCGGTCGACCCGGTCTTCGAGAGCAATGACCCGAACCAGATGGGCGGCTACGGCTACGGCGCGGGCAACCCCGTCTCGGGAAGCGACCCCAACGGCCTGTCCTGGTACTCGGGCTGGGGCAGCTCGATCGGCAGCTTCTTCTGCGGTGTGGGCGACAGCGTCGTCGGCGACCCGTGGCAGTGGAGCGTCAACACACTCTCGGACGGCTGGAACGGGTTCGCGAGCATCGTCAACGGCGACAACCCGTGGTTCAACGGCTGGACGGGCTACTCGAACGAGACGCCGTTCCAGCTGGGCCACACCGGTTATGTCGACGACCACCCGCTGGGCAACCTCTTCGGTGTCGACACCGGCTCGACCTCCTACGTGGCCGGCCAGTGGACCGGCGTGGTCGGCACCTTCGCCGCCGACGGCTACGGCGCCTACAAGGCGGTCAGCGGCGGAATCAAGGCCGTCAAGGCCGTCAAGCTCGCCATGTCGGAGGGCGAGGACTTCGTCGGAGCGGTCAAGCGACTGCTCTCCGGCGACCTGCCCACCACCACCCCGGCCGACCCGGCGCCCACCACGCCCAAGGGCGACGACGCGCCGTCGACACCGAAGGCGGGCACCGGCAAGGGGGGCAAGGAGCCGGGGGGCAGCGGGAAGTCCGGCGCCAAGAGCGGGGACGAGTCGAGTCCGGCGTCGGACACGAAACAGGGCAACGCCTATCGCAGCAAGCCCGACAAGAAGCCGAACGAGTATCCGCAGGGACCGGCGGTGAGCCTCGGCAGGCTCAAGCAGACACTGGCCAGAGCGGGGTATCGCTCCGAGTGGGACAAGTACGACGTGGTCCACAAAGAATCGATCATCGACCCGGTAACGCTCGAGTACAACTACGGCAATAGCCCACACACCATGAAGACCACCCACCCCTACACCGAGCGCCCGAACCTGGGCCGGAACGGACTGCCGATCATCGAGATCTCGAACAAGGGCTTGCGGAACATCAGGGAGGCCGTGGTGACGTTCTTCCACGAGACCTACCACCATGACCGCATGGCCAACTACGGCGACACCGGCACCGAGGAGAAGGCCGAGGAGTTCGGCGAGATGATGTGGCGGAGAATATCCGGGGGTAATTGACCCTGCCCCGGCCGGCCGGAGGACTCCGTGCCGATGACGGGAGAACGAAGGCCGAGTCGGCCGCGGGCGTGCCCGTTCCTGCGGCCGGCTCCACGAAACTGCCGTATCCAGCCCCTTCGGAGAGGCCGACACGATGCTCCGCCGTTACGACCAACATCACCGTGAGGCGCTCGGCGCCCAACTGCACCTGCCCCTGACCGAACGTGCCTGCCCCATCTGCGACCACGTCGCGATGCGCGACTACCACCACGAGACGTACGGCCGATCCACTCCTTCATGGATCAACTACATGTGGTGCGCCAACTGCCACGCATACGCGTCGTCCTTCACCGCAGCCGAACGTAAAATGGTGGAAAGTGACCCACTCCTCGCGGAATACGGTGACCGAATCGGCGAGGTCTTCGACGACCCCGAGCGCCTGCTCAAGATCCTCGACGGCTACTGGAAGGCGGGAAAACTCCCCCAGGTTATCTCCCGCCGCCCTCGCGGAAATTGACATCGCGATGAGAAAACCTGGATGGGGGAGCGATATTGGAGAACAGCCCCGAGTTGGCTGATGTCGTGCGAGAACTCGTCGAGATCTTTCCCGGCGGCGTGGACGACGATGACTACTACCCCCTTCTGGTGATCCTGTCCGATGTGCTGTCGGAGAGGAATCTGGGAGTGGCCGTGCACGCGGCCTTCGGCCTGGATCCGTACGTCGCTCGAAACGAAGCCGCCGATGCCTGCACAGGCGACAAGCCTTCCCGGCGAAGGATCGAGGACTTGCGAGGCCATATGACGGCGAAGGGCTGGTCCATCGTCGATGACGAGGATTGACGTGATGATGTGCCGTGAATCGGCACTGAGGTGACCTGACCTGACCTGACCGGCCGGGTGCCGCGCCGAACGCCGTCAAGCGGCTCGCCGCAGTGCCCGGCCTCACCCCGGACCGACATGACCTATTACGCGGATTTCTCGCTCTACGACCTCATCGAATACGAAGAGCCCGAGGGCCTGACGATTGGCTGGCTCGAGGAGGGCTACGACTATCCCGTCGACGAGGTCTGCGAGGAGGACCTCGCGAACATCGTCGATCTCGGTTCGCTGCGGCAGCACCGGAGCAGGGGCTGGCACTCGTGCACGCTCTGCGGGGAGTACACCGAGCGCACGGCGACCTCGGAGCGGGCGGGGATCACCTACCGGCTCGGCCATGCGGAGATCAGGGCGGTCTCGGACGACGGTCTGCTCTACGTCGCCCCGAACCTGATCATCCATTACATCGTCGACCACCTCTACGGACCGCCCGCCGAGTTCATCGACGCCGTCCGGTCCGAAGTCCGAAGGCGCTGGCCCGAGGAGTCGGCGCCAAGGTCCGTGCCCTCGCCGATCGCGGCACCGTCCGTGACCTCATCGGCGTCCAGGCTGCCTCCCCGCCACCGCTCCACCGCCGACCTCGAATCCCCGGGCCGCCGTCGCGCCCACGACGAGTTCAGCCTTGAAGACCTCCGGGACCGGCTCATCGGCGCGGACTGGTACGAGGACGAGGACTACACCGCGTACGGGCTCACCTCCCGGCAGATCGAAGAACTCAAGGCGTGGGCGCTGGAGTGGGCGGAGGATCTGGGGGCGCGGATCCATGACGAGAACGCCTGAGAGGCGGTCATCGCGGCCACCCCCTCTACCACAGCGGACGTGCGGGGCAGCCGAGCGATACCCCGCAGTGGACAGCGAACCGGGCTGCGGTAAAGATCAAACACTGCATCCCGCTCCCACTCCCATGTCCAGTCCGGGTCCGGACGGTGGAACTCGGTAACGGCCAGCTTGAGGAATTGGACGGAAGGCTGCCGGCTGGATCCGGAAAGTCCGGCCGAATCCCTCGACGGAGAGAAGATGTTTCCGTATGAACTTGTGCGGCTGAGTGACCTTGAGAACGAAGTCGTCATCACTGTCCTCTCACCTATGGGCTCCCCTTATTGGGAGGCGCGGATCGAGGTGGCCAGCACGTTCGTCAAAGGGGGCACGCTGCTGGTCCTGTCCCCCGCGAAGATTGATGCCTGGGCGAAGGCACTGGACGAGCTTGAACTGGGGCAGGACGTCGTCTGGATGGAGAGGGATCGCGGTCCCACCATCAGCATTCAGCTCGACGGGGAGCGGGACTGCCCGGAGGTCGTCGTGGACGACGAGTCACTGTCCATGGTGACCGTCCGCATCCCGATCGCTCTTGAGGAGGGATGGATCGATGACCAACGGACCCGACTCAGCGGATTCAACGAGGGGATATGAACCTGGGCTCGCGGCCCATCCGTTCTTGAAATGAGGATCTGCGTCCGGGTGATATTCGGAAGCGGCATATGACACCTCGCCGAGTCGACCGAGCATTCCGGCTCAGCTGAGTCGAAACCCCAAGGGTCGACCGTGGTGGGAGCGAGTCTCGCCGCGGCCGCCCCGGCCATGCCCCCACTCTCCCAAAGAGGTTCCGTCTATGGCCCGCCCCTACGCCGAGCACGAGCTGGAGGCACTCGGCGCCCAGTTGCACCTCCCTCTGGCCGAAAGGATCTGCCCCGTCTGCGGCCACGTCGCAATGCGCATCTACCACCACGAGAAGCACGGCCGGACGATACCCGCCTGGATCACCTACCTGTGGTGCGGCGCCTGCCACGCCTACTCCTCAGCCTTGGCGGGCGCCGGCCGCAAGAGGGCTGAGAGCGACCCCCTCCAGGACTCGTACGGCGACCGCATCGGCGAGATCTTCCGCGATCCCGAGCGCCTGCTCAAGGTCCTCGACGGCTACTGGAAGGCGGGAAAGCTCCCCCAGGTGATCTCCCGCCGCCCCAAGGGAGGCTGATGGGCCTCGAAGGGGAAGTGATGTTGGAGGACAACCCGGAGTTGGCGGATGTCGTGCGAGAACTCGTCGGGGTCTTTCCCCGCGGCGTCGACGACGACTACTACCCCCTTCTGGTGATCCTGTCCGATGTGCTGTCCGAGAGGAATCTGGGAGCGGCCGTGCACGCGGCCTTCGGCCTGGATCCGTACGTCGCTCGAAACGAAGCCGCCGTCGCCCGCACAGGCAACAAGTCTTCCCGGCGAAGGATCGAGGACTTGCGAGGCCGCATGACGGCCAAGGGGTGCTCCATCGTCGGAGACGAGGACTGAGGTGACGATGTGCCGTGAAATCCGGCACTGACCTGACCGTTCGGGCCAACCCGAGAATCGACATGACCTACTACGCGGATTTCTCGCTCTACGACTACGACTACCACGCGAAGCCCGAGGGCCTCACCGTCGGCTGGCTGGAGGACGGCTACGACTATCCCGTCGACGAGGTCTGCAAGGAGGACCTCGCGAACATCATCGATCTCGGTTCGCTGCGGCAGCACCGGAGCCGGGGCTGGCACTCGTGCACGCTCTGCGGGGAGTACACCGAGCACACGGCAACCTCGAAGCGGGCGGGGATCACCTACCGGCTCGGCCATGCGGAGATCAGGGCGGTCTCGGACGACGGTCTGCTCTACGTCGCCCCGAACCTGATCATCCATTACATCGTCGACCACCTCTACGGACCGCCCGCCGAGTTCATCGACGCCGTCCGGTCCGAAGTCCGAAGGCGCTGGCCCGAGGAGAAGTGACGGACTTCAACAGGACACCGCCGCCGCCCAGAGAGGTTCGGAGAGTCATGCCTCGCCCCTACGACCAGCAGCACCTTGAAGCGCTCGGCGCTCAACTGCACCTGCCCGTGACCGAACGAACCTGCCCGATCTGCGGCCATGTCACCATGCGCATCTACCACCACACGAAACACGGCCGGACCGAACCCGCGTGGATCAACTACCTGTGGTGCGGCAACTGCCACGCCTACTCGTCGTCCTTCACGGGCGCCGGCCGCAAGATGGTCGAGAGCGACCCGCTCCTCGAGCAGTACGGCGACCGTGTCCCCGAGGTCTTCCGCGATCCCGAGCGCCTCCTCAAGCTCCTCGACGGCTACTGGAAGGCGGGCAAACTTCCCCAGGTGATCTCCCGCCGTCCTCGCCGAGGCTGAGGACGTCCCCTGGGGGCGCCATCCGAGGTGACCGGGATCTCGCTGCACGCCGATGCCCCTGTCCCCACGCTGGTCACGCTCGCCGTCGCGGGGGACCCGCGAGAGAGCCGCTGTAGGCTGAAGAACAGCCCTTGACCTGCGCAAAGCGGGCAGGGAGCCGAATTCAGGGAGTTCCGCATGCTGCGCACCATGTTTAAGTCCAAGATCTAGCACTTGGGTGTTTTTGCAGGTCAGAGGCTTGATAGCCCCGCTCGGGTCAGCATCGGGCGCGGGAGCGTCCCAGCTTGCTGACCAGGTGGCCTCCATGACGGGGGACCTGGACACAGGCGCCTGACTCCCGCATGAGACCTGCGGGCCTCGACAGCTCATCCGCTGCATGGGTCCTGAGTGAGTGGGCTGCGTTCGGGGCCGCAGCGGCGTGTCTTATGGATGCCGCTGCCCCCTCCGGCCGCTGTCGCCACCTCGCCCGCCCCGGTGTCCTTCTCGTCCACTGCGCCATCGTCATGGGCCTCGGCTTCAACACCGTCGTCATTCCCGACGCCGAGACCGAAGCGGCAGCCCACTCCACCGCGGCGGGCCTCCGCGTGACCTGTTGCATCACGATCACCCGCGCCCGCAAGCGAGGCCTAGGTGCGCCCACGGGGTGAGATGTCTGAGGGAAGGGCGGGTGGTGCCCGACCCGTACGTACGACAGAAGAGCCCCGTATCCGCCATGCCGCCGCCTCCGAGCAGCGATACTGGATGCATGGACCCGACGATCACCGCTCCCCGCGCCTAGGTGCTGCGGGACCGCTACCGCAGCCGACTGCCCGAGCGCTTGCAGGAGCTGGCAGGCCCCGTCGAGGGCAACGTGGACTTGCCGCTCCACATCGTCTGGTCCGGGAGGACGAGCTACAGCCTGGACCGTCCGAAGTCCCGCATGACGCTCTACCGGACTGTCCTCGCCGAAGGACCGAGTGAGGACCTGGTGGCTCTCCTGCACTCACCGAGCAGTGGCCTGTGCTGCGGCGTTTGATCAGTCCCTGCATGCGCGAGGTCCGGGAGAACGCCTTCCCCGAGCTGCTCCGCACCGGCGCGGCCGACACGGCTGCCGCGTGAAGCTCACTCCGCTCCACGAGCGTCTCCTCGCCGACATCCTCGACCTCGGCTCCCCTTGTGCGCTGGTCCTCACAGGCGGACACGCCGTGCAGGCTCACGGCCTGATCGAACGCTGCAGCCGTGACCTCGATGTCGCCACCGAGGATCTGGCAGTGGACGACCACGCCTCCGCGCTCGTCCACCTGGTACGCGAGCCGGCCTGAGTATCAACATGTCGAGTCCCGCGCGGTATGTGTGGTGCGCGGGAAGTCGCTCGCCACCGAGGGACTCCGAGGACACCGAGATCGATGAAGGCCCGACTTCGTCCTGTCAGTGGGCATAGAAATGGCCGAACTGCTCTAGCAGACGGCTCGGTTCTGGGCCGTCCTGTCCCGTTCTCCTGCTCGGCTGCGAATAGTTCGTTGGTGAGCACAGGGTGATCAGGACGAGGTGACAGATCGGCGTCCCCGAGTGCAGTCGGACCTTTCGGCCGCCGACGGTCGACAGTTCGAACACCACCCGGGAGGGCTGCTTGTGCGCGAAGCCCGCGTTGATCAGCTGGGAGGTGCAGTGGACCTGCACTCCGAGGCGGGCGACGTCGGACACCCCGGAGAGCAGTCCGGCCATGCCACCGGCCAGCCCCAGGCGCTCCACGCTGCAGCCGAGAACCAGTGAGTCAGGCGTGAGGACAATGCTGTCTGCCTCCGTCACACGGCCCGCCGCCGCGGCCAGCGCCTGGGCGTCCGCGGTGTCCAGGACGGCGTCCGTGTCGATGCGGCGGAAGGCCGTGTGCAGGCGCAGCAGGTAGCTGTTCCGCTTGACGAGCCGGTCGTCGAAGGGCGTGATGGTCAGTGCCCCTTCCGCCAGTGACGTGCGGATGCCCTCGTCCGAGAGGATCACGATGCGCCCTCCGTCTCGGGCACCCGTGTCACGGTGCGGTCGGCTGTGTCCAGGAGCACGCGGTCGTCGGCGCGCAACCGGTCGTACGCCTGCCGGTCCACCAGGGCGGGTACACCCAGTTCGCGCAGCACGATGGACAGGTGACTGAGGTAGGAACAGTTACGGAAGACGAAGCCCAGCGATGTGGCGTCCCGCTCCCGGATGAAGCTTTCCAACGACAGGTAGGGAAGCGCCGCCACCACGATCACCGGGTCGTGCGCCCCGGCGGTGGCCGCTCCGGCGCGATCGGTGTGGAAGTGCGCGTCCAGGGACTCTCGTTCCAGGGTCCGGTCGTCGTCGACCCGGACGACCCGTCCGGCGAGCCGGCCCGGCGAAATGACGCTCAGGTCTTCCGGACGCGTCCCAGCGTCCTTGACCCCGTCCTCCACGAAGTCGATGAGGAAGAGCGAGCCGTCGCGCTCCACGCCGAACTCGACGGACGGACGGGCGTAGTACTGGTTCGCCACCTCGACGGCCTGGCACACCATCCGGCACTGCTCCGGTGTGAGCGTGGGCGTGCGTCCGATCGTGACGGCGCGCGGCATGCCATGTTCGATCAGGAAGGCCCGTTCCTGCAGGACCGGTTCGGCATGCTCGATGTGCCCGTCCGACGAGCACACGTACTGCGAGGTGGCCACCACACCCTTGGGGACGAAGGCTCCGAAGCCGACTTCGGCCACCACGTGGTCGCCGAAGCCGCGTGCCACTCCCGACAGTTCCGCGTCGTGGATCTCGGTGGCGATCAGCGCGAAGCGGTCGTGTGAAGTGCCCACCAGCCGTACCATCTCGCGGAGATCGCGGCTCCTGCTGCCGACGGCGCTGAAGCGGCGGACGATCGACCCACCGAGCCGGGCCGGGTCCTGGAGCACGAAGCTGATCTGCGGAGCGTCCGAGAGTCCGGGCGGCAGCGCCGAGGGCTCCTCCTGCCGTGGGCTGCCGATGGCCTCGGCGCGGATGATCCACGCCCGGCCGACACGCAGTCCGCAGCGCTCCGCGACCAGGCGCAGCCGCACCTTGTCCAGATGGGCCAGCGCTCCCAGTTCATCGCTTGTGGCGTGGCACACCGGTGTGAAGGTGAGGTCGAAGGAGCGTTCGGACAGAGCGGGCAGCGAGGTGATGGGGCGCGCCTGAACCGGCACGACCGTGTCGTCGGCCGTAGTGCAGAACTCAATGTCCTGCGGGCTGCCCCGGTGTTCCGTGACCGACCTGCCCAACTCCCGCAGACGCAAGCACAGGCTCAGCACACGTGCCTCGAAGTCCTCGTCGCACCAGTCGGGCCGGGTGGTGACCATGATGCCGTCACTGCCCAGCCGCAGGGCGAGGGGCTCCGTCGTGCCGCCGACCAGCGCCGAGCCGGGTCCGGGGACCACCTCCAGCACATAGGTGTCCGGGTCGCCCGTGAGGGGATCGGCGGTGAACAGCACCCCCGACAAGTCAGCGACCACCTGTTCCTGGACGATCACCGAGACCGGGTGCTGCCCGGAGAGGCTCGGCGCCACACCAAGGGCGTTGGCGTAGTGGGTGACGTTCTCCGCGCCCCCGGAGCGGGCGCAGCGCACCACCGCGCCGGCCAGGCCCGCCTCGTCCACCTCGAGCTCGGAGTGGAACTGCCCGGCGAAGGAGACCTCTTCACCGTCCTCACTCAAGGCCGAGGAGCGCACCGCGAAGGGCGGTCGGAGACCTCGCTCCCGGACGAGGCCGGTCAGTAGGTCCGCCAAGGCGCGTTCGTCCGTCCCGGTCAGGAACCGGGCCGGCAGGACGACTCCGGGAGGCACGGGCAGGCCGATGGCTGTCAACTCACCCAGACCGGCGGCCTTGCCGCCGACCAGGGGGGTGTCCGCGGCGCGCAGTGACCGCAGATCGGGTACTTCCATGGGATCAGCCTTCCGGCGGTGCTTACAGGGGCAGGTGTGCCAATGGGGTCGCCGACTGCCAGAGGCTTCGGTACTGGTCGACGATCAGGTGGAACAGCTTGGCGTTGTCGGTGTCGGCCGCCCAGAAGGCGGGACGTTCCGCCGGGGGTACCGCGAACAGGATCGGTTCGACGTGCGCGAACCCCGTTCGCTGTTCGACGTCGAAGAGCATCACCGACGCTGTCGGAATGTGGCAGTAGCCTCGTATCTCGATGTTCCGCTGCTGCTTCGGGGTGAGGCCCGTGTACCAGTGACGCAGCTGTACCAGGTTGGTTCGCAGTACGTCCTCCAGGTTCGGGAAGCCGTGGACCGTGCCCAGTTCGTCTATCCAGGGCACCTTGTCGCCGTCTCCGTCCACTGGGGTGAGCAGGGCCAGCCGGAAGTGGCAGCCGGCCCGGGCCTGATCCGCGATCACCGGCAGCAGATGGTGTACGACATGGCCGAGTTGGACGCCGTAGATCTCCACCGAGCGGTGCGTGTCGCGCAGCAGGGTGTGCAAGGGCGGCAGCTGTGAGCGGTCGGTGAAGAGTCTTCCGCCACGGAACAGTTGGCTCTCCTGGGCTGCCGTCAGCTGCCGCCGAATCTCCGCGGTGGCCAGGGCGACGAGGCCGAGCAGCAGGACGGTCGTGGCGGTGACCACGACGCCGATCCAGTCCTCGCCCTCGGAGAAGCCCGAGAACACCTGCAGCCCGGTGACCAGGACGGCCAGGACCCAGCCCGTGTAGGCGTCGAGGAACTGGCGTCGCCGCACGTCGCCGACGATACGTGTGAACCTTCCCATGGTGCCTCGGTGTCTTCCTGGCCGGGCCGCGGGTCAGATGAGGTGGCTCAGGGACAGCGCGGCAATGGTCTTCGCATCGACGATCTGCTGCCGGTCCACCATGGAGCGGAGCTCGTTCCTGGGGACCGTGAAAGGCTGGATGAGTTCACCCTTGTCAGGGTGCGGCTGACCGGGCGTGAGGTCGGTCGCCAGGTAGACGTGGGTCATCTCGTCGGACAGGTGCGGACTGATGCGCAGCTGGCCGATCAGCTTCAGCTTCCCGGCCTCGTATCCCGTCTCCTCGCGCAGTTCGCGCGCGGCCGTCCGCTCGGGGGGCTCATGTGCCTCCACGCGTCCTGCCGGAGCCTCCACCAGCCAGCACTGCGGCGGATAGCGGAACTGGCGGATCAGCACCAGACGGTCGCCGTCCAACGCCAGGACCAGCGCGATGGCGGGGAACCGGACCACGTGGGCGACCATGCGCTGGTCGTCGGCGAGCTGGATGGTGCGGGATTCGACGCGGATCCAGTCCCCGAAGGGCGTGGTGGCGGATGCGACGACGTTCGTCCCGCCCGGGGTCGAGGCGGTGCACAGCTCAGTCACGGGCCGCTTCCCCCCGGCGCTCGGCGACCAGCCGGACGAACGCCCGGTGGGGGTCCTTCCTGGTCCTGCCGTGCTGCTCCAGCAGATAGGGCACGAAGAGGTCGCACGACATCTCGTACAGGGTCGCTCGGGAGAAGTACCGCTTGCGGTCACCCGGCGCCAACTCGTAGTAGTCCGGCCCCAGCCGGATCCCCTCGCCGCGCTCCGGGTCGTCGACGGAGTTGACCATGACGCACAGCAGGCCACCGGGCCGCAGCACGCGGTGCAGATCCCTCAGGATGCTCCGGGTGGTGTCGTCGTCGAAGTAGTGCAGGCTGAGATGGGCGTACACCACGTCGAAAGACGCGTCGTCGAAGAGGTCCGGGGTGTCGGTCAGCGACGCCGCGATCTTGGTGACCGAAGCGGCCGCCGGGACGGGCGGGAACTGGTCCAGGGCGTACTTGGAGAAGTCCAATGCGGTCACGGTGTGTCCGGCGGCGGCGAAGAAGACGCTGTCCTGTCCCTGACCGCAGCCGGCGTCGAGGACCCGGGCGTTCGCGGGGAACCGCTCGATGACGTCCTGGCCGAAGTAGGTGGGTTCACGGATCCATTCGGTCCCCCGGTAGGTCCGGTGCTTGCCGGACCAGAACTCCACCGGCTCCACTGAGGATGGCGGCATGTGTCAACACTCTCCATGACTGGTGGGAAGGAGCGGGCGGTGCGATGCCCGCATCTGGTCGATGACCTGGGCCGTACCACGGGGCACCAGCGCTCGCCAGTCCGCTGCCGTCGCCAGGCGGCGGCGCACCTCGGTCGCCGTGACACGGGCGGGGTTGCCGGGGATCGCCTCCACGGCCAGGCCGACCGCGGTGAAGCGTCGCACCTTCTCCTCGTCCCACGGTTCGTTGACGGTGACCAGGTGCACGGCGTCACGAGGCAGGTAGTCGTCCCAGACGCCGGGGTCGGAGACGTCGAACGGCACGACACGCACGTGGTGGTCGCGGTACGTGGGCGCTTCGGCGGCGGACGCCGTGACCATCTCGGCACGGTCGAAGTACGTGTAGGGGTTGGCGTCCGGGTGGTGCCGGTGCCCGGAGGCCGCCTCGGGCACGAGACTGCCGAGGCAGGGGTTGGTGATGCCGACGACCACCCGGGAACCGCGCGCCATGGCGAGGCTCAGGTATTCCAGATGGCCCAGGTGGAAGGGCTGGAAGCGACCGTGCACGACGATCCATGGCTGCGTCATCTCTGTCTGCCGTCCAGGTGCGTAGCGGCGTTCGGGCGAAGGTGGTCGCAGAGGCGGGCTATGTCGTCGGCAGCGGTGAAGGCGTGGACACTGATCCGGATCCACTCCCGGGTTGCCGCCAGCGAGAAACCGACGCGGCCGAGCTGGGCCTTCAGCTCCCGGTGGTCGCGCACGGACGGCGACCGCCACCGTCCGATGCCGTGACGCCCCGAGCCCGAGGGACCCACTGCCCGCAGACCCACCGCGGGCAGCAGCCGGGCCACCTGCTCGGCCGCCGCACAGCAGCGCCTGGCAAGCCGGGCGGGGCCCGCCTGCCGATAGGCGGCCAGGGAGGCCGCCAGTCCGGACAGCAGCCGCAGGTCGGGCAGGTTGCCCTCCAGCACCGCGGACCCTCCGGCGTGCCGGGCACCGGGCCGCCAGCGGCCGTCGGCCCGCGCGTGGACGGAGCAGTTGCGCGCGGAGAACACCAGCGGACCGAAGGAGTCGAGGACTCCGGGTCCCGCGATCAGGAAGCCGGCGCCCAGCGGACCGAGCAGAGCCTTGCGTCCCGAGGCGGTGTAGACGTCCGCGCCGAGGCGGTCGAACCGTACGGGGATGCGCCCGGCCGACTGAGCGCCGTCGACGATCAGCAGGGCACCGGAGTGCCGCCGGACCAGCTCCGCCAGGGCACTGACCGGCTGGAGCACCCCGTCGAGGTGCGTCAGATGAGTGCACGTGACCACCGCGGTGGCGGCATCCACCAGCCGCTCTGCGTGCTCCAGGTCCAGGCACCCCGACACGTCGCTGCGGATCGTACGCAGTTCCACGTCCGGACGGGTGCCGGTGAGCCAGCACCAGGGGGCGACCAGGGCGGGATGGTCGGCCGCCGTCACGACGATGTTGGCACCCCGGGGGACGGCCATCGTCCTGGCCATCGCTGAGGACGCCTCGGCGACGCTGCGGACCAACGCGACGTCCACGGCCGGGGGAGCGGCGAAGACCGCTCGGATCTCGTCCCGCAGCGAGTCGACCCCGCGGGTGTGCTCGGTGAGGAAGTCCGGCGGCGAGGGATGGGCCAAGGCCGCCCGCGTGTGGTCCTCCATCGCGGCGGCGCACGCCGCGGAGACCGGCGAGGTGGAGGCCCAGTCGAAGAAGCGGCGGGTGTCGACGACGGGCCGGAACAGCAGCTCAGGCGTCATCGGACGGGCTTCCTCCCCCGCGCAGGACGCGAGCGGTCAGGGCCGCCTCGCGTTCCTCGATCACCTGGTCCCAGGAGCAGACGAAGACGTCACCACCGATGACCATGATCTGTCCCTCGGCCGGGTCGCCGCCCGTCAGCACTCCTCGCGCCGGGGCCGGCCGCAGCACGGGAGGGAGCCCGGCGGGACCGTCCGCCGCGGCCCGCTCGGTGAGGGCGCGGGCGAGGGTCGGGTGCGCCGTGTGGATCACCGTCGGGCAGGCGTCCGGGCGCAGCCGCCAGCGGGTGACGTCGGTACGGGCCATCAGACGCAGCAGCAGCTGCTCGGCCGGGGACCGGGTACCGACCCGCACGGACAGCCGGCGGTCGTAGAAGACCAGGCACTGCACCGCGCGTCGCAGGGCCTGCCAGGGCCCTCGGCGCAGGCTCAGCGCCGCGCGGAAGGCGTGGTCGGCGTTGACCACCGCGCGCCGGTGCCAGTTGCGGTCGTGCGTGCGCCACAGCAGGGAGCGCCGGCCGGCACCGGCGGCCTGCCGGAGCGACGCCGCAAAGGCCACGACGTCCTCGTTCCGGTACCGGCGGGCCAGGTGCCGGCTCAGCAGCAGCGCTTGCGGCTGCAGCGCGTGCCGGCGCATCTCCCGGGCCAGCACCGCGAAGTCGACGTCGTCGCCCCGGGTGAGCGCGATCGCAGCCGAGTCGTTGACGTCCTTGACCGACACGTAGCCGTCGGACAGGGCGTGGGCGAACATGACCAGGAGGGTGCCGGTCGGATCGAGCCCCCGGTAGGAGGCACCTGGGGCGACCGGTTCGTAGAAGTCCGTCAGCGGACAGCGCAGATACTCGCCGAACCCCACCGAGTAGGTGCCGAAGTGGATGTCCACCCGTGAGAAGCGCTCGCCCTGCCGACGGACGAGGAACACCTGCCCGTACTCGGCGCGCCCCCGCTGCCGCTCGGCCTTGAACCAGGGGCACTCCTGCTCGTCGAATGCGTAGCCCCGTCGGCGCAGTACGGTGACCAGGGCGTAGGCGGCTTCCCAGTCGGGCACGAACAGGTCCAGGTCACGGCTCCAGCGCGGTGCCGGATCGGAGTAGAAGCGGACGTTGTTGAAGCCCTTGATGACGGCGAGGCCCGTGTCCGCCGCCTCCGGTTGCGACGCGATCCATGACAGCTCTGCCTCCAGCTGACGTAGATGGCTGGCCCGCTCCTCGAGCTCATCGGTGAACCAGCCCGCCGTCTCCCCGGCGGCGCTCCGGTTTTCGGCAGGGCCGCTCGCCACCAGCCGATCGATCGTGTACTTGAAGGGTTCGAACGCCTTGTGGACGCCGAGGACGTGCCGCACCTGCGGTGCGTGGGCGCGAAGCTGGGGGAGCCCGGCGGCGGCCGCGGCGAGGTGCCGCGCGTCCACGGGAAGCGTGCAGTAGGTGTCCAGCAGCCACGTGATGAAGGCGTGCGGTGGCGTGAGCGTGTGCACGGCCCGGCGGCTCATGACAACGGCTCCATTGTGCGGGGTGTCGCGGTGGCACGGTCGACAAGATGCGCCACGGAGGCACGGACGGAGGCGAAGTCGCCGTTGGCGTCCAGCCGATGCACGAGGGGGTGCCCCGCCAGCGCGGCGTCCAGCTGGTCGCGCAGACAGCTCTGGAACCGCGTGAAGTCCTCCTCGACGGGCTGCTGGAAGTACTCGTAGGGGGCCGGCCTGCCGCGCTTGCGGGTGAAGGCGACGCCCGGGTCCGTGTCGAGCACGATGACGGCGTCGGGCACGGGAAGCAGCTCGCACAGCTCGGACAGGGAGGGGTGCAGCCGGCCCAGGATGTGCTCCTTGGCCACGACCTTGTACCAGTAGGAGTCCAGCAGCACGTCCCTGCCGAGGGCGAGTTGGGGGCGCACGAGGTACTCGTACTGCGCGACAATGTGTCCGCCGATGAACATGGCGCGCGGCACCGCGGTGAGGCGGTTCTTGATGGCGGTGGGAGCATCGGGTGCCATGACGGACGGCAGTTCGTGGTTGCGCAGGTCTCGTCAGCTCGAGGTGATCAGGCGGGGCGTACCGAGCGAGGAAAGGAGACTCGTCTTGCCGCTCCCGTCGATCCCGACCAGCACGATGAAGCGTCCTCGGGCGCTGCGTGTCATCTCCGCTCCTACCTCGGTGCCCGTCCCCGGTCCGACCGGGCGGGACCACCACTGTCCAGCACGGCGGGACCGGCCGCAGAGGGGTTGCGGGGCGGACGCAACCCCAGGCAACCCCGAGCACGCCGTTCGCGCAGGCCAGGCACGCACCGCCGGCCGGGCAGGAGACGCGTTGTGCAACCCGTCGGCCGGCTCGGCGCACGCGAGAGAGGCAGGTGCCCCCCGTGTCTGAGTTCCAGGGATTCGGCCCGCGGCTGCGACAACGGCGGCTGGCCGCGGGGCTGTCGCTCGCGCAGCTGGCCCAGCGCACCAACTACAGCAAGGGGCACCTCAGCAGGATTGAACGGGGACTTGCCGCTCCGAGCTCCGGGTTCGTCCGGCGGTGCGACGACATCCTGGGGCGCGCACCCGAACCGGCTCCGCCGGGCGCGGAGTCCCTCCCCGGCCTGCGGGGAGGTGCCGGACAGCTGGGCGGACTGCCGCCGATGACACGGTACTTCGTGGGGCGGCACCGGGAACTCGCGGCGCTGGAGGCCCTGCTGGCGCAGCGGTCGCATCCACCGGGGACCGCGGTACTCTGCGTGATCAGCGGTATGGCGGGAGTCGGCAAGACCACGCTGGCCATCAGTGCCGCACACCGCGGCCGGGACGCCTTCCCGGACGGCTGCCTCTACCTGGACCTGCACGGCTGCACCGAGGGCGTGCTCCCGGTGACGGTGCCCGACGCCCTCGACCGGTTGCTGCGCATGCTGGGCGTCCCCGGGGAGTCCATCGCGCACCACCCCGACGACCGGACGGAGCAGTACCGGTCGGCCCTCATGGACCGGCACCTGCTGCTCGTGCTGGACAACGCCGCGGACTCCCGCCAGGTGCGGCCGCTCTTACCCGGCAATCCGCGCTGTCCCGTCCTGGTCACCAGTCGCAGCGGTCTGCCCGCCTTGGACGAGGCTCACCGCATCCGGCTGGGCCCGCTGCCCCCGGATGAGGCGACGGCGCTGTTCACCCAGGTGACCGGCATCGGAGCGCAGCAAGCCGGCCGGTCTCGACCGGGGGACCTGGGACGGATCGCGCACCTGTGCGGAGGACTACCACTCGCCGTCCGGATCGCCGCGACCCGCTGTGCGCCGGGTGGAGCACACACGGTTGAGGAGCTGGCCCGCAGACTGGCTGATGAGTACGAGTGCCTGTCCGAGTTGGACGACGGGGAACGCAGCGTCATGGCCTCCTTCGCCGTCTCGTTCGACGCACTCCGGGCGCCGGCCCAGCGCATGTTCTCGGCTCTCGGGACCCACCCCGGCAGCGACTTCGACGCCTCGGTCGCGGCCACCCTCGCCGGCACCGGGCGCCGGGAGGCCGAGCGTGTGCTGGAGCAGCTGGTCGACGCCCATCTCGTGATGCGCACGCAGCCCGGGCGCTTCCAGATGCACGACCTGCTGCGCGCGTTCGCCGCGGCGACCGCACGCCAGACCCTGACGGCCGCCGAACGCAGGGCGGCGATCGCCAGGGCCGCCGACCACTACGTCGCGCTGGCCGACACCGCCAGTCGCGAACTGGCCCCGCATCGCTACCGCATTCCCGTCGCTCCCGCGCCCGTCATCGCCGTGGACGGCCTGCCGGACGTCGACAACTACGAGCGGGCGCTGGCCTGGTTCACCACCGAGCAGAGCAACCTCACGGAACTCGTCCGAGCCACCGCCCACGCTCAGTTGGAGGCCCGCTGCTGGCAGCTTGCCTACGCCCTGCGGGACTTCTTCTTCGTCACCAAGCAGTGGGACGTCTGGATCGCCAGCCACCGGGAGGCGCTGGACGCCGCGCGCCGCCTGGCCGATCCCCAGGCCGAGGCGCTGACCGCCAACAATCTCGGGCTCGCCCTCATCGAGACGGGCGACCTGGACGGTGCCACGCAGCATTACATTCACGCGCAGCGCCTGTTTGAGCAGGTCGAGGACACGCATGGAGCCGCCAACGCCCTCGGCAACCAAGCCTGGGTCCACTACTACCGCGGAGAACACACCCAGGCCCTACGTCACTTCGAGACGGCCCTCGACCACTACACGCGGACGGGATCGCGGCGCAACGCCGCCATCACCCTGCGAGGCATCGGTCTGACCGAGGCGGAGCTGCGCCGATACGATGCCGCCATCGACCATCTGCAGGCGGCTCTGGCGATCCTCGTCGACCTGGATCTGCGCCTCGATGCGGCCATGGCCCTGAACTGCCTGGGCGAGGCCCATCTGCGCCGCGGTGACGCCGTGTCGGGAATCCCCCATCTGCGGCGCGCCGCCGTCCTCAGCCGGGCGGCGGGCAGCCGCTACGAGGAGGACCGAGCGCGGCGGAATCTGGACCGGGCCGTCGCGGCGCTTCCCACCACGTTGGAACCGGATACCGAAGGGCCCGCCACGGCTCGGCCTGCCGTGGAACGATGACCGTTGCGGACCGGATGGGAGGGCCATGTACGACCCGGCACCACGCTACGACGTCTTCCTGAGCTACGCGTGGGAGGACATCGAACTCGCCGAGCGCATGCAGGCCCTGCTGGAGGAGCGAGGGCTGTCGGTGTTCCGTGACGTCACGGGGATGCGGGACTACGACGACATCCCCGTGACCATCCGCGCCGCCCTCGACGGGTCACGGACGCTGGTGGCTTTGTACACGCCGAGTTTCCCCGAGAGCCAGTACTGTCGCTGGGAGCTGTACACGGCCCTGACCCGTTCTCACCTGCTGTCCGGCGGGACCCGGCGGGTCATGGCGGTGGTCCGGGGAATGGAGTTCTCGCAGGTGCTCTCGTCCCGGCTGAAGTGCCTGCGGCTGCCGGCCACGTCCGCGGCGCCGGCCGAGGCGGCCGACTCCGTGGCCGCAGTCGTCGGCGAGTTCGACAGCCGACGGTTCGGGGACGCCCCGCCTCCGCCGGAGCCCGACTGGTACCCGCACCCGGCCGTCGGTACGGCCGACTTCACCGGCCGCCTTCGCGAACTCTGGGCCGTCCGTGACGCGCTGGACGGGGACGACGGCGCGGGCAGCGCGACGCCGCCGGTCGTCTCCGTCGTAGGCCCTGGTGGCATAGGCAAGACCATGCTGGCCGAGGAGTATGCACGGCTGTTCGCCGCCGACCACCCGGGCGGTGTGGTCCGCCTGAGCGGCCTGGGCAGCCACGGCGACAGCGGGGGTGACCCGGCGCGCGTCCGCGCCCTGGTCGACGAACAGATGGCCCGGATCGCCGTCCGGCTCAAGCTCGTCGGACAGGGGGAGCCGTCCGAGGCGGCGTCGGCAGCACTGGGAAGGTATCTCGCTGGGCGGGGGCTGCCGTATCTGTGGATCCTCGACGATCTGCCCAGGGGCGTCGACACGGAGACGTTCCGGTCTCTGGTGGCTCCCACCGCCCTGGGCAGGACGCTGGTGACCTCCCGGTACCGGAGCCCCGGTGAGCAGGGCGCGTCCGTGGAACTGCGCGAACTCGACGCGCTCGACGCCGCTGCCGTCCTCTCGGCCCGCAGGCCGATCACACCGGGCCGGGAACGACAGTCCGCGAAGCGACTGGCGTCGGACCTCGGCCACCACCCGCTGGCCCTGGCGGTCGCCGCCCAGCTGGTGGCCCTGCCCGGGATGGGCGGCTTCACAGGGCTGCAGAAGGCCCTTGGGACACCGGGCCCGGACGCCCTGGAACTGGCACCCCGGCTGGGCTTGACGCTGCCGACCGACCACACCCTCAGTATCGCGGCCACCCTTCTGCGCGGAGCGGACAGACTGGGGCCGGACGGCCGTACGGTCCTGCGGCTGGCCGCGCTACTGGCCCCGGCGCCCGTGTCCGAGCGGTTGCTGGCGCAGATCGTCGCCAGGGCCGAGCGGTGTGGCGAGGCCGCAGCGGCGCACCGGGTGGCCGAGGCCCTGCGCAGGGCACGCGAACTCGCGCTGGCCCGCGAGGCCGGAGACGAAGCGTGGAGCGTCCACGCGCTCGTCAGCCGTGCGGTCACCGGCGCGGACCTCGACGACGGGGCCCGCCAACAACTGCGCGAGGCAGCGGTCGAGGTGCTGACCGCGCGTCTGGAGCACGCGCGGGACACGGCCTCGCCGACCGGCACCGAGGAGGCACTGCCCCATGTGCGTGCCGTCACCGCTGCTCTGACGGAGGAGGCCGAGTGGCACCTTCTCAACGAGGCGGGCCGTGCGCACATCGCGTCAGGACATACGTTTCTGGCCCTCGACGCCTACCGCGACCTCTACGACGCCTGTCGTGGCAGCCTCGGCGACGACGACGTCACCACGCTGATCGCCCTCACCGGCCTGGGTATCGCCCACGGACTGTGCGGCGACCTCGAACAGAGCCGGGCGTGCAAGCAACTGGCCCACCAGGGACTGGCCCGGGCGCTGGGCGCGCGGCACCCGGACACCGTGACCGCCTTGAACAACCTTGGTGTGGCCCACCTGGACCTGGAGGACTACACACAGGCGCGCCGGGTCTTCGCGGAGGTCCACCGCATCCGCTGCCGGGATCACGGTGTCCAGCACCCTGAAACCGTCCAGGCCCTGAGCAACATCGCCGTGGCCGCGTCCCGGCAGGGCCTGCACCGGCTCGCGGAACGGTTGCGGACCACCGCGTTGGAACGCACGCGCCGTTCCGTCGGCAGCCGGCACCCGCAGTACGCCGACGCGCTGAACAACATGGGTGTGACCGCCCTCGCGCTGGGTCGTGCCGACGCCCGCGACTGGTTCCGGCAGGCACATCGACTGCGCGAAGAGGTGCTCGGCCCCGACCATCCCGAAACACTGGACGCGCTGGAGAACCTCCTCACCACGGACGGGACGCAGGCACCGGGCCTCTCGGGCTCGTCGACGGTGGCCGATCGGTTGACCGGGATCTACTGGGCGCGTGTCCGCCACCAGGGGCCGGGCCATCCGGACACCCGCCGCACTTTGCGGCACTGCCTGATCGCCCGGCAGCGTGCCATGCCGCCCACCGGGAGCGCCGCCCCGCCTGCCGCCAGCCCCGTGGAGGCCCTTCCCGCGGGGCTCACAGCGGGCGGCGTCCGGCTCGACGCCCACGACATGGACCTTCGTGTGGAGACCTTCCAGCTGGCCTGTGCGGTGCACGAGACGTCGGCCCCGGATCCCCTGGAGGGTGACGAGTGGGTGAGGGCCCTGGTCGTCCAGTGCTGGCTGGCCCACGCCACGGCGGCGATGGACCAGCTGGACGGGCAGTTCGACGCGGCTTTGGCCATCGCGGAAGACGCGGAGAACCTGCTGGTGCAGGAGCTTGGCCGCGACCACGAAACAGCCGTCGCAGCGGGCACGCTCCGCGGCTGGCTGGAGCGGCTCGTCGATGACGCCTGGCCGGACGGAGCGTCCAGTGACTGAGCGGTGACCCGGCCCCGTCTCCGGTCGAGTCCGTCCTGTCCGTGTCCGTCAGGCGCCCACGAATGCCTGCTTTGCGAGGGAGCGGTCCGGTCCCAGGGCCGGATGCAAGGGGGGCGCATGCCGGAAGGGCAGACGGTTTCTGCGGCGTCGCAGAAGGTCGCAGAGCTGGTGCCGGACTGTGCAGGACTCTCGGAGAAGGAGGCCGAACGGGCCGCCGCGGCCATGAAGTTGTGGAGCACGCTCGCCGCGACGAAGGACCGTATCAACATCAGTCCGCGCGAGAGCCTCAAACCCGCTCTGGCACTCCTCAGATACGAGGCCCGGCGCGCACGGCCTCTGGACGACCTGCCGCGCGGCAAGGGCTACCGGTTCTCTGGCTTTGTTCACGAGTTGCGACAGCAGACGTACGCCGCACCGAGCAGCGCGTGGACGGCGCCGTGTTCGATGTTCGGGAGAAATGGCAGCGGCCGTGTGGCGGCTGTCCCTGCAGGTGCTTCCCTCGGTCGAGGGCTGTACTCCGTCACAGCCTGGTGGCCAGCCAGATGGTCACCGCCGCGGTGGTGGCGAGGCCGACGTTGAGTGCGATCCGGCGGTCTTCGCCGGTCAGGTGGACGGCGATCGCACCGGCCTGGAGGAGGACGAAGCCGCTGGCCGCGGCTGGCGCCAGCGGGGGCGCGATGCCCGTCAGCGGTGGCAGGATCAAGCCGGCCGCGCCGAGGATTTCGACCGTCCCCAGTGCCCTGAGGGCGGGCAAGGGTAGGCGGTCGACCCAGGCCATCATCGGTCGGAGCTGATCGGGGCTGTGGATCACCTTCAGTGTGCCCGCGTAGACGTAGAAGACGGCGAGCAGTCCCGCGACGATCCAGTAGGCGATGTTCATGGTTCCCGTTCATGGGTCAGCGGTTCACACAAATCGTCGACTGCTTCAGGCGAGGTCGGCGGCAGGTTCGGTCGCGTAGCGGCTCATCGCGTCGATGTTGGCCTGTGGCGTCGGCGGCCGACCGCCGGCGAAGACCTCCTGGAGGTCTCGGAAGTACTGCACGTACAGGTCGGGGGTGAAGGTGCTGAGCATGACGGCGGGTTGGTCGGTCAGGTTGGCGAAGGTGTGCGGGGTACCGGGCGGGACCATCACGAGCGTGCCCGCGGCGGCGTCGTAGTTCTCGTGCCCGACGGTGAACCGCACGGTGCCGGAGAGGATGTAGAAGCCCTCGTCGTGCCGGGCGTGGCGGTGCTGGGGCGGTCCCTGGGTGTGCGGGGCGAGGACGGACTCGGCGATCGCGAGGCGGTGCCCGGTGTGGCTGCCGTCCTCCAGGACGCGCATGCGCGTGGTGCCCAGAACGATCGTCTCGCCGTCGCCGGGACCCACCACCGAAACGGCGGGGTCGGCCTGCGGCGCGTTGGCCGCTGCTTCTTCGGTCATGCTCACCAGTGCACCGCCGGAGGCCTGCCAGTGTCCAAGACCCATCCCGTAGCGCCGATACCTCGTGGGTATCGTTGCAGTGTGGAGCTACGGACCTTGCGCTATTTCGTGACCGTCGCCGAGGAACTCCACTTCGGCCGGGCTGCTACCCGCCTGCACATGAGTCAGCCGCCGCTGAGCCGGGCGATCAAGCAGTTGGAGGCCGATGCCGGGGCCCTGCTGTTCGCCCGCTCACCCACCGGCGTCACGCTCACTCCGGTGGGCACGGTGCTGCTCGACGAGGCGCGGGCCCTGCTCGACCACGCCGACCGCGTCCGTGCACGCGTGAGCGCGGCAGCCGGCGCCGCGGCCATCACCGTCGGCATCCTGGGCGACGGCACCGACCCGGGAGTGGCCAGGCTGGCCGCCGCCTACCGCCGTACCCACCCCGGCATCGACATCCGCATCCGCGACACCGATCTGACCGACCCGACGTGCGGGCTGCGCGCCGGACTGGTCGACGTCGCCCTGACCCGAGCGCCGTTCGACGAGACCGCCCTGACGGTGCGTACGCTGCGAACCGATCCGGTCGGCGTGGTCCTGCGCGCCGACGATCCGCTGGCTCGCCACGACCGGCTGCGGCTGGCCGAGCTGAGCGACCGCCGCTGGTTCCAGTTCCCGCAGGGCACCGACCCCCTCTGGCAGTCGTACTGGAACGGCGGCACGCCACGCGAGGGCCCGGTGGTGCGCGCCGTCCAGGAATGCCTGCACGCCGTGCTGTGGAACAGCACGGTCGGCCTGGCCCCACTCGGGCACGACCTGCCCGCGGAGTTGGCGGTCGTACCGCTGATCGACATGGTGCCGAGCCGCGTGGTGGCGGTGTGGAACGAAGGTGACGCCAACCCTCTGATCCGGTCCTTCATCGAGATCGCGACAGCCGCCTACCGTCACTGAGCGCCGGCAACCGGCGCTGCCGGCGCTCGTGAACAGTTCGAACACAGCGGGGCTCTGGCTCAACTTCTGTGGCGCGGCCACTGTGAGTGACGGTCAGGCTCCTTCGAGCCGTACGCGAAGTCGCCCGAAAACAATCCGTGGGCAGGACGATTGGGCTGACAGTTCGGGGCCGTGGAAGAGGCACTGCTCTGGTTGAAGGAGCTGTTGTTCCCGTCGCTCGCGGACGTCGCAGGCGGCACCGCGACCCGTTCGGGCCGCGGGAGGCCAGAGCCTGTGCACCGCCCTCCCGCCACAACTGGTGCCACTGGTGGGCCGACTTCACGCTCACCCGCAGCCGTCGTGCGACTTCCGGCGGCTTGACCTTCTGCTCGAACAGCTCGGCCGCCTGCATCCGTACCGTCTCCCGGCGCCGACGTCCCGCAGGAGTCAGGCCGCCCCCGTCCGCATACCTCACACACCACGAGGTACAGCCACCCGCCCATACCCATCAGGGACTTCGTGAAGACTCACCCCGAGGAGCTGAAGTCAGTAACGCGGACACCGTGGTCCTTGTTCATGGTGCTTGGCACGACTCCCGAGATCGCCGCGTTCATCGACACCGGACACAGCAACGTCAAAGGCGAGGGCATCCACCGCGTGATCAAGCTCGTCGCCCGCGCCGCCTTCGGGTTCCGCAACGCTACGAACGATCTCGGCGGCGGTGGAGATCAGACCCATCTGGTCGCGCATCCACTGCACCAGCGAACCGGTGACGGCGATCGAGCCCTCCAGGGGAGGCCGGCTGACGGAGGGGTTGGGAGAGGCGGGGCGCAGTCTGGCCGATCCCGGCGTACTGGTCTGCGGCGATCGGCGGTTGGCCGGTCCCGGCGCGGTGACGCTGGTCGAGGCGGACCTGCTGGAGGAGCTGCGGGTCGAGGGAGGTGTAGGGGTCCTGGAAGGCCATCCGGACCTCGCGGGCCCGCGTCCTGCGCTCCCGGCCGTGGGCACGGCCGACGGCAAGCGCTGTGCCGTCGTATTCGATGAGACCGGAGGTGGGCGTCCCCAGGCCGGCAGCCGCACCTTCACGGCTGACCCACGTGCAGCAAGGATCTGCTCGCCGCCCGAACCGCACGCAGCGCGACTCTCAGGTCGTCGGTCGTACGTCTCGGATCGCGTTCATGCCTGCTGCGGATCGTATGAGGGAGGTGTCCCAGCAGGCCACGGTCATCGGCGCTGTGCAGCCAGACGTACGGGGGCGTTGGCGGCGCCGTAACCGCGGTACCCGCCGGTGCGCTGGACGATCTCGAAGAAGACGCGGCCCACGGTGGCCGTGTAGCAGTGCCGGAACTCGCCTCCGTGTTCGTCGCGGTCGTAGAGGATGCCGAGTTCCCGGTACATGTCCAGCTCACCGGGGGCGAACACGTAGCGGGCATCGAGATCGTCGTAGTAGTTGGCGGAGATCGCCAGCAGTTCCGCTCCGGCGGCCCGGATGCGGCGTACGGCGGAGGTGATGTCGTCGGTGGCGAGGGCGATGTGCTGGGCCCTGGTCCGCGTCTCCGCCGCCGGGCTGGGGGCCAAATTGAGGACGAGACGGAAGGCGCCGGTCTCGTCGGACAGGGCGCGGCTGCGGAAGAGGCCGTAGGGGTCGGCGAGGTCGACGCTCTCGTGCGGGCGCAGCCCGAGGACGGTGCGGTGGAAGAGGACTGCCTCGTCGAAGTGGTGCCAGGGCTGGGTCAGGGCCACGTGATCGACGCGGGTGACGATGCCGTCCGCCGAGCCGACGGTGGGAGTGAAATGGCTTGTCCAGTCGGGGTGTTCGGGACGCCGGGTGGCGCAGAAGAACAGTTCGGTTCCGTCGGGGGCGGCGACGGCGTCCAGGGAGATGTCCGCTTCGCCGCGGCGGCGGGGCAGCACCGGGGCGAGCAGGGACTCGGCGCGGTCGGCGGCGGAGCGGGGGTCGGGGGTCTCAAGGCCGATGGCGGCCAGCGCCGTGCCGTCGATGGGGGTGCCCCCGCTCGAGCGAAGCCGAGAGTGGGGGGCACTGGTGCCGTGGTTCAGGAGGATGCGGGCGTCGCCCTGTTCCCACAGCTCCACCGGCTTTCCGGTGTGCCGTCCGGTCCGTCGGAAGCCCAGCCCGGCCAGCAGTTCGGTCACCGGTTGCGGGTCGGCGGTGGACAGTTCGGCGAAGGCGACGCCGGACGGGACGACGGGGGCGGGGAGGGGGGCAATGCCCGCGCTCTCCTCCAGGGCGATCAGCGAGCGCAGCGCGTCGACGGCGGTGCTGCCCGCGTCCGCCTGGCGGAACACGTCGTTGAAGACCTCCAGCGAGAGCGGGCCGCGGTACCCGGCGTTCACGACATGGCGGACGAGGGAGGTCACGTCGAGGCCGCCCTGACCGGGGAAGCAGCGGTAGTGGCGGCTCCACTGCAAAACGTCCATGGCCATCAGCGGGGCGTCGGCGAGCTGGAGGAAGAAGATCTTCTCGCCGGGGATGTCCTCGACGCCTTCGAGATCCTTCGGTTCCGAGCAGCGGGAGAGGATGTGGAAGCTGTCCAGGCAGACACCGAGCGAGGGGTGGTCCGCCTGTTCGACGATGCGCCAGGCGTGGTCGTACGTGCTGACGTGCCGTCCCCAGGCGAGCGCCTCGTAGGCGACCCGGACGCCGAACTCCTGGGCCAGATCGGCCAGTCGGCCAAGCTGCTCGGCCGCCAGGGTGTCGTCGTCCAGAGCACGCGGGGAGACGTTGGAGCACACCAGGAGCGATTCGGTCCCGAGCCTGCGCATCACGTCGAACTTGCGCTCCGCGCGGCGCAGGTTCCGTACGAAGTCCTCCTCGGGAACGGCCTCCACGTCCCGCATCGGCTGGTAGAGGTCGATACCCAGTCCCAGGTCCGCGGTGCGGGCGCGGACCTCCTCGGGGCTGAGCGGGCTCGCCAGCAGGTCGTTCTCGAAGATCTCGACGCCGTCGAAGCCCGCGCGGGCGGCCGCGGTCAGCTTCTCGGTCAGCGAACCGCTCAGGCAGACGGTCGCGATGGACTTACGCATCATGGTCGCCCCCGATCGTGATCCACGTCTTCCCGGCGCGTTCGGCGGCGCCGGCGAACGCCTGCTGGGCCTCGTCGAGAGGGAAGCACGCCTCGACGACGGCTCCGGGGCGGGCCACGGACAGCTCGGCGATCGCGGTGGTGAAGTCGCCGGGGTGGTCGTAGATCATCGACCCCCGGATCGCCAGCTGCCGGCGGACCACGTCGTCGGTGGTCAGCGGCAGCTGCTGGGCATTGAGGCCGATCAGGACAACGGTGGCACCGGGGGCGGCGCGCTCCACGGCCGAGCCCAGCGCGGGTCCGTGGCCGGAGGTCTCGAAGACATAGGTGAACCCGGTGCGGCCGTCGTCGGGTGTCGCGCCCAACCGCTCGGCGCGGGCGAGCCGTTGCGGATGCGGTTCGGTGACGACCGGCTCGATGCCCAGGCGGGACAGGATCAGGCAGACCAGCAGCCCCTGGGCGCCGGCGCCGACGACCAGGCAGCGGTCCGCTGCCGTGACGCCGCTGCGCCGTACGGCGGCCCGTGCCACCGTGTACGGCTCGGTCGCGGCGAGGTCGGCGCCGGTCAGACCGTCGGGGACGGGGTGGGAGAAGTGCGCGGGCAGGGCCACGCGTTCGGCGAGGACGCCCGGGGTGTTCAGTCCGACGATGGCCCGGTGCGGGCAGGCCGAGGTCAGGCCGGTGAGGCAGTCGGCGCACTTCAGACAGGCGTAGTTGGGTTCGATGACCACGCTCTGGCCCACCTGACGGTCCCGCACCTCGGTGCCCACGGCGGCGATCCTGCCGAAGCCCTCGTGGCCCATGACCCATGGCATCGCGGGCGGCCGCCGCCTGCCGTGGAAGACGGCGAGGTCGGTACCGCACAGCCCGACACCGTCCATGTCCACGACGACGTCGTACGGCCCGCAGTGGGGCTCCGGCTGGTCGTAGACGATCTCCATCCGGCCCGGTGCGGTGAGGACAGCTGCTTTCACCAGAACTCCAAGCGGTCCACTAGACGGTTCATAAATTCCACTGTGCGGTCAGCGTACGGCGCGAAAGGTGCCCCCAACAAGAGTTGGGGGCACCTTCGACGGTCAGGCGGTCGCGTCCGCCGCCGCGTGGTCCCGTACGCCGTCCGGCGCACCGGCCGTCACGTCGTCGCCCCGCATGCGCAGCGCGACGAGGAAGGAGACCGCGCAGCCCAGCGCCATGTAGGCGGCGACCAGCGTCCAGCTGCCACCCGCCCAGATGACCAGAGAGGCGGCGATGAGCGGGGTGAAACCGCCCCCGATCGCGCTGGCGAGCTGGTAGCCGACGCCGGCGCCGCTGTAGCGGTACTCGGGGCCGAACATGTCGGTGAACAGGGACTGCTGGACGGACACGGCCATGTCGTGCGCGCCGTTCACGAGCAGGACCGCGCAGGGGATGATCAGCACGATCGAGCCGGACTCCATCGCCCAGAAGTACGGCAGCACGCTCACCGCGCCGATCAGCGCGCCCCAGCAGTACACCCGGCGGCGGCCGAAACGGTCGGCGAGGTAGGCGAAGGCCGGGATGGTGAGGACGGCCAGACCGCCGACGGCCAGGTTGACGTTGAGCAGACTGTCCCGGTTCAGGCCGAGTTCGCCGGTGCCGTAGGCGAGACCGAAGGTAGTCACGCCGTAGAAGGTGAACAGTTCCACGAGACGCAGCCCGATGATCGCGAAGAACCCCTTGGGGTTGGACTTCACCGCGGCGATCAGGGGCACGCGGGGCCGCGCGTCCTCGGCCTTCGCCGCGACCTGGCGGATGAAGACCTCGGACTCCTCGACCCTCGCCCGGACGATCAGTCCGACGATCACCAGGGCGGCACTGACCAGGAAGGGCACCCGCCAGCCCCAAGAGCGGAAGGCGGCGTCCGGGACAGTGCCCGACATGACCTTGGTGATCAGGGTGGCGAGCAGCAGGCCGACGGACGCGCCGACCTGGACTCCGCTGCTGTAGAGGGAGCGCCACTTGCGGGGCGCGTTCTCCACCGCCATGAGCGCGGCGCCGCCCCACTCGCCGCCGACCGCGAAGCCCTGCGTGGCGCGCAGCAGCACGAGCAGCGCGGGCGCCCAGACCCCGGCCTGCGCGTAGGTGGGCAGGACGCCGATCAGGGTGCTGGCCGTACCCATGATCAGCATGGTGAGGACCAGCATCCGCTTGCGGCCGAGCCGGTCTCCGAAGTGGCCGAAGACGATGCCGCCCAGCGGACGGAAGAGGAAGCCGACGCCGAAGGTGGCCCAGGCCGCCAGGGTGCCCACGGCCGGGGAGGAACCGGGGAAGAACAGGTCGGGGAAGAGGAGGCCCGCGACGATGCCGTAAAGGAAGAAGTCGTACCAGTCGACGACAGCTCCCATGAAGCTCGCGATCGCTGCTCTCTTCGCGACACCGGAGCCTCCGGCTCCGCCGGGCGCGGCCGACTGCTGCGCACTGCTCATCTCACATACTCCCTTGGATGCTGCGACTCCCCGCCCCGGCGGGGCGCGCGAGCGGTGCGCGATGCCGCCGGGGACGGGGACACGGATGGCTGCGGTGGGGACAGACGCCTGGTGACGGCGGACGCTCGGTGGGTGTGGAGCGGGCCGTCAGCGGCAACCGGGCCATCGCCACAGCGGTGCGAGACGGCGACCCTCAAGAACGAGGTCCATTGCGTGGACCGACTGAACCAAGTAGCGGAAACATATGATGCGAGCCTTCCGGCTACAAGGGTTACGCCGAGATTTCTCAGCCATTGCGGTTCCAATGGTCCGCCTGGTGGACTAGCGTCAGAGTTCAGCGCAGCCACGGACACGACAGGTGCCGTGCGACGACGAACAAACCGGGGAGGGATCCGCGTGGACGACAGGGACGGACAGGCCGAGGCGGGCAGAGAGCGCAATGGGGCGAGTGGCGTCCGCAGCGTACGGCGCGCCCTGGACATCCTCGAACTGCTCAGCGAGGAACGTCCCGTCATCACCCTGCGCGAGATCACCGAGGCGACCGGGCTGGCCAAGACGACCGCCCTGCGCCTGATCCAGACCCTGGAGGAGAGCGGCCTGCTCTGGTCGCACCCACTCGGCTACACCGCGGGCCCCGGACTGTGGCGCTGGGCCTACCTTGCCCGAAGCCAGTGGGAGGTACCGCGCGAGACCCGCAAGGTCATGCGCGACCTCGCCGACCGGCTGGGCGAGACGGTCAACATCTTCGTCGCCCGCGATGTCAGCCGCATCTGCGTTGCCCACGAGGAGAGCCCGCACCCGCTGCGCCACGTCGTCGACGTCGGCGACGAGCAGCCGCTGTGGGCCGGAGCCTCGTCCAAGGTCCTGCTGCGCGACGCCTCCCAGAGCCTGCTGCGGCGCATCGCCGCGTCATCTCCTCACGGCGACACGCACGCCGACCGGCTGCACGCCTGGGCAGAGGAGGCGGCGCACCGCGGCTACGCGGTCAGCAGCAGCGAGTGGGACGAGGGCCTGACCGCGGTTGCCGTCCCGGTGGTCAGCCGCTCCGGCAAGGTCATCGCCTCGCTCTCGCTCAGCGGGCCCAGCCACCGCTTCCCCTACGAGGCCGTGGAGCGCTTCGCCACCGAGCTCGCGGAAGCGGCCACCCTCATCTCCGCCCAGGGGTTCAACCACCCGCTCAGCCAAGGCCGCTGAAGCAGGCGTCAGCAGGTTCGCCCGGGTGGGCAGCGGAGTGGGCGTGTCATGGAACTCCGTCGTGGAGAAAAGACGACGGCACGGTCTGTTGCAGAGGCGCGCCGGGAACTCGGTCAGCGGACGGTCGCGGAATCCGCGAAGCAGTGGCGGCCGCGGCAGCGGAGGATGAGCGAGTCTTCCATGGGTTGGCGTGTCGACAGCTCCATCAATGTGCACAGCGTCCCCCGTCTTGGGTCGAGGAAGCTGAACTGTCGCGCCAATCATGGTGGAAGGCTTCCTGGACGAGCTGGAGACCGACGGGGTCGGAGCCGGAAAACAGGGCCATATTCCGCGTCCGCAAGGCCATTTTGCGGGAAAGGCGAATCGCACGCACCGGCCGGTAGGAGTCACCGGCCGGTGCGCGTGCAACTCGTCTTCAGGCGGAGCGCGTGTCGTCGACCACGTATCCGCGTCGCTTGTCCACCACGTTGCGCAGCGGCCGGCCTTCGAGGTGGCGGGCGAAGTTGTCGAGGAACACCTCGATGAGCGCCTCGCGCTCGTCTGTGGTCTCGCCCGCCGTGTGCGGGGAGATCATCACGCCGGGCAGGTTCCACAGAGGTGATTCGGCCGGCAGGGGTTCCTGGGCGAACACGTCCAGGGCTGCGCCGGCGAGCCGTCCGGCGGCGAGGTGGTCGACCAGCGCCTCTTCGTCGACTAGTCCGCCCCGGCCTACATTGATCAGCCGGGCCCCCGGCTTCATGGCCGCCAGCACGGGGGCGTCGACCATTCCCCGGGTGCCCTGGGTGAGGGGAGCGGCCAGGACGACGTAGTCCGCTTCCGTCAGGGCGGAGCGCAGGGTCGCCGCATCGTGGACCGTGCCGAAGTCGGGGTCGTCCGTGCGGGGCGCGCGGCCGGCTCCGCTCACCCGCATCCCGACGGCGCGCAACAGCCTGGCGATGGCCCGGCCGATCGGCCCCGTTCCCCAGACCAGCACGGTGCGTCCGGTGATGCTGTCGCTGGGGCGCGGACGCCACTCGCGGCGCCGCTGGTGCTCCCATGTGCCGGGGAAGTCCTTGGCGAGGGAGAGGATCAGGCCCAGGACGTACTCGGCGGTCGGCTGCTCGTAGACCCCGCGGGCGTTGGTCAGGACGACCTGCGGATCGTCCACCAGGGCGGGGAAGAGGAAGGAGTCCACGCCTGCGGAGGACGCGTGCACCCAGCGGGGCGCCTTGTGCGGATCGTCGGGCCATGCCTCGCGGATGGCCGGGGTGATGTTCACCCAGGCCAGGAGGACGTCGGCGCCGGGCAGGAGGTAGGGCAGCTCCTCCTCGGTGGCGTAGACGGTGTCCGCGAGGCGTTCGATGAGTGCGGTGGCGGGGGGCCGGTTGCCGCGGTAGAGGACGACGAGTCGGTCGCGCATGTCAGGCTCCGACGGGGACGGCCAGGTACTTGTACTCCAGGAACTCGTCGATGCCGACGCGTCCGCCTTCGCGGCCCAGGCCGGACTGCTTGACGCCGCCGAAGGGCGCGGCGGGGTTGGAGACCAGTCCGGTGTTGATGCCGATCATGCCGCTTTCGAGGCGTTCGGCGACCCGCAGGGCACGGTCGAGGTTCTGTGTGAACAGGTAGGCGGCCAGGCCGAATTCGGTGTCGTTGGCGGCGGCGACGGCCTCGTCCTCGGTCTCGAAGCTACGGATCGCGGCGACCGGGCCGAAGATCTCGGAGTCGATGATCGCGGAGTCGGGGGCTATACCGGTGAGGACGGTGGGCGGATAGAAGCAGCCGGGGCCCTCGGGGAGTTCGCCGCCGGTCAGGACGGTGGCACCGCGCTTGACCGCGTCCCGCACCAGGTCGTGTGCCTTGCTGCGGCCGACGACGTCGATGAGGGGGCCGACATCGGTGCCGGGTTCGGTGCCGGGCCCGACGGTGAGGGCGGCCATGCGGGTGGCGAGGCGGGAGGCGAACTCCTCGGCGACGGAGGTGTGGACGAAGATGCGGTTGGCTGCGCAGCAGGACTCGCCCATGTTGCGCATCTTGGCGACCATGGTGCCTTCGACGGCTACGTCGAGGTCGGCGTCGTCGAAGACGAGGAGCGGGGCGTTGCCGCCCAGTTCCATGGAGGTGCGGATGACCGTGTCGGCGCACTGGGCCAGTAGGATCCGGCCGACCTGGGTGGAGCCGGTGAAGGACAGCTTGCGGATCTGCCCGCCGCGCAGCAATGGTTCGACGACGCCGGCTGCGTCGGAGGTGGTGACGACGTTCAGCACACCGGCAGGCAGTCCCGCCTCGGTGAGGATCTGCGCCAGGACAAGGCTGGTCAGGGGCGTCTGGGGTGCGGGTTTGAGGACGATGGTGCAGCCGGCGGCAATGGCGGGGCCGATCTTGCGGGTGCCCATGGCCAGGGGGAAGTTCCACGGAGTGATGAGCAGACAGGGTCCGACGGGCTGACGGGTGACCAGCAGTCGGTTCCTGCCGTCGGGGGCGGTCATCATGCCGCCGTCGATACGCACGGCTTCCTCGGAGAACCAGCGGAAGAACTCGGCGCCGTAGGCGACCTCGGCACGCGCTTCGGCCAGCGGCTTGCCCATCTCCAAGGTCATCAGCAACGCGAGCTCCTCGGTGCGCGCGATGATGAGGTCGTAGGCGCGGCGCAGGATCTCGCTGCGCACGCGCGGCGGGGTGGCGGCCCAGGCGGCCTGCGCGGCGACCGCCGCCTCGACGGCACGTCGGCCGTCGCCGGGTTTGGCGTCGGCGACCTGGCACAGTTCCTCGCCAGTGGCCGGGTTGTCGACGGACAGGGTCCGGCCGGACTCCGCGTCCTGCCAATCTCCGCCGATGAACAGCTGCTTGGGCACATCACGGACGACAGACATCGTGGGATCTCCTTGTAGGTGTAGAGAGGCTGCCGACCGGTCAGCGGATGCGGTCGAGCGTCTTGTAGTAGGCGCCCGCGAAGGGCAGGAACCAGGCGGTGCCGTTGTAGAGGGGGATGCGAGGCGGGGCGATGTCGCGGACGGGGCTGACCTCGGGGTGGCCGTCCATCACCTCGGCCATGACCTGCCCCATGTGGGTGGCCATCTGCACGCCGTGGCCGGCGTATCCCATGGAGTAGTAGACGCCGTCCTCGGTCTGCCCGGCGTGCACGATGCGGTCCATGGCGAAGCCGACGGAGCCGCCCCACACGTACTCGATCTTCGTGCGGGAGAGCTGGGGGAAGATCCCGCACATCTCACGGAACAGGACGGCCCCGCTCTTCTTGTCCGAGGTGGGGTCGGACGGCGCGAAGCGGGCGCGGCCGCCGAACAGCAGCCGGTTGTCCGGGGTGAGCCGGAAGTAGTGGCAGACCTTGTTGGAGTCGACGATGAGGCGGGCCTTGGGGATGATGTCCCGGGCGAGTTCCTCGCCGAGCGGCTCGGTGACGATGATGAAACTGCCCACGCAGACCTGCTGGCGGCGCAGCCAGGGGAAGTTCCGGTCGGTGTAGGCGTCGGTGGCCATCATGACCTGCCCGGCGCGGATCACGCCGCGCTCGGTGCTGACCTCGAACCGTCCGGCGGCGGTACGCCGTACGCCGATGGCCGCGTTGCGTTCGTGGATCTCGACACCGGTGCGCTCGCACGCCTCGGCCATGCCGCGCACGAATCGACCGACGTGCAAAGCCGCGCTGAGCGGGTCGAGCAGACCGCCGTGGTACGTGTCGGATCCGATCTCGGAACGCAGCTCGGCCTTGCCGATCAGAGTGGTCTCGTGTCCGAAGTGCTTGGCCAGGGCTCGCTGTTGGGCCTTCTTGCTCTCGAAGTGGGCGGGGCGGGAGGCGACGCCCAGGCGGCCGACGCGGCGGAACTGGCAGTCGATGGACTCCTCGTTCACGAGCCGTTCGACGGTGTCCACGGCCTCGCCGTAGGAGTTGTAGATCTCGCGGGCCCGTTCGAGTCCGTAGCGGCGAATGGCCTGGCCCACGCCGACGGTGAAGCCCAGGTTGGCCATCCCGCCGTTGCGGGCGGAGGCTCCGGAGCCGATCTGGCCCTTCTCGACGAGGGTGACGCGGGCACCTTTGCGTGCGGAGTGCAGAGCCGTGGACAGACCCGTCAGGCCGGCGCCGATGACCACCACGTCGGTGTCCTCGGTCAGCGGCTTGCCGGATCGGTCGGGAAACGCCCCGGCGGTTTCTATCCAGTAGGGAATTGTCTTCATGTCGGGTCCTTAGCGGGGCGAAGAGGGTGGGGATGCCGTCGACGGTGGTGTGGAGGACGATGCGATGAGGGGTGCGCTGACGACGGTGACGGTCAGTTCGACGTCGAACTGGAGGTGTTGAAGACGCGGACGGGCAGGGGCGGACATTGCGTCACCCGCAGTCGACCGGCGGCTTCTCCACGCTTGCCGCGGCAAGGCCGCCTCCGCGTGACCAGCCGCTTCTACAGCACCCTTTCGAGGAAGGCCTGGGTTCGTTTCTCGCGAGGGTTGGCCAGCACTTCGCGTGCGTCGCCGCGTTCGACTGCGATGCCTTCGTCCATGAAGAGCACTTCGTCGGCGACCTCGCGGGCGAAGGCCATCTCGTGGGTGACGAGCAGCATGGTCATTCCGTTGCCGGCGAGGTCGCGCATGACGGCGAGTACTTCGCCCACGCGCTCGGGGTCCAACGCGCTGGTGGGTTCGTCGAACAGCATGATGGTGGGTTCCATCGCCAGCGCGCGGGCGATGGCCACACGCTGCTGCTGGCCGCCGGAAAGCTGGGCGGGGTACTTGTGGCCGCACCCCTCCAGACCGACCCTGGCCAGCAGTTCCTGTGCCCGCTCCCGGCAGGAGGCGCGGTCCTTCTTCTGCACCAGCACCGGTCCGGACATGACGTTGCTCTCGGCGGTCATGTTGGGGAAGAGGTTGAACTGCTGGAACACCATGCCTATACGGGCACGCTGCTCAGCCAGCCGCTTGGGGCGCACGGCGTGGTAGGCGTCGTCCTTCTCGACGTAGCCGAAGTCCTCTCCGTTGACCTTGAGGACTCCGCGGTCGACGGTCTCCAGCCCGTTGATGCACCGGAGGAGGGTTGATTTGCCCGAGCCGCTGGGTCCGATGATGCAGGAGATCTCCCCGGCCGCGACGGTCAGGTCGATGTCACGCAGGACCTGGTGACGTCCAAAACTCTTGCACAGCTTGCGTGCGACGATCGTTCCGTCCGGGTTCACAGCAGGGACTCCCTCGTGGTGGGAACGAGCTGACCGGCACCGGGCTCGGCCGAGGTGGCGGCCGGGGTCAGCCGTGCCCGGGTGGAGCGGGAGAAACGGCGCTCGATCATGGACTGGGGCACGCTCAGCACCAGCGTCATGATCAGGTACCAGAGGCTGGCCACGATCAGCAGCGGGATCGTCTGGTAGGTGCGGGCGTAGATCGCCTGGGCGCTCTGCAGCAGGTCGGCGACGCCGAGCACGCTCACCAGCGAGGTCTCCTTGAGCATGCCGATCACCTGGTTGCCGGTGGCGGGGATGATCGCCGGCATCGTCTGCGGGATGATCACGTGGCGGAGCTTGGTGAAGGCCGACATGCCCAGGGACTCCGCGGCCTCGTGCTGTCCGCGGCTGACCGAGGCGAACCCGCCGCGGATGATCTCGGACATGTAGGCGGCCTGGTTGAGCGTCAGGCCCACGATGGCCGCGGTCATCGGCGTCATGATCGCGTTCACGTTCACCGGTGTGGAGATGTCGGTGAACGGGATGCCGATCGAGAGGTTCGGGTACAGCGCCGCGATGTTGAACCAGAAGACCAGCTGCACGAGCACCGGGGTGCCGCGGAAGAAGGTGATGTAGAGCTGGGCCAGCCCGGAGACGGGCCGCTGCTGCGACATGCGCATCACCGCCAGCACCAGCCCCAGCAGCGTGCCCAGACCCATGCTCGCCGCGGTCAGGAGCAGTGTGACCAGCAGGCCGTTGAGGATGGTCTGCGTGGTGAAGTAGCTGAACACCACGGGCCAGCGATAGTTCTCGTTCGTCACCGCGGTCCACACCAGGCCGGCGACGATCGCGATGGCGACGGCCCAGGCGACGTAGTCGCGCGGACGCTTCGGCGTGATCCGCTTCTTCTCTTCGGCCCGTAGTGGTGGCACCGGTCCGCTCCTGGTCGTCGTGGTCTCGATCACGTCCATCGGCGTCTCAGTCCTGCGGGACGGCCGTGGCCGCGGTCTTGATCCCCAGGTCCTGGAGCCCCCAGCGGCCCAGTGCCTGGGCGTACTTGGGGCTGTCGATGATCGACTGGAGGGCGGCCTGCACCGCTGGGGTCAGCGGGGAGTCCTTCTTCAGGGCGACGGCCACGGGCTTGGTGGTCACCAGGGGCTTGAGGACGTCGAACGTCTTGGGCTGCTGCGCGGCCGCCCACTCGAGCGCGACGAAGTCGTACATCACGGCGTCGATCCGCTTGGAGACCAGCTGGGTGAGAGCGTCGTTCACGCTGGGCAGGGTCACGGCCTTGATGGCCGGCTTGCCCTTGCTCGTACAGTCCTGCTTCGACAGCTGGGGCAGCCACTGCAGCTCCTGGGTGCTGCCGGAGGTGACACCGACGTGGTGCCCGCACAGCGTGTGGGTGCCCAGTTTCTGCGGGTTGCCGTAGGGGACGGACACTCCCGTCCCGGCCTTGAAGTAGTCGACCATGTCGAGCGCCTTCAGCCGGTCCGTCGTGGCGCCCATGGTGGAGGCGGTGAAGTCGTACCGGTTGGCCTGCAGTCCGGTGATGATGGTGTCGAACTTGACGTTGTTGATCTGGAGCTTCAGCCCCAGCTTGGCGGCGATCAGCCGGGCGATGTCCGGGTTGAATCCGATCGGGGTCTTGTTGTCCGATGCCATGAACGTGGTGGGCGGGTACGACAGGTCCATGGGCACCGAGAGCGTGCCCTTGGCCTTCACTGCCGCGGGCAGCAGCTTCACCGCGTTCTGGTCGGGCTTCACACCGACCGAGATGTCGTCGGTGTGCTCGGCGGACGGGCCGGATCCTGGGCCCTGTGCCGTGCTCTTCGCCCCCACGTTCTGCCCGGTGGCGCCCGCCCCGCACGCGGCGAGCGCGAGGGCCAGGGCGGTCGTGACGATCGGGATGCTCAACTGCCTGTTGACCTGCATGGCTGCCGCTACGGCGCCTGCGGTGCGGCGTACGGTTCTGTGGCCTGTCCGGTTGATTTCCATGGCGGTGCCTCCTGGGGAACGCGGGGATACGGGGAGCCGGTGATGCGAGGGACGCGGGGGGCCGTGATGCGGGGGATACGGGGAGCCCGTGATGCGGGGGGACGACGTGCGGGTCAGTCCGGGAGGTGGGACGGCGTGGCGCGTCAGATGCCCAGCATCTGGTTGAGCTCGTCGAGGGACTTGACGGTCACGTACTCGTAGCCGTGGGTGACCGGGTCGTAGCCGCGGTCCAGGAGGACGAGGTTGCGGAAACCCAGGTCGTGCATCGGCATCAGGTCGTAGCGCGTGTGCGAGGAGACGTGCACGAAGTCCTCGGGGGACGCGTCGAGCTGGTCGAGCATGTACTCGAACGCCGCGTAACGGGGCTTGTAGTAGCCGGCCTGCTCCGCGGTGAAGACCGCGTGGAAGTCCGCGCCGAGCCGGGGCACGCTCTCCGCGAGGTAGGAGTCCTCGGCGTTGGAGAGGATCACCAGCTTGTAGTGCTCGCCCATCTTCTTCAGCGGTTCCGGCACATCCGCGTGCGGGCCCCAGCTGCGCACGCCGTCGGCCAACCGCTTGCCGGCGTCCGGGGCGGCCTTGACGCCCCACTTGCGGCAGACCCGCTCGAAGGCGTCCTGCAGCGTCTGCTCGTAGGGGCGGAACGCGTCGAGGATCGAGTCGTAGCGGTAGCCACGGAACTCCTTGACGAACTGGTCCCAGTGCTCGGCCGGGATCTGGTCACCGACGAGTTCACGTGTGATGGGGGTCATCGGCCACTCGATCAACGTGCCGTAGCAGTCGAACGAGACGTACTTCGGGCGGAATTGGAACGAGGGGATGGGACGCATGGACGTACTCCAGTCTCTTGTGCGTGGGTAACCGGTCATGGCCGACACGGACTGTTTTTTGGCATGCTCGCGACAGGCTTGTCGGTGTGCGGGGGCGATGCGGTGGACCATCGCCGGCGATCAGGCGGCGCCGACACCCGCCGGAGCGAGGAAGGCGACGGGGTGCCGGGTGGTGCCGTCGAGCGCCAGGTCCGCGGCGATCTCTCCCATCGCGGGCGAGATCTTGAAGCCGCTGCCGGAGAACCCGGCCATGACGATGATGTCGTCCTCGCCGGGGAGATGACCGACGAGCGGGTTTCCGGACTGCGTGTAGCCCTCCATGTAGGCCGACATCCTGATGGGGTCGGGGTTCAGGTCGGGCATGAGTTCATCGATGAGCTCGCGGAAGGTGCCGAGTTCCTCGGGGCGGACCGTGCGGTCGAGCCGTTCGGGCTCGGGCACCGGCGCGTGGTACTTGAAGGAGAGACCGAGCTTGACGGAGATGCCGTCGGGCGACGGGATTCCGAAGCAGTCGTGCGGTACGGCGCGTACGAACGGAGGAGCACCGCCCGCGAACCAGTCGTGACGGGTGGGCAGGTGCCAGGAGCAGACCACCCGGCGGACGTCGATGGCTTGGGGAAGGTCCGGGAGCAGGGTGTTGATCCAGGGGCCCACGGTCACCACGGCGACGTCCACGTGGTCCGTGCCCTGGTCGGTGACGACCCGCACCCCGCCGCCCGCCGCGGGGACGACCTCGCGCACCGTGGTGTAGCGGTGCAGCCGGGCGCCCAGGTGCTCGGCACGGCCGGCGGCGGCCTGGATGGACGCCTCCGGCCTGATGACGGCGCCCAGCCGGTCCAGGACGGCGATGTGTCCGTCCGGGAGCCGGTGCTGCGGGTAGCGGCGGGCGAGTTCCTCACGCTCCAGTACTTCATGATCCAGTCCCTGGGCGGCACTGGTGGAGAGGAGGAGACTCATGGATGGTGAGGAGGCCTCCCCCATCACCAGGCTGCCGCTGCGGCGTCGCAGCGGGTGGCCGGTCTCCGCCTGGAGCTGCTCCCACATCCGGTCCGCCAGCCGCAGCAGAGGAATGTACGCGGGCTCCCCGAGGTGGACGGCCCGGTAGATGCGGCTCTCGCCCCCGGCCGCGCCGCGGTCGTGACCCGGTGCGTACCGGTCGTAGCCGATGACCTCGGCTCCGCGGGCGGCCAGTCGCCACATGGCCTGGCTGCCCATGCTGCCGGCACCGATCACGGCGACGCGCTTCGGGATGCGCATGAGGTCGCTCCTCTCGATGGTGTGGTCTGGGTGGCAGTCGGGTCCCGGCACGCTGCGGATGCCGTGCGGACCTTTGCAGTTCGGATCCCGCTGGGGATGGCGTTCACTTTCCGCCCGGCGGAACCTGCAGGTCAACCCACACTCTGTTCCGGCTTGGGGCCTTCTCGAGACGGTCTGTCACGGCGGACGACCGCACTGCCCGAATGACGGGCCGCCTCTTGTCACGATGAATGGCCGGTGCCATGGTGAGCCGGATTCCTTCAGAAGAAAGACCCCCTATGCCGCCCAGACACACCGCAACCGGGCACTTCCCCACGCTGAGGGAGGTACTGCTCCTGCCCGTGCTCGCCGAAGGGATGCCGCGCGTGCTGGCCGGGGAGTCACGGCTGGACGGCCCGGTGCGCTGGGTGCACGTCACCGAGCTCCTCAACCCCGCCGACTTCCTGGAGGGCGGCGAGCTGATACTGACGACCGGCATGCCGCATCCCGAGGACGCCTCCGAACTGCGCGGCTACGTCGACCAGCTCGCGGATGTCGGCGCGGCCGGTCTGATCGTGGAACTCGGTTACCGGTACCAGAAGGTGCCCCCCGAGCTGGTGGCGGCGTGCCGCGCCCGCGACGTGCCGCTGGTCGAGCTGGCCCGTGGCGTCCGGTTCGTCGACGTCACGCAGACGGTGCACGCGCTCATCCTCGACGCCCAGGGGGCCCTGCTGCGCCGCGGGAGGGACATCCAGGACATCTTCACCGCCCTGACGCTGCGGGGCGCGGACCCCGAGGAACTGGTGCACACCACCGCGGAGCTCACCGGAGCCCCCGTGGTACTGGAGGACCTCACCCACCGGGTCCTCATGTGCGAGCTGCTCGGTCGGCCGTACGAACCGGTGGTCTCGGCCTGGTCGCGGCGCTCACGAGCCGCACCGACACCGGAGACGATCACGCCGAGCGGCCCGGAGGGGTGGCTGATCGCACCGGTGCAGGACCACCACGGGCCCTGGGGGCGGCTTGTCCTGCTGGAGGGCCGGCTCAACGCCGAGCCCGACCCCGAACACATCCTCGTGCTGGAAAGCGCGGCGGTCGCACTGACCATGGCGCGCCTTGCGGGGCAGGCCTGGTGGGAGCGCCGGGCCCACCGCACCGTACTGCGAGACCTGTACGAACGGCGTTTCCGCTCGCCCGCCGACGCGCGGGCCCGCACCGAGGCGCTGGGGCTGCCCACCTCCGGACACCGACTCTTCGCCGTGGTCATCCGCCACCCGTGCTCCAGCACCGAGGACGAGCACCTCGACGAACGCATCGCGAAGGCGCTGACGCACACGGGCGTGCGCGCCCTGGTCGGCGAGACGGCGCCGGGCCGGATCGGCGTCCTCATGGCACTGGCACAGGCGAGCGCCTGGCAGCCGGTCGCCGAGCGGATCGGCCGGCTCACCCGGGAAGAACTCGGACCGCGGGCGGTCGTCGCCGTCGGCCCCGGGGTGACCGACCTCGGCGGGATCGCACGGTCGTGGCAAGAGGCGGAGCAGACCGCCGAGGCCATCACCGCGGCCTCCCCGGAGCGGTGGTTCTACGTGCCTGCCGACGTCCAGTTGCCTGACCTGCTGGGCGTCCTGCGGGCGGACACGCGTCTTCAGCGGTACGCGGAACGGCAGCTGACCCGCCTCATCGAGCACGACGACCGCAACAACGGCGATCTGCTGCCGGCGCTGCGCGCCTATCTCGCGGCGGCCGGGAACAAGTCGGTCGCGGCGAAACACGCCGGGATGTCCCGGCAGGCGTACTACCAGCGCCTGCACACCATCGAACGTCTCCTCGGCTGCGACCTGGAATCCGGCCTGCAGCGCACGTCCTTGCATGTCGCGGTACTGGTCCTGGACGCGGGCCAGGCGCCTGCTCCTGGCGCATGACCCCCGGCCGATGAGTTCACGCCGTCGGAGAGGAGAGGCGCGCACACCCGGCGTCGCTCTGAAGAACGTCGACGAAGATCAGGCCCCCCGACCCCGCCTGGAAGCAGGCGGGGACCCCACCACGGGGCCGGGCAGTCGACATTGCCGATACGACAGAGCGCCCTGCACCGTTCGAACGACCCCTGCCACGGGTGCCGGTAGGGCGCGGATCGCAAAGAGGCGTAGCGCGTCGGAGTGCCCGGCGAGCGGCGGGTGGCGTCGTCCCCGCCGCGCACCGCGGAAGGGGACGGCTCAGAGGAGTTCGATCAGCTTGTCGGTGAACTCGGCGGTGGTCGCGGTTCCGCCCAGGTCACGGGTACGGGTAGCGCTCTTGGCCAGAAGCACCGCGATCGCATCCGTGATGTCCTGGGCCGCGGCTCCATGGCCGAGGTGGTCGAGCATCAGGGCCGCGGACCAGATCGCGCCCAGCGGGTTGGCGATGCCCTGGCCCGCGATGTCGGGCGCGGAGCCGTGCACCGGCTCGAACATCGAGGGAAAGTCCCGCTCGGGGTTGAGGTTGGCCGACGGGGCGATGCCGATGGATCCGGCGACCGCGGCCGCGAGGTCGCTCAGGATGTCGCCGAAGAGGTTGGAGGCGACGACGACGTCGAAGCGGGCGGGGTCGAGGACGAATTTGGCCGCCAGCGCGTCGATGTGTTCCTGGCCCCAGGTGACGTCGGGGTGCCCGGCGGCCCGTTCGGCGATCAGCTCGTCCCAGAACGGCATGGTGTGGATGATGCCGTTGGACTTGGTGGCGGAGGTGAGCCTTCCGCGACGGCGGGCGGCGAGCGAGAAGGCGTAGTCGGCGATCCGGGTGACCCCGGCGCGGGTGAACACCGCTTCCTGGACGGCCAGTTCCTCGGACGTGCCCTGGTTCAGTCGTCCGCCGATCTCGCTGTACTCGCCCTCGGAGTTCTCCCGCACGACGACGATGTCGACCTCGCCCGGACGTGCCCCGCGCACCGGACTGTCGATTCCTTCGAAGACACGGATGGGCCGGAGGTTGACGTACTGGCGGAAGCTGCGCCGAATCGGGATCAGCAGTCCCCACAGCGAGACGTGGTCGGGCACTCCCGGGTATCCCACGGCGCCCAGCAGAATCGCGTCCTTGTCGCGCAGCTGGTCGAGCCCGTCGGTGGGCATCATGGCGCCCTCCCGCAGGTACCGCTCGCACGACCAGTCGTACGACGTGTAGGACAGGCTGAAGTCGTGGCGGCGGCCGAGAACATCGAGTACCTGCTGTGCCGGGGGCAGTACCTCGGCGCCGATGCCGTCGCCGGGGATCAGGGCAATGCGGTGGTTCGTCGTCATGCCGTCGATTGCAGCAAGGCGGTCCGTGGGGCGTCCAAGACGCAAAGCGGATATCCCATATAGGCGACGCCTATCAGCTCCAGTGGTGCCGGTCAGCTGCCGGTGGCTGTGGTGGCGGCCGTGACGAACGCGGCGGCTGCCGGCGACAGGCTGCCGCGGCGGCTGACGAGAGCGATGTCCAAGCTGGTCTCCGGCTCGATGTCCAGGACGCGGGCGCCCAGCCGCCGGGCGAGGTCCCGCCAGGAATCCATGATCACCGCGAGCCCCACCCCGGCCAACACCAGCGGCATGAGCGACACCCGGTGCTCCGTCTCGGCGGCGACGGTGAACTCGATGCCCTGTTCCCGCAGCGCGTCGACGTAGGCGCGCATCCCGGTACCCGGCTGTCCGACGATCAGCCTCTGTCCGGCAAGCTCGCGGCATTCCACCGCGGTCCGACCGGCGAACGGGCCGTCGGCCGGCACCATCAGCACGAAGCGCTGCCGCTCCAGCGCGTAGGCGACGACCTCCTTGTCGGAGAACGGCCCGGTGGACGCCAAGAGCCCCAGTTCCACGGCACCCGTGCGCACCATGTTGATGACATCACGTGCGGTGAACGCCGCCTTGATGGCCACGGAGACGCCGGGGTACCGGTGGCTGAAGGTACTCACCAGACTCGTCAGCGGTTCCACCGCCTGTGACGGCACGGATGCCACGTCCAGGCGTCCCTCACGCAGCTCGTGCACCGCCGCGACGCTCGCCCGCGCCGTCTGCAGACTCCGTACCGCCTCCCGGGCAGGTTCGATCAGGGCTCTTCCGGCCTCCGTCAGCACCGCCCTGCGTCCGATGCGATGGAAAAGCTCGGAACCGAGATCACGCTCCAGTGCCCGCACCGCCTGCGACAGCGACGGCTGCGACACGTACAGGGCCGAGGCCGCACGGTTGAACCCACCGCGGTCGACAATCGCCAGGAAGTACTCCAGCTGCCGAACGTCCATACGCACCCTCCGCCCTCAGGGAATCATCCGACGACTCGATCGGCCGCGACCATGGTTGCGGGAAGGACCGCCTGGACGAAGCACGGACCACGGTTGCGTCCACGGAGATGGTGTACGGGTTCGACCTGATCCGGGGGTTTGCTCCGGCGTCGGGATGATGCCCGCACAGATGAACGGCCACCGGCTGATCTTCGAGGTGTCGAAGCCCGAAGGAGATCAGCACGATGACCGCTCCCGACAGTCTGCCCCTGCACGCTCTCGCGGAAGACCATCTTCGCCGCGGCGAGTCCCGATCTGCTGCGCGCGATGGTCAAAACGTTCGCCGACACCCTCATGTCCGCCGAGGCCGACGGCCCTCTGCAACGCCGAATACGGACAGTCGCCCACGGTTACCGCCGGTGAGCGACATCGCGAGCGGGATGCCCGGTTCGCCTGGAACGGCGGGGCGTTCCGGTACTTTGGCCCGGCGGGCCGGTGTCGGCGACTTGGACGCGCCTCGCTCGCGAGTTCCACGCTGCCGAACGGCCTGAGGCGCGCGGCAGGCAGCGAGCCGGCTTCCGGGGCGGTCGAGCGCCGACCGGCCGACGGCCGAAGGGACCGTGTTCCACGAACCAGAGCGATGTCGGTGCCCGACACATCGGTGCGTGTAGGCACGTCGTCCGCGGGCAGAGTGGTCTCCCGCATCTTTGACGGCTCATCAGGTAAGTCGGCATCCGGTCAGCATGAGTCGCCGGGCTTTCCTGGAGGATTGCCTGAACGGACGCCGGTGCGGCGCGAAAGCCCAGGCGTGAAGCCGTCTCGCCCGAGCGGAGCGATGTTCCTCACCATTCTCGACCGGCGTGTCCCGGTGTACAGTCGACTCCGCCCTTGACCTGCACAAAGCAGGCAGGGAGCCGTCAAACAGGAGTCCAAAGTGCTGCGTACTCTGTTCAAGTCCAAGATCTAGTGTTTGGATGGTTTCGCAGGTCAGGGCCCTGATCGCCACCGCCAGGTCAGCAAGAGGTCAGCATCAGTGCTTGTTCAGTCTGTACGTCGGTAACTGTCAGTCCTGTGGGGCCTGCTCCTCATCCGGTGCCGTGCGGTCGATCTCCATGAGCAGCTGGTTTTCTCTAACTTCGCTCCGGAGTGTCAGTGACGGTCCGTACGCTCGACGTCATGGAGGGGAACGAGCGGGAAACCACACACGGGGAGGAAGCCGGCGCCGAGGCCTGGCAACGACTTAGCGCGTACGCCTACCTCAGCGCGCCCGAGCGCCTGGAGTACGTCGCCGTGATGCGGGTGTTCTGCGGCACGCTGCTCGCCGACCTGTCGGTACCCGACCTTCTCGCCAAGCTGGCCGAGACGGACGGCCCGGGGGTGGCGCTGGACGCGGAAGCGCTCACCCGCAGGCTCGAAGAACTCGTGCGCTGGGGCAATCTGCTGCGCAGCACGCACACCGTCAGAGCGACCAGCATCGCCGAATACCAGCGCTCGCGGTCCCGCTACCAGCTGTCGAAGCTGGGGGAGCGCGTGCAGCGGGACGCGGACGAGGTACTCGCCGGGGCGGACGCGGCACGCGAGGTCAGCAGCGAGCTGCTGGCCCTGGTCGACCGCGGTCTGCGGGAGATCGCCGCGATGGCCGCGGCCCCGGGCGGCGCCGATCCGCAGCAGGCGCTGGAGCGGATCAGCACGCTCTTCGTGCAGTTCGCCGAATTCGCCGAGTCCGTCCGGGACTTCTACGCCTACCTGGGCCAGGTACTGGCGCGCTACGACCTCGACTCGGCCGAGTACCAGGGGTTCAAGGAACTGCTGCTCGACTACGTGGAGGCCATCACCGAGGACGTCTCCTTCCGGGCCCCGCGCATCGCGGCCCACCTGGACTCGGTCTGGCCGCACCTGCCCGCGCTGCTCGCCCGGATCGACGCGCACGCGGCGGGTATCGGCGCGCTCGCCGAGGGGCTGCCGGAGACGCGCGTGCAGCGCAGCCGCGGACGCGACCGCGCGGACTGGGAGGGGCTGCGCGAGTGGTTCACCGTCACCGGAGGGCACTCCAGCCAGGTGGATCAGCTGCGGGACGCCACCCTGCGCGCCCTGCAGTCGCTGCTCGCCAACGCCAAGCGGATGCTGCGTTCGGCCTCCGGTGAGATGTCCCGGCGCAAGGACCTGCTGCGGCTCGCGGCCTGGTTCGACGCCGCGGAGCCGGAAGAGGCCCACGACCTGGCTGTCGCCGCCTTCGGGCTCTACGGCGCACGCCATTTGGGGGTGGCACCGGATCCCGACCGGTCCGTGCCGGCGTATGTGAGCTGGTGGACCGGGCCCGTGGTGGAAGTGCCGGTGGCGATGCGCGAGCGCGGCAGCAGGGCTCCGCGCGGACGTGCCGCGGCGGCCGAGGACCACTCCGAGCAGAAACGCCGCCTCGTGGAACTGGCGCGACAGCAGGCCGAGGCACGGCAGGCGGCGGCGGACGAACTGCGCAGCGCTTCAGGCAGGTTCGAGCAGGTGCGCCTCAGCGCGCCCGCGATGCGACTGCTGCTGGAACTCCTGACCACCGCCCTCGGTAACGCCCAGCTGCACAAGGACGCCCATGACTTCCTGCTCGACGGCGCCCAGGCGGCCGACGCCGATCTCGGCATCCGGCTGACCGCGTGGCGCACGCCCGGCAGGTCGATGGTCCTCAAGTCCGTGGACGGCGACCTGACGGCGGATGACCTCACCGTCGCCGTCGACAGCGCGTCCGCACCCGCGGTGGGGGAGGCGAGCGCCTGATGGCCTTGCCGTCCGCGCACGACGTCGCTCTCGCGGCCGAGCGCCGCACCGCCGCCCGGCTCCTGCTGGCTCACCCCCTGGTCACCAGCACCGGACCGCACAGCGACGCCTTCCCGCTCATCAGGCGACACGCCGACTGGCTGGCCCAGCGCTTCCAGCAGGTCTTCGGATACCGCCTGCTGGTGGAGGCGTCGTACGCCCGGCTGTTCAAGGCAGGCCTCGGAACGGGCTCGGGCCACCGCCTGGAACGTCCCTCGACCGGAACGCCGTTCAGTCCACGGACGTACGCCTACCTGGCCCTCGCGCTGTCGGTCCTCGTCACCGCCCCGGAACAGCTCCTGCTCTCCCAGCTCGTCGCCGACCTGCGGGCCGCGGCCGTCGACGCCGGCATCGAGATCGCCGACACCGGACGGCAGGCCGAGCGGCGAACCCTCGCCGCCGCACTGCGGCAACTCGTCGACTGGGGCGTCCTGGTGGAGACGGAGGGCCAGGTCGCGGCCGTCGCCGAGGAACGGGGCGGGGAAGCACTGCTGACGGTGGACCGCGAGATCGCGCGCGTGGTCGTCGCCGGTCCGCTCGCCCAGAGCCGCGACGGCGCGGACCTCGTGCGCCGGGCCGCCGACCCCGGTTTCGGAGGGCCACGCACCTACGTCCGCAGGCGTCTCGTCGAAACCCCCGTCGTCCACCTCGACGACCTCACGGACACCGAGCGCGAATGGCTGCGCACCCGGCAGCGGCGCGAGGCGCAGGCGTTCTCCGAACTGCTCGGCCTGGAAGCCGAGATCCGCGCCGAGGGCATCGCCCTGGTCGACACCGAGGACGAACTCACCGACCTGCACCTGCCGGGCACCGGGACGGTCACGCAAGCCGCGCTGCTCCTCCTGGAGCGGCTGGCCGACCGGCTGCGTCCCGAAGAAGCCGGGCATCCGGCGGTCGGCGGGCGGCTGGTCATCGGCGTACCCGTCCCGGACGGGCTGCTGCCCGAGCTGCTGGACGACCTGATCGAGGAGTACGGCAGGCGCAGCGGCTGGCAGCGCGGTCATCTGGAGGACCGGGACGGATTCCTCGCGGCCGTACTCGACCTCCTCGTCCGGATGCGTCTGATGGCTCCGGCCGGCCCCGTGCGCGCGGACGGCCACGGCCTGCCCGAGGGATACGAACAGGCGGTGGCTGACGGCCGCTCCGTCACCGACGTCTCCCAGGCGCGCGGTCAAGGCAGCGCCGACGGCGGCTGGATCCTGCTCGCCGCAGCCGCCCGGTACGCCACCACCGTGGCGGTCAAGCACCGTACCGACCGGTCCCCGGCGGACGACGACTCCAAGGAGCCACCGCGATGAACCGCCCGCCGACCCCGCACCGTTACCGACTGCACCGCGCGGGCATCCGCAACGTCTGGCAGTACGACGAGCAGGAGTTCACCTTCGGAGAGGGGCGCCTGCTGCTGCGCGGTAAGAACGGCGCCGGCAAGTCCAAGGCCCTGGAGATGCTGCTGCCCTATCTCCTCGACGGCGACGCCCGCGCGCTGGACGCCACGGGGACCGGACGCACCACGCTGGCATGGCTGATGCTCGACGGCTTCGGGCAGACCAACCGGCTGGGTCACCTGTGGCTGGAGTTCGCGCGCACCGACGAGGAGGGCAATGACCATCACCTGACGATCGGCGCGGCCATCCGCGCGTCCCAGTCGACCAAGACGGCGAAGCCGTTCTTCTTCACCACGCGGCTGCGGGTCGGCGAGGCATTCGACCTCGCCCCCGCCGGGCAGCCGCTGCCCGTCGACCGGCTCAAGTCACTCGTCGGCTCCGAGAACGTCACCGACCGCGCCGTCGAGCACCGGGCCAGGGTCGCCCGCGAACTGTTCGGCCTCACCGACCCGGCGCGCTACCGCAACCTGCTGCACCTGCTGCACCTGCTGCACCGGCTGCGCCGTCCCACCATCGGCGACCGCATCGACTCCGGCGGACTGGTCTCGGTCCTCGCCGAGACCCTGCCCGCCCTCGACGACGAGGTCGTGGAGAAGGTGGCCCGCAGCCTGGACGACCTCGACTCGGTCAGGGCCTACCTCGGGCGCCTCGAACGCACCGACCAGGCGTTGCGCTCCTTCCTCACCGACTACCGCGGCTACCTGCACGGGGCGCTGCGCCGCCGCACGGACCAGACGAGCGGTGCGCTCGAGCGGTTGATGGCGCACCGCAGGTCCGCGGGCGACGCGGCGCGCACGGCGGACGGGCTCCGCGAGCGCGAGCAGGAAATCGGCGCCCGCATCGAGGTCCTCGAGGGCGAGTCGAACGCCGCCGCGACGGACCTGGCGGCGCTGCACGCCGGCGCCGGATACCGCAGCCTGACGGAACTCGGGGAGAAGCGCGCCACCGTCACCGCCCTGCACAGCGCGGCCGCCGCCGCCTTCAAGGCCGTCCGGCAGGCGCACGGCAACCAGGAGGAGGCAGGACGGCGTCTCACCGCAGAAGCCGGGCGGCTCGGTGAAGAGCTGGTCGAACTGAACACCATGTACGGCGAATTGGTGCGGGAGGCAGAGCGGGCCGGGCTCGACCCTGTGCACCTGGGGGAACCCGTGGCGACCCCCGTCGCACCCGTCGTACCTGCCGCCACCGCCGAACTGACCGCACCGGACGGCGACTTCCACCTCGTACGACACAGCGCGGTACTGGCGGTCGACACGCAGACATGCGCGGCCGCGCTGCATGCCTGGGACGAGCGGCTGGACGCCGCCCAGCCGGTGATCAGGAACCGTTCCCGGTTCGTCACCGAACTCGGCACCCTCATCGAACAGTCGGACGAGGCCCGACGGGAGGCCGCCGAGGCCGACGCGGCCCGGGAGCGCCTGGAGGAACAGGCGGAACACGCCCGCAGTCGGACTGACCGGCGGCTACAGGAAACCGTGCACGAGTCCGAGGCGTACGCCCTCGCGGCCACAGCCTGGAGCGAGCGGCTGCGGGAATCCACCGGGGTGCCCCTGGACGCCTTGCTCGCCCTCGTCGCGCCGGAGCCGGCAGAAGGCCCACTGCCCGCGCAGACCCCCGAGGCCGTGGTCGAAGCGGCCCGGTCGGCCGTCGACCCCTGGCTGGCGGCGCTGGGCGCGGAGCGCGACGACCTCTCCCTGACCGTCCGCGAACGGGAGACGGAACAGAACCGCCTCCGGCAGCAGCGCGCGGACTGGGAACGCCGCACCGACCCCGAGCCCCCACCCCCGTCCCACCGGACGGCTCCCCGCACACCCGGCACCGGAGCCCCCTGTACCGTCTGGTGGACTTCGCCCACGACGTGGGACCGGACGCGCGGGCAGGGCTGGAAGCCGCGCTGGAGGCGAGCGGCCTGCTCGACGCCTGGGTGTACGCCGACGGCACCGTCCTCGACCCGGCGACGCGGGACACCTTTCTGGTTCCGGGAGCACCCGTGCCCGGGCCGACACTCGCCCAGGTGCTGCGGCCGGTCGCTGCGCCCGACAGCGGTGTGACGGCGGAGCAGGTCGAGCGGGTGCTGGACGCGGTGGCTCTGGCCGGCGGCGAGGTCCTCACCGGCGAGCCCGGCACCGTGGGCATGGGCGTGCACGTAGGCGCGGACGTGGACGTTGAGGTGGCGGAGCCGCACACCGCGATCGGCACCGACGGCTCCTGGCGGCTCGGCATCGCCCGCGGCCGCCACACCAAGGAGGCCGCCGAGTACGTGGGTGCCGAGGTGCGTGCCGAGACCCGCCGCCGGGCGCTGGCCGAACTCGACCGTCGACTCCTCGACCTGGAGCAGGAGCTGCTGGAACGCAGGCGCGGTCTGCGGATCCTCACCGAGCACCGTGACCTGGTCACGGACACTCTGCGCCGCCCGCCTCCGGCACGTGGGCTGACGGACGCCTGGGCTCGCACCGCCGAGGCCGAGCGTGCCGCCGAAGCCCTGGCCTCGCAGGCGAACACGGCGGCCCGCGAGGCGGAACAAGCTCGGGCCCGGGCGGTCGTCGCCCGGCGCGAAGCCGCGGCCACGGCGAGTGCGCACGACCTCCCGGCGGACCCGGCCGCACTCCAGACGGTCCGACTGGCCCTGGACCGCCTCGGCCAGGGTGCGCTGCGGCTGCGCCGACGAGTGGGCGCGATCCTCTCCGCCGCCGACGGCCACCGCGCCGGCCGCGCGGACTACGAGCGTGCCGAGTCGGCGCGCCGGGAGGCCGAGTCCGACTACGCGGAGCCGCAGGCCCGCCTGGAAGCGGCCCGCCGCACCGTCCGGGCCCTGGAAGAGACTCTCGGCGCCACGGAGCAGGAGATCCTGGCCCGCGAGGCGGAGACGAAGCGCCGCCTGGACGCCGTCGGACGGCAGCTCCCGGGCGCGCGAAGGGACATGGCCGACGTACACGACCGGAGAGTACGTGCTGAAGAGGACGAGAGGATGCGGCGCGAGGCACTCGCCACGCAGGAGGCCGAAGTGCTGGCCTGCGGCAGGAGACTGCGTACGGCCCTTTCCCTGCCGGGCGTGCTGAGGGGAGCGGGCCTCGATGCCGACGCGGGCGCCGAAGCGGAGGTCGGCGCCGAAGTCGGCGCGGGCCAAGGGGCCCTGAAGTCCCTGGACCCCGTCCACCACGATGTGCGGGAGCGCATCGCGGCGCTGCGCCTGCTGGTCGACTCCGTGCGCCGCGGCCTGGATGCCGTACGCCGGGACGTCTCGGACACCACCCTCCTCAACCGTCACACCGAACTGCGCGACCAGCTATCCGGCGGCTACGACGCGACGATGGAGGAACGGGAGGGCATCAAGCTGTGCCGCCTCGTCGACGACCACGGCCCGCACGACATCGCCGCGGTCGGCGAGCGCATCGCGGCCGAGGCCGCCGAGGCCCGTGACCGTCTGACGGAGCGCGAGCGCGAGGTCTTCCAGCGTTTCCTGACCGGAGAGTTGGGCGACCACCTGTCCTCGCAAGTGCTGGCCGCGAGCGCCCTGGTCGCCGCCCTCAACACCACCCTCGCCACCGTCCGCACGTCACACGGTCTGGGCGTCACCCTCGACTGGAGCCTGGCCGACGGCGTGGAAGCGGATGTCAAGGCGGCCGTGGACCTGCTGCGCAGCCCCTCCGGCCTGCGCACCCGCGAGCAGTCCGAGCAGCTCCGCGAGGTCCTCCAGCGCCGTATCGAGGACGCCCGCCGTGCCGACCCGGCCGCCGGTTACGCGGCCCACCTGCGGACCGCCCTGGACTACCGCGACTGGTTCACCTTCACCCCCTGGGTGGTGAACGACGCGGCACCGGGCAGCCGCCGCAAACTCTCCGGCCGCACGGGCCTGAGCCAGGGCGAACAGCGGGTCCTGTCCTACCTGGTCCTCTTCGCCGCCGCGGCGGCGCACTTCACCGGCCTCGCAGACACCGCCCCGCAGGCACCCCGCCTGATCCTCCTCGACGACGCGTTCGCCAAGGTCGACGAGCCCACGCACGCCCGCCTCGGCCGCATCCTGGTCGACCTGGACCTCGACTTCGTCCTCACGAGCGAACGCCTGATCGGCAACTGGCCCGACGTACCGTCCCTCCACATCTACGAGTGCCTGCGCGACCCGCACGTCCGGGGCGTGGCCACGCTCCACTACACGTGGAACGGGCGGCAGCGGAGGCTGGTGTCGGTATGACGGGCGCCGAGCAGACCGATGAGCGTCCCCCGGACGCCGCAGCCCTCGCGTTCCTCACCCGGCCGGGCCTCACCCGCCTGTGGACGGCGGCCCGCACCCGCCTGGAACGCAACGGCCTGCGACCGGCCGGAACCATCAGGCTCGAGCACCTGGACGCGCGGGAGCGCGAGGCGCTGTCCCTCCTCCTGGCCAGACCGGTCACCGGCCCCACCGCCACCATCCGCCTGCCGGACCTGGACACCCGCCTGCGCGCCAGTGCGGTCGGACGGGGCCTGGCCTCGACGCTGGAGGAACTGGGCCCACCGCTGACCGACCGCCGGGCGGTCCGCGACGCGGCGACGGCCGAACGCTCCCGCCTGTGGTCGACGGTTCGGACCGAGCTGGAAAGCACGTCGCTGTCGGCTAAGCCCTGGACGGCACAGTGGCTGGAGGAGATACGACGCGGCGGCACACTCGCCCGCCAGGACCCGCACACCGCGACCACCGTCATCACCCAGGCCGTCCAGACCCTGGCGACTCTCTTCCCCGGCACGGACCCACGCCTGACCCCGGCCTCCTGGGGCCGCGGCGAACTGGCCACCCGCGCCACCGGCTCGGCGCACGGCCTGGACGACGGCACCCTGCTGTCCCGGCTGGTTCTGCGCGGCATCGCACTGGCCCGAGGCGTCGAGTTCCCCGCCGACGCACCGGCGCGCCGGGCGCTGTGGCGCATGGCCTCGGTCACGCCGGACGAGGTCTCCAGCACGGTTCTCGCGTACGGCCTGCGCCCCACCGGCGGCACATGGCGGGAGGCGGCACTGCGCGAGCGCGCCGACCACCACATGGAGACCCACCTGACCCTGCGCGAACTACGCACCCTCGCCCTGAACATGCTGCCCGGCACCCTGGTCCACATCTGCGAGAACCCGCGCGTGGTGGAGGCCGCGGCCGACGCCGGCCGCACAGCGCCCCTCGTCTGCACCTCGGGAAGCGCGACGACGGTCGTCCTCACCCTCCTGGACGCGCTGGCGACGGCCGGCTGCGCCTTCGTCTACCACGGCGACTTCGACTGGCCCGGCATCACCCTGGCCAACCGGGTCATGCAGCGGTACGCGGCACAGCCGTGGCGTATGCGCGCGGCCGACTACGAGTACCTCGCGACCCGCGCACAGGTGAACGGCACGCCGTCGATCGCCCTCACGGGACCGTCGGCCGAGGCGGTGTGGGACACGGAACTGGCCCCTGCCATGGACACCCTGGGCATCGCCCTGCACGAGGAGGCGGCGCTCGATCTGCTGCTGGAGGATCTCGGGTGACGACGCCGAGCGTCCGGCCTCGCGGACAGCTCCAGGCCAGGCCGGGACGGTGGTTCAAGCCCCGCGCGGGCGGGAGCGGGTCAGGCAGACAGCCCGCCTGCCGCGAGTCGATCACTCATGTCACTCACCAGCTCCTTGCCCGACCCGCCGGCCGTGGTGAGCAGTTCCTCGAAGGTCCGCAGACGACGGAAGGTCTCGGCGTAGACCGTCTGCTTCTCCAGGGGCAGCTGGAGCACCTGGAGACGACGGATGTCGACCCTGGACGAGCTGGAGGCATGGGTGCCGGCCTGACGCCCGTTGGCGGGCGCGCACAGACAGCCGGCGAGGAAGTGCGGTTCCAGCTTCTCCGCGTCCACGCGCAGGACGTACAGCTGAGGGCCCAGGGCGGTCGGCGATCCCTGGTGGACCCAGGCCTTGAAGGCTCGAGCCACTCCGGCGACCACGACGTCGCCCTCCTCGGCGACGGCCGGGGCCGAACCGGTGGGGACCGTCCCGCTGGGAGTGCCGTCGTGCAGGAGGTCGGCGATGGTGAGGAGCGGAACGGCGACCCCGCCGGCGGGCGCAGCCGACTCCGGCGGCTGCTGGCCGGCGCGCAGTGTCAGTGCTCCGGCTTTGACGAGGTCTCCCACCGTCGTCGTGGTCTGTGGGGTACCGGCCTCGAAGTCGAGGGCGGACAGGTGCGTTGTGTGATCGGCCAGATCGGTCAGTAGCGATCCGAACTCGTCCCACTTGCCTGCGAGTTCCTTACGGGACGGCTCGGCCGCCGCAGCCGTGTAACGCCCCGGGGTGACATCCACCTCGTCGTCGAGAAGGTCGAGCAGGGGCACCTGGACGGCGCCCTGCGGCGGCTCCTGGTCCGGCTGGTCGAGGGTGGCCATCGCGGTGAGCACATAAGAACCGAGGCTTTCCCAGTCGGGGCTGGGTTCGCGCGTTCCCGGCCTCGCGAAACGGGTGGCGTCCACCAAGAGAGCATCCTGGCTCGGGGGAGCGGCCGCGGAGCTGTCCGGGGCCGCGCGGAGGATCCACAACTGAAGTGACACGCTGTGTGGTTGGGCGCTGCCGGGAGGCAGGGAGACGACGGCGCGGAGCGCTCCGGTGCGCAGCAGGGAGCCGCGGATACGGCGGCCTGCCTTGCGTGACGCGACGGCCGGGGGAAGGACGATCACGGCGGCCCCGCCAGGCTTGAGATGGGACAGCAGGTGCTGCACCCAGGCCAGTTCGGGTTCGGTGCGAGGGGGCAGGCCGTGCGTCCAGCGCTGGTCGGTGGCGAGCTCCGCGTAGCCCCAGTCGCGTTCGTTGAAGGGAGGGTTGCACAGGGCGATGTCGGCCTTCGATCCGGCGAAGGGGGCGTCCCGCAGTGCGTCGGCGCTGACGATGTGTGTCCGGATGTCGTGGTCCTCCGCGAGGAACTCGAGCCGGGCGGCGGTCAACGCCGCTAGAGTCAGGTCCCTTTCGCAGGCGAGTACCTCCAGGCCGGGTCTGCCGTACTCCCGCACGGCCGCGGCGGCCAGGTGTCCGGTACCGCACGCCGGATCGAGGAGGGTCAGTCCGTCCTGCGCCGGGCCGAGGCGGACGGCGAGGGCGATTCGGGCCATCAGCGCGGCCAGTTGCGGCGGCGTGGTACTCAGCTGCCGGACGTGCGTTTCCAGCCATCGCTGCAGCAGGAACTCGAAGACCTCCCGGGGCCCCTCCTTCCGCCCCACCCTCGCGGTCTCGGCCACCAGGTCACGTGCCTGCGCGGAGAGTTCGGGCGGGACGGTGCGTGCCCTGGGGGAGCGCATCCGGCGAGCCGCCTCGGCGATGGCGAGTCCCGACTCGTTCCGGCTGCCGAGTGCCTCGAAGCGCGGCCAGAGGAGTTCCCGTCCGCCGATGTCCCTGAGCTTGCCGTTGTCCCGCAGCCACTGCTCGACCTCGGCCAGGGAGAACTGCGGACTGACGTCGGTACCCCCGATGCGGGTCGGGAAGGAGTCGTGGCGGCGTCGCCAGTTGCTCACGGCGGCGCGGCCGACGCCTGCGATCCGGGCGATCTCGGCCAGGCTGACGGGGACGGCTTCATGGGCGCTCATGGTTCGGTCTCCGAGGTACTTGGCGGCTGGGCTGGTCGGCGTTCCCAGCGGCCGTTCATGCAGGGAAGGCTACTACCCCTATTGACTTTGTTCACAGCGTGTACGTTCCATCTTGTTGTGCAGGGAATGTGGAGGTCGGCTGAAATGTGGAGTCCTGCGCCGGGAACGGTGATCCATGACCGCTATCGGCTGGAGTCCGTGCTGGGCCGCGGAGTGATGGGGTACGTCTGGCGGGCCCGCGACCTGCCCCTTGACCGGCCTGTGGCGGTGAAGACCGTCGCAACGGAACTCCTGGCCGTGGCGAGCAGCCGCGACGCCGCACTCGCGCGGTTCGGCAGGGAGACGCGGGCGGCAGCGCGCCTCGACCACGCCAACGTCGCCACGGTCTTCGACGCGTCGATCACGGACGACACATGCTGTCTGGTGATGGAGCTGATCGACGGCACCACCCTCGAGTACCTCTTCGACCAGCAAGAGGACGGCCGCTTCGACGTGCCCTCTGCGGCCGCCGTTGCCGCCCAGCTGTGCGCGGGACTGTCCGCGGTCCACTCGGCCGGCCTGGTGCACCGCGACCTCAAGACGCAGAACGTCATGGTCCGCCGCGACGGCGTCGTGAAGATCCTCGACTTCGGCCTCGTCAAGCTGCTCGGCGACACCGACCCGCGGCTGACGATGACCGGCGAGGGGGTCGGCAACCTCGTCTGCGCTTCTCCCGAGCTGCTGGCGGGCCGGGACCCGCTGGACGGCCGCAGCGACCTGTACGCCGTGGGCTGCCTCCTGCACCACATGCTCACCGGGGACACGCCCTTTCCCACGGATCAGCCGGCTCTCCTGGCCTCCCATCACCTCGCCTCGCCCCCGCCCCTCGTCGCCGACGCGGGCGCACGCGTACCCCGGGATCTCCAGAACCTGATCACGGCCCTCCTGGCCAAGCGGCCGGACGACCGTCCAGCGTCGGCCGCCGAGGTCTACGCGGGTTTGGCACCCCATCTGCCAGAGCCGGACCCCGCGTCGGCGCTCAGGCGGACTCCTCCCGAGGATCCGCGCCGCCCTTTCCTCGTCCCCCAGGGACCGCTGCTCCTGTGATCCACGGGCTCACCGGGTTACGGCAAGAATTCTGCGGTCGTTGCGGGCTGCACCTTTTCGGTCGCACCCGGCACAGGAGTGTCATGGCCGGTGACAGAATGTCTCCGTCGGCCGGGGCGCCGTGTCGGTCCCGGACGACACGGGACGCGGCGGGCGCGGCAGGCGCCGGAACTGGGGGCTGGGTGCGATGCGGCGGAGCCTTGGGCGGTACGAGCTGACGCACGAGCTGGGACGGGGCGGGATGGGCGTCGTCTGGGCGGCCCGCGACCGCGACCATGACCGCGAGGTCGCCGTCAAGCTCCTCGCCGCCCGCGGCCGCGATGCCGAACCGAGCATGCTGGAGCGCCGGTTCCTGCGCGAGATCCGCCTGACCGGCCGCCTGCGGCATCCGGGCGTCCCCGCCGTCCACGACCACGGCAACCACGAGGGCGAGCTGTACCTGGTCATGGACCTCGTCCCCGGCCGCGCCCTGGACGCCGTCCTGAAGAACGACGGTCCGCTGGGCGTCGAGCAGGCGGCGGACGTGGCCCGCCGTACGGCCGAGGTGCTGTCCTACGCCCACGGGCAGGGCGTCGTGCATCGCGACCTGAAGCCGTCGAACCTGATGCTGACCCCCGACGGCGAGATCAAGGTCCTGGACTTCGGGGTCGCCGCGGCGCTGGAGCCCCAGCCCGGCGAGACCCGTTTCACCGCCGCGAACGCCACTCCCGGCACGGTCGTCTACATGGCGCCCGAGCAGGCCGTCGGCCAGACCGTGCCCGCGAGCGACCTGTACGCGCTGGGTTGCGTCCTGTACGAACTGCTCACCGGCGCGCCGCCGTTCACCGACGCCAGCCCGTTCATGCTGTACCACCGGCATGCCCACGACATCGTCCCGCCGCTCGCCGACCGCCGCCCCGGTGTGCCCGACGGACTGCGGGCGCTCGTCGAGCGGCTGCTGGAGAAGAAGCCCGAGGACCGGCCCGCCTCCGCCGAGGAGGTGGCCGCCCTGCTCGCCGCCTGGGCGCCCCGACCGGCTTCCGCCGCCGGGACCGCGGCCGCTCACCCGCGGCTGGCGGAGCTGGCGGCCCTGCGCCGGGCGGGACGTCCGGCCCGCGCCTTGGAGGAGTACCGCGAGCTGATGGACGGCCCCGGTCTCGACCGCGCGGGCATGCTCGCCGCCCGCGCCGGAGCCGCCCTGTGCGCGGGGACGCTGGGCCGCACCCGCGAGGCGCTGGACGAGCTGAAGTCCGTCCTCGCCGAACAGCGCAGCCTGCTCGGGCCGGGCCACCCCGCCGTTCTGGACACCCGCTACGAGATCGCCGTCCTGCTGGTCCGCACCGGGGAACGGCACGCCGCCGAGGAGTTGTTGCGCCGCCTGGCCGACGAGGAGGAGACGGTCCTGCCCGAGTCCGACGCCGGACACGGACGGAGCCGCACGCTGCTGGAGCGGCTGCGCCGCATGGGCTGAGCACCACCAAGGCCCCGAACCCGATAGCGCGAGACTTTGTAAGCTCTGTTCACAGATTAAGGCTCGTGTTAGCCTGCCGTCACGTCGTTCCGGAGGGGAGACAGGACACGGGACACTGTCTACGGACGACGGCAGGTGAACACCGAGGGGAACAGCGCTCATGACGCCAGCAGCTCAGCGCGAGACCGAGCGGACGGGAGCGCAGCCGCTCCCCGAGGAAGGGAATCTGGTCGAGGTGCGCGGCCAGTCCTGGGTGGTCGCCCGCGTCGAGCCGTCCCCGGCCGCCCCCGACGGCGAGGAGAACCGGCGCCCCGCGACCCTGGTCCACCTCCAGTCCGTCGCCGACGGCCGCTTCGGCGACACCCTCTCCGTGATCTGGGAGGTCGAGCCCGGCCGCCGCGTCCTGCCCGCCGGCTCCCTGCCCGACGCCTCCACGGGCTCCTACGACTCCCCGAACCGCCTCGCCGCGTTCCTCGACGCCGTCCGCTGGTCCGCGGTCGCCTCCGCCGACGCCCGGACCCTCCAGGCCCCGTTCCGCTCCGGCGTCGCCGTCGAGCCGTACCAGCTGGAGCCGGTCTCCCGGGCGGTCGGCGCGCCCCGCGTCAACCTGCTCCTCGCCGACGACGTCGGCCTCGGCAAGACCATCGAGGCCGGCCTCGTCGTGCAGGAACTCATGCTGCGCGGCCGGGCCCGCCGCACCATGGTCGTCTGCCCGGCCGGTCTCACCCTCAAGTGGCGCGACGAGATGGCCGAGAAGTTCGGCCTGGAGTTCACCATCGTCGACTCCGAGCACTGCGCCCGCCTGCGCCGCACCCACGGCACCGCCGCCAACCCCTTCCGCGTCCATCCGCTGACGATCGTCTCCCTGCCCTGGCTGCGCGGGCAGAAGGCCCAGCGCCTCCTGGACGAGGTCATCGGCGCGCCGGAGGAGAGCCCCGACGGCGAGCACAAGCGCTTCTTCGACCTGCTCGTCCTCGACGAGGCGCACCATGTCGCGCCCGCCGCGCCCAAACAGGTGTACGCGGTCGACTCCCAGCAGACCAAGCTGATCCGCCGCCTCGTCCCGCACTTCGAGCACCGCCTCTTCCTCTCCGCCACCCCGCACAACGGCTACCCCGAGTCGTACACGGCGCTCCTCGAACTCATCGACGACCAGCGCTTCGCACGCGGCGTCGACCCCGACAAGGAAGCGCTCAAGGACACCGTCGTACGACGTCTGAAGTCGACCGTCACCAACGCCGACGGCACCCCCCGCTTCCGCACCCGCGTCACGCGCGAGCTCTCCGTCGACTACACGCAGCAGGAGCGGGCGATCCACGAACTGCTCGGCTCGTTCGCGGAACTGCGCCGAAAGAAGCTCACCCCCAAGGCCCGCGGCGGCCGCCGCGCCGCCGACCTGGTGACCCTGCTGCTGAAAAAGCGCCTGTTCTCCTCCCCGGCGGCGTTCCTGCACACCGTCCAGGTCTACCTCTCCCACCTGGAGGACACCGGCGGCCCCGCGCGCACACGCTCGGCGGCCGCCGAAGTCCCCGAATGGCTGGAGGAGTTCGCCGACCTCGTCGCCGACCTCGACGACACGGGCCTCGTCGACGCCGAGGACGACGCCCTGACCCGCTCCACCTCGCTCACCCCGGCGGAGGACGGCCAGGAACTGGACCTGCTCCAGGAGATGGAGCGCTGGGCCCTCACCCACGAGGCCGCCCCCGACTCCAAGGCGGAGGCGCTGATCGCCGAACTCAAGGCGATCTGCCGCCCGGACGGAAAGAAGTGGACCAATGAAAGGGTCGTGGTCTTCACCGAGTACCGCGACACCCAGAAGTGGCTCCACGACCTCCTCCAGCAGGAGCAACTCACCGACGGGGGCCGCGTCGAGCGCCTGCACGGCGGCCTGTCCGCCGAGGAACGCGAGCGCATCCGCCTCGGCTTCCAGGCCGAGCCCTCCCGCGAGGAGGGCAAGGTCCGCATCCTCCTGGCCACCGACGCCGCCGGCGAGGGCATCGACCTCCAGAACCACTGCCACCGCCTGATCAACTACGACATCCCCTTCAACCCCAACAAGCTCGAACAGCGCATCGGCCGCGTCGACCGCTGGGGCCAGAAGCACGACCCGGAGATCACCCACTTCATCGGCTCCGGCTGGCAGCAGGCGCAGGCCGGCTCGTACGAGGCCGACCTGGAGTTCCTGTCCCGGGTCGCGAAGAAGGTCGCGCGCATGGAGCAGGACCTCGGCTCCGTCAACGCCGTCCTCGCCGACGCCGTGCAGCGCCGTATGACCGGTGACACGGCCCCCGTCGACATCGAGAACGCCAAGCCCCGGCCGATCAAGGGCCGCCGCACGGGAGGCGAGGTCGCGCCGGAGCAGAACGTCACCGCGCAGACGAAGCGGCTCGCCGACCAGTACGACGAGACGGTGACCGCGCTCGGCCTCACCCCTGGCAACGTCAAGCGCGTCGTGGACACCGCCCTCGCCCTGGACAACCAGCCGCCCCTGCTGCCGTCCACCCTGCGCGCCGAGGACTTCGAGCCGGGCGACCTCTTCGACGTACAGCCCCTGTCCGGGAGTTGGGAGCGAGCGACCCGCGGCCTCGCCCACAAGCTCCGCGAGGGCGAGCAGCGCCCGCTCACCTTCTCCCCGGCGGTGGCCGCCCAGGGCAGGGACGACGTCGTCCTCGCCCACCTCAAGCACCCGCTCGTGGCCCTCTCCACGCGCCTGCTGACCGCGGCCGTCTGGAACGCGGACCTGATCGGCCTCCACCGCGTCACCGCCGTCGTCTCCGACGACCCGGCCGTGACCACCACCCTCGTCTCCGCGTACGCCCGGTACGTCCTGGTCGGCACCGACGGCACCCGTCTGCACGAGGAAGTCCTGTACGCGGGCGGCTGGTTCGGCGACACGGGCCGCTTCCGCCGCTGGGAGTCGGTGAACGAACAGGGGCGGGTCCTCTCCCAGGCCCTCACCGACGGCATCGAGGCGGCCCCGCACCTGCGCAGGGAGCTCACCGAGGCCTGGCCGCGACTCCGCGACCCGCTCTACCGGTCCCTGGAGGCCCGCGCCGGCGAACTCGGCCGCCAGCTGGAGAGCAGGCTCGCCGACCGCCGGGCGGAGGAGGAGCGCCGGATCACCGCGACCCTCGACCGCTTCGAGGCCACCCTGCGCGCCAAGCTCAAGGAGGAGGGCGACGGAGAGGGCGAACAGCTCGCGCTGCTGTCCACCCATGAGCTGACCGGTCACGAGCGCCGCCAGTTCGAGGACGACCGCCGCCGCTGGGACGACCGCCTCAAGGGCCTCCCCGCCGAACGGACACGCGAACTCGCCGCCATCGCAGCCCGCTACCGCGAGCCACGTTCCCACCTCTTCCCCGCCGCCGTCGTCTTCGTGATCCCCGCAAAGGAAGCCCGCCGATGAGCCCCCGCCGCCCCGTGAGCTCCGGAGTAGCCGCCGCCAAGGCCCAGGCCGTCGACGGTCGCCGCCAGCACCAGGAGTGGCTCGACCTCACCGAGGTCTCCGGCCCCTTCTTGACAATGCCCGTCCTGCTGCGCGCCTGGCCGCAGCTCGACACGCTGGAGAAGGAGGAACGCGCCCGCCTCCGTGCCCGCCACGCCGACTGGCAGACGGACCCGACGGCCGGCCGCGACGAGTGGGTGGCCTACCTGCTGGGTCGCCTGCTGGGCTGGGACGACGCGCTGGCGTTCCGCCAGGGCGAGGCGGAGCACCACGGCCTCGACCGCCTCACCCTGCGCGTCGCGGAGCACAACACCGAGGTGCGTCCCGACTTCGCACTGGTGGAACCGGGGGCGGACCTGGCGGCCGAACCGGACGTGGAGTCGGCGGCGAAGCGGGTACGCCTGCTGGGCATGACGGTCCCGGCGGGCACCGCCCCCACGGCCCGCGTCGGCGGTGGCGGCGACTGGTCGGCGGCCCCCGCCGACCGCCTGGCCCGCCTCCTGCGCCACCACGGCGTACCGCTCGGCCTGGTCACCGACGGCCGCTGGTGGTGCCTGGTCTGGGCCCCGCTCGGCGGCGTCACGACCACGGCCGTCTTCGACTCCATCGGCTGGAACGAGGCCGCCGAGCGCAACGTCGTACGGGCCTTCGTCTCACTGCTGCGCCGCCGCCGCTTCTTCGAGTACGACGACGCCGAGACCCTCGTCGGCCTGCTCAAGGCCAGCCTCGCGGCGGGCGAGGACGTCACCGAAGCGCTCGGCGTCCAGGTCCGCCAGGCCGTCGAACTCCTCGTGGATGCCATCGGACGCGCGGACGTGCGGGCGGTCGAGCACGGCGCGCCGGGCCTGCACGCGACCGGCGTCAGCGCGGGCGAGGTCTACCGCGGCGCGGTCGCCGTCATGATGCGCGTCGTCTTCCTGCTGTTCGCGGAGGAGCGGGGCCTGCTCCCGGCGGATAACGAGGTGTACGCCCGCTCGTACTCCGCCCGCTTCCTGCGCGACGAGTTGAAGGCGCGGGCGGACGAGGAGGGCGAGACGTCACTGGAGCACACGACGTCCGCCTGGCACCGCCTGATCGCCCTCTTCCACGCCGTGCACGGGGGAGTGGACCACCCGGGCTCGGGCTTCCACCTCCCGGCCTACGACGGCTCGATCTTCGACCCGGACAAGCACCCGTGGCTGGAGCGCACCACCCCGCTCCTCCCCATCGACGACCGCACGGTCCTGCACATGCTCCAGGCCGTCCAGGAAGTCCGGGTCGGCAAGGGCAAGGACCGCGAGGTCCGCACGCTCAGCTTCCGCGCGCTGGACGTCGAGCAGATCGGCTACGTGTACGAGGGCCTACTGTCGTTCGACGGCCGCCGGGCCACCGAGCACATGGTGGGGCTGATCGGCCCCGAGGGCCTGGAACACGAGGTCGCCCTACGGGACTTGGAGATGCTGGCGGCGAAGGCCGGCGGCTCCGTGAAGACGCTCGCGAAGTCGGTATTCGAGAAGTGGAAGGACCCCAAGCCCCCGGCGACGGCGGGCCAGTTGGAGAAGAGGCTCGCTCCCCTGGGGACGGAGGACGTGGCGGAGGCCCGTCGCCGCCTGAACGCGGTGACGAAGGACCCGGCGCTGACGGAACGGCTCCTGCCCTTCGTCGGCATCCTCCGGGACGACCTGCGCGGCCTGCCGACGGTCATCCCGAACGGCGCGCTGTACGTCACGGAGTCGTCCCTGAGGAAGAACACGGGCACGCACTACACGCCCCGCTTCCTCGCGGAGGAGGTCGTGCTGCACGCGCTGGAGCCGCTGGTGTACGAGCCGGGCCCGCTCCAGACGGCGGACACGGCGGAGTGGCGCCTGAAGTCGGCCGACCAGATCCTCGACCTGAAGGTCGCCGACATCGCGATGGGCTCGGCAGCGTTCCTGGTGGCGGCCTGCCGATACCTGGCGGACCGGTTGATCGAGGCCTGGGAGTCGGAGGGCCGCGCGGACGCGATGGCCTACCGGGCGGGCCGGGCCGTGGACGCGGTGACCGCGGCGGACGCGGAGCAGGACCCGGTCGTGGTCGAGGCGCGGCGGCAGATCATCGAGCACTGCCTGTATGGCGTCGACATCAACCCGATGGCTGTGGAGATGGCCAAGCTGTCGCTGTGGCTGGTGTCGATGGACCCGGGGCGCCCGTTCACGTTCCTGGACGACCGGTTGGTGGCGGGGGACTCGCTGCTGGGCGTGCACGACATGGAGCAGATCCAGTCGGTGCACATGAAGCCGACCGGGCAGACCGACGTCCTGGCCGAGCAGGCCCGGCAGTTGGTGGACCAGTTGACGCGGGAGCGGTTGGCGATCACGGCCATCAAGGGGGTTGACCTGCCGGCGCTCCAGGAGAAGCGGGAGCGGTTGGAGGAGGTTAACCGGCATTCGCGGCGGTTGCGGCTGGTGGGGGACCTGATCGCGGGGGCGGCGCTGGCCACTTGCGCATCGGGGCGGGTGCCTTGGTACGAGGAGGAGGGCGGGGAGCGGGTCCGGGACCTGTTCCCTCGGGCTGCGTGGATCGTCCAGCGGATCATGGAGGACGGGGTCGAGGACGACTCTGATGTGGTGCGGGCGGCTCGCGTTACGGCGGAGGAGTGGCTGGGGGCGGAGCTGCCGGAGGGGGCGTTGGAGCGGCGGCCGGTGCATTGGCCGTTGGTGTTTCCGGAGGTGTTCACGAGGGGTGGCGGGTTCGATGCGATCGTGGGAAACCCGCCCTTCCTCGGGGCCAAAAAAGTCTCCCTTGCGATGGGGACGTCATATCGAGAGTATTTGGTCGACTATGTATCGGCGAGCCAGCGCGGAAATGCAGACTTGGTTGCATACTTCGAACTCCGAGTTCATGCATTGCTCAACTCGGACGGACAGTCGGGGCTGATTGCGACAAATACGCTCGCGCAGGGTGATACGCGCGAAGTCGGTCTGGATCAGCTTGATCGTTTTGGAGTCGAGATTCGCCGTGCCATCAAGAGTGAGGAGTGGCCTTCAAAATCGGCGCAGCTTGAGTATTGTGCCGTATGGACTAGTAAATCGGTAGTTCGTGGATCTGCGGTAAGACTGCTCGATGGAATCGTCGCCGTAAACGGGATTTCGACATCTTTGAACCTTGCGACTCGGGTTACCTCTTGGAGTGAGTCGCTAAGCGCTAACCTCAAGCAGGCGTTTATGGGTTCGAATGTACTTGGCTTGGGCTTTACGCTTCCAGGTGGGACGGCTCAAGATTGGATCGCCGAGGATTCTCGCTACGGGGAAGTGCTCTTCCCGTACATTAATGGGCAGGATGTTACGAGTCACCCATGTCATGCCACTGACCGGTGGATTATTAACTTCCACGACTGGAGCCTGGCGAAGGCTAGGGAGTATCCGAAGGCGTTCGATCGGGTTCTGCGTGATGTGAAACCTGAGCGCGATCAGAAGAATATCAAGGCCTATCGTGACTATTGGTGGCATTATGCCAGCAAAGGCTCTAATATGGTGGCAGCCCTTCGGCCTCTGGAGCAATGTATCGTGATTGCTCTAGTGAGTAAGGCGGTCATGCCCGTCATGGTGTCAACTGGTCCTGTATTTTCGCATAAACTCGGAGTTTTCTCCTCTGCGGATCCCGCACTTCTTGCCCTTCTGTCCAGCGCCCCGCATTACTGGTGGACTGTCGATCGCACTTCAACGCTGGAAACGCGTATCAATTACAGTCCTACTGACGTCTTCGAAACCCTCGTTCGCCCCTCGCTTACCGATCGCCTGCGTGATGCCGGAACCCGGCTAAATGACTACCGTGGATCCCTGATGAGGTCTCGGTCTCTCGGTCTGACTGACACCTATAATCTGGTCCACGACCCTGCCTGTCAGGACGAGAAAATTGTAGAACTCCGACGTATCCATGAGGAGATCGATAAGGCCACGGCCGAGGCGTACAGCTGGGATGACCTCTTGGATGGCTCCGGCCAAACCCCGGCTGCCGACCCGGCCCACAAGACGTTCCCCCTCGATCACGGCTTCCATGAGACCGACCAAGGCACCCGCTACACCATCGGTCTCCTCGCTCGAACCGAGATCATCGATCGCCTCCGCCAGCTGAACCACCAGGCGTACGCCGACGAGGTCCACCTCGGTCTCCACAAGGGCGTGACGGAGAAGAAGGCGAGGGAGAAGCACCCCGATCTGCCCCCGCCGTCTCCCGAGGCCATCCGGAAGCGCAAGGAGCAGCTTGCCGCGCGAGGTGGGTCGGATTTCGGTGAGGGCGCTGAGGGCGCCCTGTTCTGAGCCGTCGGCATGACAACGGGCTCGCTACCGTCACCCCAAGTGACGTGAGCGAGCCCGTTGTTCCGCTCGGAAGCCGTACTCGGCCCTACTCCACGGCGAGCGCCACGAACGCCGCCCACTCGCCTCGGCCAACCAGCAGCACCGGCCCGCCGCCCACGACCTTCGAGTCCCGTACGTACACGGCGTCCAGGCCAGCGGCCACCTCCACGCAGTCACCGCCGCCCGATCCGCTGTAGCTGCTCTTGAACCAGTGCAGCCCGCTCACGTTCTCGGATACCTGCTCCACGCTCATGTCTCTCCCACCAACCGTTCGATGAGCCGTGCGGACTCGACGCCGTTCAAAGCCTGCGATCGCAGCTTGCCATACCGCAACCCGAAGGCGCTGACCTCTGCGGGATCATGCACGACACACCCGACTTCCTGAGACTCGATGTATCCGAGGTGCTGGTGCTCCTTGGTCTCCAGCGCCACGAACGCGCCGTTCAGACCGGAGTGGAACCCGCACGCGGCAGGCATGACCTGCACATCCAGGTTCCGCAACGCGCCTACCTCCAATAGGCGTTGCCACTGTCCGCGCATGACCTCCGTGTCGCCCACCGGATTCCGCAGCGCCTCCTCCGCGATGATGAAGGACAACTCCGCGAGCGGCACCCGAGTCAGCAGCTTCTGCCGACCCATTCGTGCCTCGGTGTGCTGCTCGATGATCTCCTCACTCAGCGGCGGCCAGTGCCCGGCGAACAGGGCCCGCGCGTACGCCTCCGTCTGCAACAACCCGGGCACGAGCAGCGGATCATAAGAGAACCGGCTCACGACCTCCGCCTCGATCAGCGCGAAGTTCCTGAAGAACCTCGGCAACTTCGCCCGATCCACCTCCCCCTGAAGCGCGTCCAGCACCCCACCCGCCTCCAACACCCGCTCCGCCGCCACAGTGAACGCGACCTTCGCCGGCCGCCGCCCCTGCTCCACCGACGCGACCTGCTCCAGCGAGTAGCCGATCGCGTCGCCGAGTTGCTGCTGGTTCAACCCGGCCCGCTTGCGCAGGTACTGCAACAACACCCCGTAAGCCGACCACACGCCCGGCACATCGGGCCCGCCGTCCTTCGTCTTCGCGCCCCGCCCCGTCCGCGTCTCCCGTACCGTCCTCACAGTCCCACGCCCTTCCCATCCCGCTCCGCGCCCGCCACGGCCGCCCTCGCCACCGGTCCATGTCCAACACGAGGCGCGAGAACAGGGACACGCGCCGGACCCGTACAACGCCCGTACAAGCCCCGTACAACCAGGCCCACAACGGTCCGCCCACTCCGTACGACGAGCCCGACGTACGGCCGTCGTACCTGGTCAGCGGGCCATCCACCCCGCCACGCTGACACCGTGACCCACCATCACCTCACCGAAGAGGCGCAGCCGTCTCTCGCCCCCACCCGCCAACTCACCCTGCGCTTCAGCGGCACCCGGCGCGGCGCACGCCTCGCCCGCCGCCTCGCCGTCCAGCAGTTCACCGAGTGGACAGGCATCCCGTACGACTCCGACCCCGCCCGAGCCGTCGCCCTCGTCACCGCCGAGTTGGCGTCGAACGCGGTCCGCCACGGCAGCCTCCCCGGCCGCGACTTCCGGCTGACGCTGCACCTCCTGCCCGACCGCTTCCGCGTCGAGGTGACCGACACCCGCCCCGAGCGCTTGCCACCGCCCGCGACCCCGCGGCCCGCCGACGAGACCTCGGGCCGCGGACTGCTCCTCGTCGAGGCATACGCCGACCGTTGGGGACGCACGGTCCGTGACGCGTACACGAAGACGGTCTGGGCGGAGGTGCGGCTCAGCACCACGGGCTCGTGAAGCCGCCTACCCCTCGTCCGGGTAGGCCGCCCCGGCGCGAGCCGCCCCAACGCCGACGAGGGGGCGGACCGTCAGCGACCGTCGTAGTGCTCCGCCAGCTTCTGGATCTCCCGGGTCCACAGCAGCATGTCGTCCCCCGGCCGCTTGTACGGTGCGCGCCGGGCCAGCTTGAAGAAGCCACCGGACGGCCAGCCGCTGTCTTTCAGCACCACGAGGGCCGAAAGCAGGGGCAGCGACCCGTCCGGACTCTCCCGGACCGAGGCGTCCTCCAACAGGTAGGGCATGGGGCCCTCGTGAGCGGGGACGTGATGACCGAGCCGTGCGAGCTCGCTGCTCAGGTCGCCGTACTGAATCGGTGCCGCGCCCTGGCATGCCCGTGAGCGCAGGATCTCGATCACGGCGTCCAGAGCCTGCTCGTACTCCAGCGTGCCCTTCTGCATGTGCCCTCCCGACCTCGGTTCCCGACGACCGCCGAACCTACGCCACCGGCGGCCGCTCGGCGTCCGAATGCGCGAAGTGGCTATGTTCCTCTTGTGAACTGAGTGCATGGGTTTCATACTGATGTCGGCCAACTGCCGCCCTCCCCCTCGGCGGGCAGGCGCGCGTGGCCGGGGGGAAATGAGTGAACGGATCGGCGCGGACGGGCGGCAGGTGCGCTTCCCGTTCCGCAGCGATGGCACTGAGGGGCGGGGGCCGCGCCGCGGCAGGCCAGGAACGTATGGTCTGCCCGAATTGGTTCCGGCCCGACGACGTAGCGGTTCGAACACGCCCGGAGCCACGGCGAGATGGTGCCAGGCCAGGACGTCGACTCCTTGCCCGCCAAAGGGAAGCGCGCGCTGGCGCTGACGGGCCGACACCTCGCTCACCCGTCATCGGAAGAACCCGGCCCCGCCCGGCGACCGCCGTGCGCCCCCCCGACCACCCACAACTGCGAGAAGCGACTTCAGGAGCGGGCGATGGACGCCGAGATTCAGCTGATCAGTGACGATGACGGACTGATGGTCATCGGGAACGCGGCGGACGTCGACCGCTTCCTCGTCTCGGAGGGACTGTCGTCGTCGAAGGATCTCGGACCGCAGTGGCTCAAGTCCGTCTTCGGCGTCGGAGCCGCCGTCGCGCAGGCGGGTTCGGAGATGGCCGAGAACTCCGGGCGGTGGGTGAAGCTGACTCCGAAGTCGGCGCAGCTCGTCAAGAAGTACGGGTTGAGGGAGAGCTCGAAGACCGGTTTCGGCACGGGTGTGGTGAAGGGGCAGAAGGGCCAGATCAGGGGCTTCGTGGAGTTCGTGAAGGGGCCACGGTCGTTCCTGACCAACCCGGCTGCTCTTGCCAACGCCGCGAAGCTCATGTCGCAGGTGGCGATGCAGCAGAGCATGGACGAGATCACCGACTATCTCGCCGCGATCGACGCGAAGGTCGACGACGTGCTGCGCGCCCAGAAGGACACGGTGCTGTCCCGCATGATCGGAGTGGGCTTCGTCATCGAGGAGACCATGACCATCCGCGAGCAGCGGGGCAGGGTCGACGAAACCATGTGGTCGAAGGTGCAGGACGCGCCGACGGCGATCGCGGAGACCCAGGTGTACGCCCTGCGTCAACTCGACGCGATCGCGGAGAAGATGGAGCGGCAGTCCAAGATCGGCGATCTCGCCGCGACGGTCAGTGAGGCCGAGTCCCCGGTTCGGGAGTGGCTCGCCGTTCTGGCTCGCTGCTTCCAACTTCAGGACGCGATCGCCGTGCTCGAACTCGACCGGGTGCTCGACGCGTCCCCGGACGAACTGGACGCTCACCGCCTCGGGCTGAAGGCCGCTCGACAGGACCGGCGGGAACTCATCTCGCGGAGCACCGGGCGTCTGGTGGCGCGGATGGACGCGGTCGCCGGCACGGCCAACGCGAAGGTGCTGCTGCACCCGGCCAAGTCCCCGGCCGTGGTCCAGTCGAGCAACCAGATGGCCATCGGAGTCCATGACCTTCACGAGCGGCTCGGCATTGAGTCCGGCCGCCGGTCGCCGGAGGCCAGGCGATGGGTGGAGGCGGCCACCGATGTGAGGGACAGGGCGCTCGAGACGGGAGCGAAGGGCGTCGACGCCGCTCGAAGCCGCGGCAAGCTGACGCTCGACCGCGCCGGCTCGGTCAAGGGCAGGATCGCCGACGGGATCGCCGAGCGCGCACGTCGTCTGCGCGGGGGCGAGGAGGAAGCGGCGAGCGAGGCTGAGTGATTGTCGAACGTCAGCCACGCTCGGACAGCGGGTGGACGCCAGTGACATTTCGCGTGAGACATGAGGGTGCGTGAAGATGGCCGCGGCCGTGACCGAAGAGGACAACCGCAAGGTACAGACCGCCGTCCTGGGCGGACCCCAGGGGCATCAGCCGGTCTTCCTTCCCTTCGAGAAAGAGGACGCCCAGCGTCTCCGGCAACTGCGCGGCGCCGACGCCTTCAGCTGCGGTGTCCTCCTCGGAGGCTGCGGCCAGGTGCTCACCCTGCGCGCCTGCGGTGACAGGAAATCCCACTTCGCCCACCGCCCGCCCGTACGGTGCCGCCGCACCGCCGTGGGAGAGAGCAGCGCGGACCACCTGTACATCGGAGAGGCCCTCGTCCACTGGCTGCGCGGGCAGGGCCAGAAGAACGTCGCGGTCGCGTACGTCCAGCAAGCCCACGCCCGCAGCGACTCGATCGAGATCCGCTTCGGCCGTAAGGGACAGCGCCGCCTTCTGCACGTGCAGATGGCTCGGCGCTCCTTCTCTCAGTGGAAGGACGACGGAAGGAGACTCGAAGCCGCGCCGGGCAAGAACCCCGTGATCCGCACATACGGGCCGGACAGCGAACTCTCCCCCTACGAGGTGCAGGCAGCCGGATACGCGCTGCGCTTCCGGTGCGAGACACGTGACGGCACGCGAGAGGTGACGATCGGTACGCAGTCGCCTGATCACACCGTTCAGTGGACGACTCTCGCACGGTGCCGCCTCAACGACCTCGGACTCGTGACGCCGTCACTCGAAGCGGCTCCGGACGGCGACGTCCTGCGTCTCAAGAGAGCGGTGGGGGCTGGGGCGTCGGCGTCTCAACCGCACCGACAGGCAACCGGCCAGGGCGAAACGCGACGGCGGGAACAGCAGCCGCCGGCCGCTGACTCCCGGTCACCCGAGACGGCGGCGAGGCCGGCACACGACGAACCTGCCGATCCCCGGGCGCAGGCGGCACGCGCTGCGCTCCCGCCGGTTGTCGACGATCTCCTGCACCGCTTCACGACCGCGGGGCTCTCCCTCACACTGGCAGGCGCCTCGGTACGCCAAGCGCTGGAGGGCAGCGTCGGGCACGAACTCGACTTCGTCACGGACTCCGACGGGCGACGTATACAACAGACCCTCCACGGCTGGGGCGACGACCTTCGGTTCCAGCAAGACGACGCCCCCGATCTCGTGAGTCTGCGCAAGCAGTGGGACGGCGACATCTACACCCTGCGGATCAACGCACGTCCGGCACCCACCCGCCACCGTCCTTCCGGATCGCGGCGTGCGGAACACGAGAAGGCGGTGGAGGCGCACCTGCGACGCAGGGACTTCACCATCGACGCCATAGCCCTCGGACTGTCGCACGTGACCTTGACGGATCCCTTCGGTGGCCTTCAGGACCTGGAGCGGCGCGTACTGCGGACCCCGCGCGCACCCACGGCGTCGATCGTCAACGACCCACCGCTGATGCTTCGCGTGGTGCGTTGTGCGGCCCGACTCGGTTATGAACCGGTGCCGGAGCTGAGGGACGCGATGAGCGCTACGGCGCGACGTGTCCCCGAGATCCCCGCCGAACAGGTGCGAGAGGAGCTCACCGCCCTCCTGCTCTCGACCAGGCCCGCAACCGGTCTGCGCCTGTTGGTCGACACCGGACTCGCCGAGCACGTCCTGCCGGAGCTGCCGGCCCTGCGGTTCGAGAGCGCCGGGCACCACCGCCACAAGGACATCTACGAGCACACACTCACCGTCCTGGACCAGGCCATCGCCCTGGAGACAGAAGGACCCGACCTCACCCTGAGGTGGGCCGCGCTGCTCCACGACATCGGCACGCCACGTACCCGCCGGACCGGACGCAACGGGCAGGTCACCTTTCACCACCACGAGGTAGTGGGCGCGAAGATGGCCCGCAAGCGGCTGCGGGCCCTGGTCTGTCCGGAGCAACTGATCGCTGACGTCGTCCGACTGGTGGAGCTGCATCTGCGTTTCCACGGCTACCTCGACGAGAAGTGGACCGACCCCGCCGTGCGCCGCTACGTCCGTGACGCCGGCCCGCTGCTCGACCGGCTGCACAAGCTCATCCGTGCCGACTGCACCACACGTGACCGACGCAAGGCGCATGCGCTCGCCCGCGCTTACGACTCCCTGGAAGAGCGCATCGAGCGCCTGGCGGCCGAGGACGCTCGGGAGGCCGCCCGCCCGGATCTCAACGGCCACCAGATCATGGAGATTCTCGGCATCCGTCCCGGGGCCGAACTCGGACGAGCCTATGAGTACATGCGGAACCTCCACATCGAAAAGGGCCCGATGAACTTCGAGACCGCCAGGGACGCGCTGCTGGAATGGCGAGCCCGGCGCGACCGCTGACTCCGGCCGGCCGGCCAGCCCACCGTCAGACCGACGACCGACCAGAACCACGCACTTGCACACGGAGTCACCTCATGTCCCGATACCGCCGCGCCGCCGGCACCGCCCTGCTCGTCGCCGCCTTGCTCGCCGTCGGCGGCTGCGGGAGCGACACCGAACCCTCCACCGCGCACAGCTCCGCCGTCCCCGAGGACGAGACCGTGACGGAGCCGACCTCACCAGCCGACGACGAGCCGGACACGGACCCCGCGTCGGCGGAGGCGACGACCGAGGACGACACCTCGATGGAGGACTTCCTGGCGGCCGCCGGCGTCGACGACGCCCTGGTGAACCAGCTCGGCGAGGTCGGCGACGCCAACAACTACGGTCTCGGTACGGATGTCGAGACCGATCTGGAGGACCGCCGGGGGCTCGCGGTCGTTCAGGTCACGACCTGCCGCAACGTGGCCGTCGGGTACCGGACATGGGATGGAAACCGGTACTCGGACGAGGCAGGCGGCGCCACCGAGGACCAGGCCGCCGCGATGGCCGACTTCCTGCGCACGGAGTTCTGCCCCCACGTCGCCCCCCTGAAGGAAGCCCCGCTGCCCCGGCAGACCCTCGGCGGGCCCTCCGAGGACGATCGGGGCGGCCGGGGGCTCGCGTCGCCGCTCACCTGGTGGGACGGACGCTACCCCCGCGTCTCGTGGTCCAAGGCGTGTGCGGCGCAGACGGGCATGCCCATCGGTGACCCCGTGGCCTACCGCCTGGCGAAGGACGAGGTCGTCTGCGCCACCGTCCCGCCCGCCGCATCCCTGAAGAAGCATCTCATCAGCCTGGACGTCGTCTTCTCGTCCCCGGTCGACGAGGACCGGGCGCGGAAGGCCGCGCTCGCCCTGCTGCCGTCCGACGCGACGGCGACGGAGCCGACGGAGGGCGCCAACCCCGACTGGTCGTACCTGGACGGCGGCTGCCTGAGCACCAACTTCCGCACGGCGACGATGGAAAGACTTATGGACGGGCTGGGGAAGGACGCCGAGCCGTGGGCGTCCGCCCTGTACTACTCCGACGGATCGACCGAGGACGGAGCCGTGGGCGACTACACCGGCAAGGTCAAGCAGGTCTCGCTCTCCACGGGACCCGACGAACCGAGCGCGTCCGGCGAGCTGACCTGCTGACACTCGCCGAGCCGAAAATCCCGTCGAGTCCCACCAGGGCGGCGCTTATCCTGCCGGCATGGCCCACGCGAAAACCTCGTACGTCTGCTTGCCTTGCCGGGCCTCGTACAAGCAGCGCTACGACAGCGGCAGGGAGCGGATCTGCCCCCGCTGCGCACTTCCGCTGATCCACGTGGGCTCGGCCTTCGCCGCACCCCGCCGACGGGACACCGCGGCCTGGCGGACGCTGTCCGTGCTGCTGCACGCCGGCGTCCGCTTCCACAAGAGCTGTTGTGGCGGTCCTGGCTACCGTCCACGCACCCTGCGGGAGGTCCGCGAACGGATGACGTACGCCCGGCGCAGCGGCGAACCCATCGCCAGGTCGCTCGTACGGCACGAGGTGCCCTCGGCCCCGCCGCGCGGTCGAGGCGAGCGGCGGTAGGCAGAGGCCAACCGGCGCTCTGCGCGGCCTAGTTCTCCAACCGGACCGGCATGAGGAGTGAGAAGGCGCCTTCGTCGTCGGGCCGCCGGATCGTGAGCGGTGCCGTGGGCGCGCCCAGTTCCAGGACCAGTTCGTCCCGGGCCCCGGCGGCGAGGGCGTCCAGCAGGAACGCGCGGTTGACGGCCACGTTGTCCGGGTCGTCGTCACCGTCGTCGCACACGATCACGGACCCGTTCTCCGCCACCCTGAGCACGCTGAGGTCGTGAGGCTCGGCGTCCTGCTCACGTGTCTCGCTCACCCGTACCGGGCCGGTCTCCAGCGCCTTACGGAAGGCCGCCGTATCGACGTGGGCCCGGCGACCGGCCGGGAGGTCGACGAGACGGCGGTAGTCGGGGAACTCACGGCCGATGCTCCGGCCGGACGTCTGCCGGTCGCCGGTCTCCAGCGTCACGCGGTCACCGTCCACCGCGAGGTGGACGGGCTCATCACCCGTCAGCAGCACCCGCATCGAGTCGACGAGCGGAAGAGGCACGACGACCTGCGTCCGGGGCCCGGCATGCCCGGTCGTGGGCGTCTGCGCGACAGCCATGCGGTAGCGGTCGGTGGCCACGAGGTGAAGGCCGTCGCCCTCGACGTCGAACAGGACTCCGCCGAGCATCGGCAGCTCCGCGTCGGTACCGGCCGCGAAACGGACGGCGTCCAGCGCGGCGCCCAGTTCCGGCGCGAGGACGGACAACCGGGCGGTGGTGTTGGCGGTGTGGAGCGAAGTCATGGGGTCTGTCTCCCTGCGGTCGAGTAGAGCTCGGAGCGTGGAGAACTCGACGCGGGCCTCGGACAGCCCCAGTTCGAGACGGCGCAGGTGCGCCTGAAGCAGACCGCGCACCAGGTCCGTGTCGGCCCCGGCCCAGCCGGCCAGTACGAGCCTGATGTCGGCCAGCGGCATGCCCGCCCGGCGCAGCCGGGCCAGAAACCGGGCCTCCTCCAGCTGCCCGGGCTCGTACCAGCGGTAGCCGCTGACCGGGTCCACCCAGGCGGGGATCAGCACACCGGCCCGGTCGTAGAACCGCAGCGCGCTCACACTCAGTCCGCCGTCCCGGGCCATCTCCCCGATGCTGCGCATGTCGTTCTCCACGTCCGGAACCCTGAGCCCTCGACAAGGTCGAGGGTCAACCCGGCCACGCCCGCGGACATCACGGTCGTTCAGATCCCGGCGAATTCGGGTGCCCAGGTGAGTCGTAGGCCGACACTGTCGGCCAGTGCGGTCCAACGGACCGCAGACGGGCGTTTCTCCAGTACCAGAACCGGGCGGATCGCAGCGCTTGGGCAGGTGCTCCGTAGCTGGTGGGCGTAGTCGAGGATCTGTCCGATGCCCAGGCGGATCTGCTGGTCCTCGCGTGCTCCGGTGAGGCTCTTGACCTCGGCGACGAAGATGTCTTCACCGAGGGACCACCCGGCGTCGAATTCGGGTGCGCCCGCAGCGTTCGTACATGCCTTGACGCCCTGGCGGGACAGGTGCTCGATGAGCGCTCCGACCGTCGACTCGTGCGCCGCGGTCGCCTCGTCGAGACGACTCAGGTCCAGCGTGAGATCACCGGGGGCGCGTCGGCCGGTCCTCCGCAGTCGAAGAGGACCGCCGAGAATGCGTGCTTCGGGTGTGGCGGCTGCGACGGGACGAACCCGTCCCGTGCGCGCTCTTCTCAGCTCCAGGCACGGTGCGGGCCTTCCCCTGAGCAGTGCCGAGAAGCCGTCCGCGTCGACGACGCAGACGTGCCGTCCGCGCCTGCGCTCGGCCTCGGCGTCCACGAGAGTACTGCTGTACGTGCGACGATCGTCGGTCACGACCTTGCTGGCCAGATCGCCGTAGACGACGAGGGTGACCTTGCGTGAGAAGTCGGTCTTGGGGGTCGCGCCCTGTTGTTCTGCTCTCTCGGCACAGTGCGTTCTGAACCTCCATTCGCCGTCGACGAGAACGCGACCCGTGAAGCAGATCGTCTGGCCCTTGAGTCTGTGGACAGTCCCTCGGCACGGTTGTCCTGGCACAGGTGCTGCCTCCCTCAATCGCCGTCCGGGGGCAGCCAGCCGATGTGCCGCAGCGCGGGCACTATTCGGAAGCGGACGAAGGCGATCACCGGTGTCTCGTCATCGGTGGCGGGAAAGAGCAGGGCGTGCTGGAGGGGCTTCTCGTGCTGTGGGTCGTCCAGGTCCACAGGAGGCAGATCCGGTCGGTCGAACGCGGCCTCCAGAGCGACACCCTCCCGAGCGGTCAGCTCTCTGAGAGGGTGCAGTCCCACGGCGTTCGCGAGGTCCCAGGTGGTGAGCGACTTCTTGATCCGTGGCCGGCCATGTGTGTCGACGTACGTGGGGAACACCATGATCCGCAGTTCGCCATGCCTTGCAGAGGCGCAGACCCCGGAGCGCAGTCGGTTGTGCAGATTGGAGAGGGCCGACGGCATCTCGGGGACGACCGTGGGCTTGTGGAGCACCAGATCGCGCTCGCCGTTCATCCAGAGATTGTCATGTACCGTCAGCGAAGGCCGCCCGGGGACGCGTACCTCCCACGCAGCGGCGGTCGCCCTGGACATTTCTCCGGAACATGTCGTCCCGCTCTTGTTGATGCCCCTTCCGCCGGCCCGGGCCAGCGTGAGGTCGTTCAGCAACTGCACGAGTGATGCCTCCGTTGAGAAATCCCGACAAGCGTTCAGTTCCGCTGCGCCAGATCCAGCGCAGCCACCCCGACGAACCAGTCCAGGACTTCGCAGATCTCGTCGCCGTGCTCCGCGAAGACACTGACCGGGAAAGAAGGACGCAGCTCCAGCTTCGCCTCGGGCAGGTCGATGCCGTCGATCTTGTTCAGCCGGTTCAGGAGTTCTCGGCGCTGCTCCGTGTCGTCGAAGGGGCTGCGCGTCTTGAGGTACTGGAAGACCACCTCGACGGTTCCGCTGACGGGATAGATCCCGACCGGCCACATCAGATGCGGCCCATGGCTGGTTCCGAGGTCCAGCATGGGGAAACAACTCGTCTCCTCGTGCCGGCCGTACGTCACGTGGCCGCCCTGGCGGCGCCAGAAGTCGAGGACCGCCACGACCCCCTCGAACGCGGCAGGCCAATTGTCGCGCAGCTGCGCACGGAACCGCTCGGCCGCTGCCGTGTCTTCCCCGTCGGGGAGCGGGTCGTGCGCCGCGGGCTGCGTCACGTCCCGGCCCAGCAGGGTGGCCAGCTCGGCGGCGGACAGGCGCTGGGAGGGGTGGGCCCGCCCGAGGGAGTCGAAGCGCACTCCCTCGCTCGCCAGCAGTTCCCGCGGGGGCGGCCGGTCACTGCCGTCCGCCCAGCGGAACGAGGGGGAGACCCTGCCCTCCACGGTGAGTACCCGGTAGGCGCCGATCACGCCCGTGTTGGCGCCCAGGTAGGCTCCGACAGGCACCGGGTGACTGCCGATGAGCTCGGCGACATCGCCGTACGTCGTCCAGGTGCCGCTCGGCATCGCCACCAGAGCGCCCCGCAGTTCGACCCAGCCCGGTGATTCGTCACCGGTCGGCTTGACCCCGCCGATCGGACCGGGCCACAGTTCCGCGGCGCGGTCGGCCAGACGATCGGCCCGTTCGAGGATCTGCGCCTTGCCCCAGCGCTGTGCCGAGGCGATCTCGAGGTTCATGCGCAGGGCACTGGCGTCGAGGATCTGCTGCTTGCGTTCGAACGGGTGGTTGGAAAGCTTGGCGTTGTCACCGGTCAGCGTCAGGTTGCCGAGCGTGTGCACCAGCAGGTCGTGCAGTTCCTGCGGAGTCTGGTCCGGCTCGGTCTCCTCGGCGAGCAGATCGAACCAGGCGGGGGCGGGGCGTTGTGGCAGAACGTGCTCCACACTCAGGGACGCCTTGGCGAAGTCCACGGGCTCGGAGGCCCGGTAACTCTCCTCGAGGCGGCGCAGAATGTAGCTGCGCTGTGCAGGGCGTCCGGACCAGTAGAACGGTTTGCCGCGGACCGCCGCGCGCAGTTCCTCGTTGCTCGGCCAACGCCTGCGTCGGCCGGACAGGAACCGCCTTACCGCCTCGGCGGCCGGCCGGTCGGTCTCGAGCTCCTTCGGCGCTTCCATGAAGATGCGGTTGAGGTTGGTCGTCGGCGTCTGGCAGATCAGGCGCCGTACCAGATACGACTCGACGTAGCCCAGCGCCTGAGCTGCTTCGTCCGGCGTTGTCCTGCCCGCCGCCAGAAGGTCGAGCAGGTGCAACGCGAGCGGGTAGTGCGTCTGGCCACCCCAAGAGGCCAGACGCTCCAGGACCGCGCGGAGGGCGGGAGCCTGCTCGCGAGCGGGTTCGACGATGCGCAGGAACCTCGCTGCCCGCTCGGCCAGTTGCTCGATCTCCCGCTGCAACGCGTCCTCGTCGCCGGCCAGCGGCTGGAGCCGCTTCTGCTGCTCGCGGTAGATTTCGCTCTGCTTGGTCTTGTAGTGGCCGCGTACCACCAGGTCGAGCCAGACCAGGAGTTCGAGGTTCTTCGGGCCGAGACTCTGCTGCATGGGCAGCCAGAGTTCCTGGTAGATCCGCTCGCCTCGCTTGGGCAGCAGCATGAACACGTAGTTGCGCAGCAGGTCGCTCTGACTGAGCCCGACACCTGTGTTGTTGATCGACTCGAAGATCCGGTACACGTTGTCGCCCGGCTCGGCGGTGATCTCCACGATGGAGAGCAGATCCTTGAGCACGGTCTCGACCGTTGAGGCCCACCGCTCGTCGCCCGCCTCGTGGTCCTGGGCGAGGGCACCGCGGAAGAACCGGTAGGCGGCTCCGATGTTGTCGCCCCCGCCGGCGTCCGCCCGGGACTGGACGCAGGCGGTGTAGGCGTCCCGGTCCGCCTGCGTGGGCAGCAAGCGATAGTGGTCCGCGCCCTCATGGAACTCGTTGACCAGTACTTGCCGGTGTACTCGGTCCCCTCCGCGCGCGTCCCCCATCTCCTTCAGGTGGTCGCGCAGCGCGGTGAAGGCCAGCATCAGCGTGGTCAACCGCTGTTGCCCGTCGACCACGAGCCACCTTTGCACGCCGCCCGCCTGGATCTGACCGGGTGCGAGCACCACCGAGCCGAGAAAGTGCGGCGCGGCCGGCTCTCCGTCCAGGTGCTGATCGACCAGCTCCTCGATGTCCTCCCACAGCCGCTGAAGCTGTTCCCTGCCCCAGCTGTACGTGCGCTGGTAGAGCGGCACCTGGAACTGCTTGTCCCCTTGGACGAGCTTGAGGAAGGTGATCTCTTGGGCGCGCATGCGCCTCCTTTCCCTACGGCACCCCCGACGGAGGCACAGGACAAGGCCATTCATGTCCGACGCCCTGCGCGCCATGGGCAGTTGTCCGTTGAATCTATGCCTTTTCAGGCGCCGTTGTCCGCCGATGTCAGGCACGAACGGTTCGAGATGCGCGGCATCGTCTCGTTCGGGGAGCGGCGCAGCAGCTTGATGGTGCGGCCCTCGACCCAGGCGTTCCAGGCTTTGAGGTAGTAGAGCAGGTGCTCACGTGAGTCGTCGCGGCGCCGGTGCGCGTTGCCCAGGGCCAGGTTGAGCATGGTGTTGCGCAACGTCAGACGTGGATCGCCCGGCTCCAGGCGGGCACCGGTGACGACCCCCGTCTCCCAGTCGGACTGGTCGATGTCGGGCCGGGCCTCACTGGTGACGTACCAGCCGATCGTCGCGGCCGTGACGGTGATGCGGCACCCCCGGTTCAGTGCTATGCCGTGGTGCAGGGCATCGCGGACACCGGGGTGCTCGCCGAGCAGGTGCAGCAGTTGGTCGTTGCTCGTGACCGACGATCCGCCGCTCCACGGGGAGTTGGGGGAGTTGCGGTACAGGTGCAGTCCGCGCAGTGCGGCCGCCAGGTGGGTCGCGTTGACCTCCCCCGCGAGGGCCAGCGCGTCCCGGCCGGTGCGCTTGCGGCCTGTGTCCATCACGGTGAACGCAGTGCGCGGCACGCCGTGTGTGACGGTCAGGGGCACGGTGACGCCCGCCTTGATGATGGCTGCCAGGCGGTGCTGTCCGTCGATGAGTACGTTGTCCTCGTCGAAGGCGATGCCCTGGTGCGTCAGCTGCCATTCCCCGCGCTGGATCTGACCGGCCAGGTGCTGCACCGTGCTCTTGCTGAGCGGCCGATTGCTGGTGTTGCGGGTGAGCCAGTCTGCCGCCAACTGCGGCGACACGTCGACCACTTGCATATGCATGGCACCTTTGTCTTCCTCCTGGGTGACATCACTGACAGCCTGTCGTGAATTGTGAACTAAGTCAACGGGTTACGAGACGTGAGACTGGGTGTCAAAGTGTCGTACGAGTGATCCAGGTTGGCGCAGTGCCGGTGGCGATCACTCGCCGGGCGCCGCCTGTTGCGGAAGGGTGACAAGGTGCGATGGATGTCCGTGTTTGCTGATACGCTCACTTTGTGTGCTCAGTTCACACTCGAGTTCGTGCGCCGGGGGGCGCCTCGTGATCGGGCTCGTGGTGCTCGGGGCGGGATGACCGGACGGGCCACCGGATGGCCCTCAGGAGCAGTGGTGGGGTGGGCGTGTGAGTCAGGATGAGCGCGGGCTGAGTGACGGGCTGCAGCCTCTCGGTTCGGTCTACCAGTACGACGACGGGCTGTATGTGCGGGTGGACGACGTGGTGCCCCACGTGCTGGCGGACGCCGAGGACAGTCACGGGTACCGGGAGGGGGACGACCTGGTGCGCTGCACCCTGTCCCTGAGCAACGGCACCGGGCGGCCGTTCGAGCTCGACGGGGTCACTCTGCTGGTGCGGGGAGGGCCGTACGGCAAGACGGGCCGTCAGGTGCAGGACCACCGCAGTGACGTCATCGACGACGCACTGGAGGGCACCCTGCGCGCCGGGCGCAGGGTCTCCGCCACGTGGGCGTACAGCATTCCGCCCGGCACAGCCGATGACCTGGACATCGAGGTCCGTTTCCCGGCCGGCGGCCGGGGGAGTGTCACCTTCGGCACGGCGTCGACGGTCGGCACGGTGGCGGGCACGATGGCCGACGAGCGACCTGTACCGATCGCATTCGATCAGTCCGTGCTGTTCGGTGAGCAACAGCAGTCGTTGTTCGCGGAGCCGCAGGGCGCCCCGGAGCCCGTGACCGGGGCCGCGAGCGGGGCCGGGCGCGCCGTCTCCGCCGCAGGCGGGGAGCGGGAGACAGCGTCCGCCGGCCTCGACGCCGTCCCGGCCCAGCCGACCGGGCTCGGGCGCCAGGCATCCCGGTCACTGGTACCGGAGGTGTCCGCCGACGATCTGGACGCCGCCCGAGTCCGGCAGATCTTCCGGTTCCTCGCCGAGGCCGAGGAGTCGAAGACACGCCCCGTGCGCACGCTCGACGGGGCTGCCGGTGCCGTGTGGTTCGACGAGCTGCCGGACGGCCACGGCGTCGAGGTGATGACCGACGGCGCTCTCGGCGGGGACGACCCGGCCTGGCTGACCGTCGCCCGCCCCGAAAGGGAGGAAGCGCCCCAGCCCAGAGCCCTGCTCGCGCCCTGGGTGGACGAGACCCGGGTCCGCGACTTCAAGGAGCCCCGCGCCCCGCACCTGCGACGACGTATCGAGCCCGAGTTCCCCGACTGGTCACAGGGCACCCCGCTCGACAAGACCTACCACCTGCTCGACGAGCACCCCCAGCGCGAGAAGATCGAGAAGCTGTACGCCGCCTGGGAGCAGGAATGGCTCGCCTGGGCGGAACGCCGCCGCGCGATCGACCCGGTGGTCCGGCTGTACGACCGACTGCACAAGATGCACGAGGACGCCGCGGGCCTCGGAGAGGCGTACGAACTGGTCCTCGGCCTGGGCCGGCTCACCTGGCAGACGAGCACCGGGCAGCGGGTGGAACGGCACCTCATCACGCACCGCGCCACCCTCCAGCTCGACCCGTCCACCGGCACGCTCACCGCCGCCCCCGACCCCACCGGCGCGGGCCTGGAACTCGAAGAGGGCATGCTCGAAGGGGCTCACCATGTGCCGGGCGCCGTGCGCGAGACGATCGTCGAGGTGCTGGAGGACGCCTCGGACGTGACCGACCCCGAGCACCTCGACGCCGTACACACCGCTTTGCGGAGTTGGGTCAATGCCGCCCACAGCGCAGGAAGTTACGCACCTACCGTCGATCGCGTGAAGCCGCGCAGCCTCGACGTCCCCCAGGTGGGGCTCACTCCCGCGCTCGTCCTGCGTGAGCGCAGCCGCCGCTCCACCATGGACGCCCTCAAGGCCATCGCCCGGCAGATCGACGCCGGCACGCCGCCCACCGGACTGCTCGGCTACATCGCCGGCCGGGACGGCGCGCTGACCGCTGCGGACCTCGCGGCAGCGGAGGACGACGGAGCGGCGCAGGGCGGCGACGAGATGTACTTCGCGCTGCCCGCCAACGAGGAGCAGCGCACGATCGCGGAACGCCTGCGCGCCAACCGGCTCGTGGTCGTCCAGGGGCCGCCCGGCACCGGCAAGACCCACACCATCGCCAACCTGGTCACCGACCTGCTCGCCCAGGGCAAGCGCGTCCTCATCACCAGCCACACCCCGCGCGCCCTGCGCGTGCTGCGGGACAAGCTTCCGGAGTCCGTCCGCGACCTGTGCGTGAGCCGCACCGAGGACGGCGCGGCAGCCCAGAGGGAGCTGGAGGCGTCCGTGCAGCGGATCCTCCGCGAGTACGCGGGCTACGACGAGAGGGCCTCCCATCAGCAGATCCGCACCCTCCAGACGCGCCTCGCCCGGGCCCGTGCCGCACAACAGGCCATGCTGCGCGACCTCGCCGCACTGCGCGAACAGGAAACCCACCGCTTCGAGGCGGAGATCGGCGACTACAGCGGCAGCCTGCAGGAGATCGCCGGACGGCTCACCGCCGAGGCGGAACGCTACGACTGGCTGGGCCCGGTCCCGCAGGAACAACCCGCCCTGAGCGCCGACGAAGCCCTGCGCCTGCTGCACACCACCCGTGCGTACACCCCGCACCACCAAGCCCTCGCGGCCGAGGTGCCCGGACCCTCTGAACTGCCGGGCCCCGGCGACTTCGAGGAGGCCGTGCGCGTCGTACGGTCCGCCGAGGAAGCGCACACGGCCGCGCGTCAGGACCCGCTGTGCGCGGAGTACGACACGGCCGTGAGGAGCCTCGGCGAGGGGGAACAGCAGCGGCTGTCCGCGGCGCTCGACGCATTCTCCACGACTCGCGCCCGCGCAGCGGCCCTCGCCGCCGCGGCCGGTGACTGGGCCACGGCGCTCCTGAGGCAAGTGACCGAGGGACAGGACTGGCAGGCACGCAGCCGACGGGCCGCCGTCACCGAAACCCTGGCGGCCGTCGACAACTCGCTCGCCGCCCTCGGCACGGCCATGGTCAACGGCCTGGACCAGTACGACCCGGCCACGGCGCTCGCCCAGGCCACCGCACTGCACGACGGCCTCGGGCAGGGACAGAGACTGCGCGGCCCCCTCGGGATGCGCTCCAAGCTGGCGAAGACCGTCGGCGCGTTCGCGGAGAACGTACGCGTCGACGGGCGGGCGCCGGAGGACGTCCCGACCTCCGGCGTCGTCCTCGCCCGAGTCCAGCTGGAACTGCGCCTGGCCCAGGTGGAGTCCGAGTGGGGCACGCCCGTCGCCGCCTGGCAAGGACACGGGCCGCGCCTCGCATGGCTGCGGCAGGACGCGGAGGTGCTCGACGCGCTGCTCGCCGTCGCCGCCGCCCGCACCAACATCCTGACCGCCGCGGCCACCCCCCCGACCCTCGCCGTCGCCACCTGGCACGATCCGTCGGTCGAGAACGCCGTACGCACCCTGCTGCGCGCGTCGATCACCCTGCACGCGGCCGAACAGTCCCGAAAGGTCATCGCGGATGCCGAGGAACTGCTGCGCGTCTGGGGCGACCGGCCCGGCGTGTCGCCGACCGTGGTGCGCGCACTCGGAGCCGTCCGCGACCGTGACCCCGACGGCTACCGGGCGTTCAACGAGGAGATGGCCGAGGTGCGCGAGGCGACCCGGCTGAGAGCCGGGCGGGATGTGGCCCTCGCCCGGGTCCGCGAGGTGTTCCCGGCCCTGGCCGACCGGATCACCGCCGCACCCGAGGACAGCGCCTGGGACGCCCGGCTGTCCTCCCTCGCCGAGGCCTGGGCCTGGTCCGCCTGGCGCGACCGCATGGAACGACTGACCGACCCCGAGGCCGAGCGTGCCCTGCGCCGACAGCTGACGGAGGCCGACGACGAGGCCCGCATCATGCTCGCGCGGCTCGCCGCCGCCCGCGCCTGGCACCGCTGCCTCGGCCTGCTCACCGGCGACCAGTCCCGGGCGCTCAGCGCCTACCAGCAGGCCGCACGCCGCATCAAGGGCAAGTACCAGCACCGCTACCGCCGCGACGCACAGGCCGCCCTGCGCAAGGCGCAGACCGCGGTGCCGGCCTGGATCATGCCGCTGCACCAGGTCGCCGAGACCGTACCCATGGACCGGTCGGGGCTGTTCGACGTCGTCATCGTCGACGAGGCCAGCCAGTCCGGCCTGGAGGCCATGCTGCTGAGCTGGCTCGCCGACCGGATGGTCGTCGTCGGCGACAGCAAGCAGGTCAGTCCGTCCAACGTCGGCCTCAAGCAGGACGAGTACTTCCACCTCCGGGACCGTCTGCTCACCGCGCTGGAACCGGACGTCCGCAGCCTGTTCGGACCCGATTCCAGCTTCTTCGACCTCACCGAAGCGCTCTCGGCGGGCCGCGGGACACTCATGCTCAAGGAGCACTTCCGGTGCATGCCGGAGATCATCTCCTTCTCCAACGACCTCTGCTACAACCGTGATCTGCTGCCCCTGCGGCAGTACGGCGCCGACCGGCTGCCCCCGGTCCGCACGGTGTACGTGGAGACCGGCGAAGCCGTGGGCGCCAACACGCGGCTGGCCAACACCGCCGAGGCTCAAGCCCTCGTCGACACGATCGTGCGCTGCTGTGCCGATCCCGCCTACGATGGCAAGACCATGGGCGTCATCAGCCTTCGCGCGAGCAAGGGACACCTGACGGAACTGGAGAACCTGCTCGCCGAACGCCTCGACTACGAGCAGCGCGAGGAGCGGCGCATCCGGGTCGGTGACGCCGAGGACTTCCAGGGCGACGAGCGGCACGTCATGTTCGTCTCGTTCGTCAACTCGGCGACCACCGCCGTCGGAGCGGTCCCGGGCGGCTTCAACGGCAAGACCTACGAGCAGCGCATCAACGTGGCGGCCTCGCGCGCCAAGGACCAGGTGTGGGTGTTTCACAGCGCGCGGGCCGAGCAGTTCCACGAGAACGACCTGCGCCGACGGTGGCTCGACCACCTCACCCGTCCCGCGGAGGAGGACGTCGTCGCGGTCGAGGGCGAGGTCCTGCCCGACGTCCGGCACGAGGCGTTCGACAGCCTGTTCCAGCAGCAGGTGTACCTGGAACTGACCGCACGGGGCCACCGGGTCCGTCCGGGTTACAAAGTGGGCCGCCACGCGATCGACCTGGTCGTGGAGGGGGGAACCCGCCGGCTCGCGGTCGCGTGCGACGGGGACGCCTTCGCCGAAGGCGAGGACGCCTCCACCGCGGCCGCCAGACAGCGCGACCTGGAACGCGTCGACTGGACGTTCGTCCGGATCCGGGGCAGTCGCTTCCACCTCGACCGCGAGCAGGCCTTGGCCCCGCTGTGGGAAGAACTGGAACGGCTGGGCATTGAACCGGTCGGACGGGAGCCGGAAGCCGCCGCTGACGACGCCGTGCCCGCCGCCGACCCCACGACCGGCGAGGCTCGGCCGACGGGGGAGGCGGCGGCCGGGGGTGAGGTGACGGCAGACGCCGACGTGGCCGTGCCCAGGCGCTCGGCTGTGCCGGGCAGTGTTGCCGAGGCGGGCGATGGGGTCGTGCGGGGGCACGTTGTCGAGGCGGACGATGTGGCCTCGGCGAGGGCCGGAGCCACCGCTGCGATCGGGGTCAGTGAGGCGGTCGGGGACCGCGGGGCGTCCGAGCCGCGGGGCGCGTCGCTCCATGGGAAAGGGAGCCCGGACACGGCACGAGTGCAGCAGCAGTCGGGACCGGCAGCGACCCTCGGGGCGGTGCCCGCGCCCAGGGGCACGGACCCGCGCGAGTCCCTGAGCGGTCCGGCCCGACGGCCGATGCCCGCTCCGACGCCGCCGCGTGCGAAGACGGCAGGCAACGGAGCCGCTCCCGCACGAGCGGCCGGGACGGCGATGCCGGAGGCACCGTCTGTGGCACGGCCGACGGGGACGGCCCACCCGGCCGGGCACGTCGTACCGTCCGATGGTCCGGCGCCGACGTCGATGCCGAGCAGGACCGCCCCGGGCCCTCTGCCGGTCCGGGAGATCCCCGCCGCGGCGTTCCAGCGCCTGTTCCGTGAGGTGCAGCAGTTGCAGGCGGCCCTCGATGCTCCCGCCGAGGTCCCCGACGGCGCTGACGCGGCCCAGCTGGTGTTCCTCAGGAGGACCCAGGCCGACCAACGCGACCGGCGTACCAAGCGCCTGGCCTTCCTGCGCACCTTCCTCGACTCCGTCGGCGTCGGACGGGAAGGGGCGGTCCCTGACGTCGTCATCCCGGGCGCGCTGCTCCGCCTGGAGTTCGACGGCCAGGTGGACGAGGACACTTTGTACACGATCGCCGAACTTCCCACCGAGGAGGCGGACATCGTCTCTCCGTCCTCTCCTCTCGGCCACGCGCTGAGCTGGCAGCCGACGGGGCGCGAGATCGCGTACGACGCATCCCAGGGCAAGTCGCGCACGGTCGTCGTGCGGGAGATCCGCGTCTGATCGCGCCGGCGGATCGTGACCGAATGGACGCCCTGCCCCGCGGACTGCTTTCGGCCCGCGGGACAGGGCCCGGTGCGGCTCAGCCGGTGACCGGGTCCAGCATGGGGCTCCGCTCACCGCTCCAGGAGATCGCCAGCGCGTCGCGCGCCCGCGTACAGGCCACGAAGAGCAGACAGTGCTCGGCCAGCAGGTCCGAGCGGTGCTGCACGGGGTCCTCGTCGGCCGGCGTCACCTGCGGGGCGAACGGCAAGGCGTTGGCCGTCACGCCCACCACGGCCACACAGCGGAATTCCAGCCCCTTCATGGCGTGCATCGTCGCCACGCGTACCCCCGAAACCTTCGGCCCGGGATCGTCCTTGACGGCGACAGCGGGGAGGCCTTCCCGGCGCAGGCGGGTGATCACGGCGTCGACCAGTGTGTTGAACCGGGCGCACACCGCCACTTCGGACGGCTTCACGCCGTCCTGCTCGACCCAGGTGCGGATCTGCTCCACCAGCGCGCGCAGTTCGTCGTCCTGACTGCCATGCCCGCGAGCCACCGGGACACGGCCGTGCAGCTCGGAACGGTAGCCCCGCAGCGAGTCCCGCCCGCCGTCGTCCTCGTCGTCCTCACCGAGCCGGCCCACCGGCTGGCCGTCCAGGAGGGATGCGGACCAGCGCAGAATCTCCTCCGTGCTGCGGTAGTTGAGGCGCAGCCGCGACGTCCGCCCCCGCACGTTGATGCCCAGGGATCGCAGCGAGACCCGGGAATCGTAGATGCGCTGGTGGGGGTCGCCCACGAGGAACAGGTCATCGGCCTGCTCGGCCACGCAGGCACGCAGCACCCGCCACTGCGCCGGGTGCAGGTCCTGCGCCTCGTCCACCACGACGTGGCGGTAGCGCGGCCCCCGCTCGGCCAGGATCCGGGCGGCCTGGTCGCACACCATGGTGTACGTCGCGGAGTCGCGGGAGGCCAGATCCCCCGTGAACTTCTCCATGACCCGCCACAGACGGGCCCGTTGGACTCGTCCTACCGGTGTACCGCGCCCTCTGCGCACACATCTCAGGTACTCCTCCGGCGTGCGCAGCCCCTGCGCCAGTACGACGCCCCGGAACTCCTGGGACAGGAATCGCTCCGACCAGGGCAGGTCCTCGCGGGCGGCGGCGCGGGTCCACGCGCTCTTCTCCGCCGCGGCCGACAGCGGTTTCGGCGAGCCGCCCCTGACTTCCCGGAGGACCCGGGCGGCCAGCGAGTCCACCGTCGTGACGTCGACACGGTCGAGCAGCCGCGCGTCCGCGTCGCCGAGCAGGAGGGCCAGGCTGTCCCGCAGGGCGGCCGCCATCGCGTTGGTGAACGTGGTGAGCAGGATCCGGTCGTCCTCGTCTCCCGTGCGCAACAGGTGCCTCACCCGGTGCAGAGCGACGACCGTCTTGCCGGTGCCGGGGCCGCCCGTCACCTGGGCCGGCCCGTTGAAGCCCGCGTGGTAGGCGTACCTGCGCTGGGCGGGATGCAGGAAGACCCGCCAGCGGGTGAAGTCCTCGGTGAGGATCCGCTCCAGCTCGCCGGGGCCGGTCACCTCGACGATCCGGTCGGGCGTGTTGAGGATCGCTTCGCTGAGCGTGACGGCCGGTCGGTCCTCCGCCGTCCTCACCGTCTGCCCGCGCGGGGCGATCAGTTGTTCCCAGACGTCCTCGGGGGAGTAGTCGGCCGCCAGGTATTCCAGTACCTCGTATTGATCGGCGGGCATCATGGGGGGCGCCATGACCGCCAGGTCCTCGGCGGTGACGCACACGCGCGCCAGCCGCAGGACCTGCTCGTCGATGCCGAGGTCACGCAGGACGGTGTCGGAGTGCTGAGCGAAGAGCCTGGCAGGGGTCCGGCCCGCCTTCGTCTCGAAGTAGGTCTCCATCTGCTCGAGTGCCTCGACGTTGCGGACCTCCAGGCCTCCGGTGGCGCTGTTCACCGAGTAGGCGCGCTTGCAGGCCCAGTTGATCGCCTCGTCGTGGGGTGCCACCCTGAGGAGGGTGAACAACTCGCTCCCGTCGTCCGGGGCGAGGAGAACACCGCGGTAGAACCTGGTGACCCGGATGGTACGGATCCGGGGATCGCGCGCCCGCTCGAGCTTCTCCAGATGCATTCCCTTGCTGGCGTGGAGCTGAGGCACGGTCAGGCTTCGGAACATCCGGATCGCGTCGTTGACCTCCTTCTGGACAGGTCTCTGCAGGGAGATCAGATCCGTGACGAAGTCGTCGGAGAGGGCGAGGCGGGGCATGGAGGTCCTCGGGTCGCAGACAGGCAGTGGGCGGGCACCAGCCTAGAGACCGACGGAGCGCCGAGCGAGGGACCTTCCTCATTCGTTGTGTGAACTGAGTCAACGGGTCTATATTTCTCGTGCTGTCACACCAACGACGCACATCCGTGTTCCCACGGCCCTGTCCGGAAGGACCCACCGCATGCCGGCCCAGCCTGCCCAGGCCGCTGTTCCGCACCCGCTCGACGAAGTACCCCAGACGTTCCGCCCCGGGGACTCCTACGCGGTGCGCGACGCGCTCGTGCACTACATCCGCCGGGATCTGCTGGGTCCCTGGGACGGAGAGACGGAAACCCTGCCGAGCGCCTCCTCGGGTCCCCGCGACCGGTATCTGGTCGGCATGCTCGGCCCGCGCCCGCAGGCCGTCACCGCGGACCGGATCGCCCGTGCGGCCGCCCAGGGCGCGGACGGCGAGTCGGGCGACGAGCAGGAAGGTGACGACAGCGGCCTGCAGGACCGGCTGAGTTCCCAGGCCGCCGGACACATTTGGGCATCCTCCATGGGACTGTCCTTCACCGCCGCGGCCTCGGTCGGCACACTCAGCGCCACTGTCCGCTGGGGCCGCTACAGCCAGTCGGGCGAGGCCACCGAGCGGGGGACGACACGCCGGGTCTGGTCACGTGAGCCGGTCGAGCGCCTGGTGGACATCGACGTGACCGACGGGGCCGACCGCACCGTTCAGCTCGACGGCGACAGCGTGGTCCTCGACGTGCAGGTACGCCGGCACACGGGCCGCACGGGCGTCGAGGACCTGCGCATAGTGGAACTCGCCTTGGTGAACCGGCAGCAGGACAGCGCGGACGCCCGCGACGCGCACTGGCTCTTCCAGACCGAGATCGACGTCACCGCCTTTCCCGACGACCAGGCGGCCGTCTTCCTGCCGGTCGACGACCCCCTCGACCCCGCGAGCCACGGCAACGCGCCCGAGGACGCCGAGGAGCGGCGGCTGCGTCTGCTCTACCGGGACAGCCTCAGCCATGCCACAGGCCGCAATGTCGCCGTTCACGCGCACGTCCGCGACGGAGAGCGCAACGCGCACCGGCTTACCACCGTCTGGCTTCCCGAGTACGACGTCAGAGCCACCACCGCACCGGCACTCGAGGAGCAGGACCTTCTTCAGGGGCTGGAATTGGGAATGGACGAGCTGGCGGCCCTCGCCGTGCCCGCCCGACGTGCCGAACTCAGTGCCGCCTTGGCCCCGTTGGCCGATGGCTACGGCACGTGGCTGGAGCAGCAGCGCCGCAGTGCCGCCGCGCTCCCCGAGGACCTGCGAGCGGCGGCCGAGACTGCCATCGAGCAGGCGCTCGAGGTCTGCGATCGCATCACCCTCGGCATCGACCGGCTCGTGGCAGACGAGACGGCCCTGCTGGCCTTCCGATTCGCCAACCGGGCCATGGCCCTGCAGCGCCGCAACACGGCCATCGCGGCCGCCCGCGCCGGCCGCGAGTACGACCCCCGGTCCTACCAGGAGGCCTTCGACGAGGTACACGGCAAGGGCAAGGCGGCGGCCAGCTGGCGCCCGTTCCAGCTCGCCTTCGTCCTACTGAACATCGACTCTCTCACTCAGCCCGGACACCCGCACCGTGGCACCGGTCGTGAAGCCCTCGTCGACCTGCTGTTCTTCCCGACCGGTGGCGGCAAGACGGAGGCGTATCTCGGACTCGCCGCCTACACCTTCGCCTTGAGGCGCCTCCAGGGCACCTTCGGCTCCGGTGCGGAGGCCCGCAGCGGTGAGGCGGGCGTGGGTGTTCTCATGCGCTACACCTTGCGGTTGCTGACCGCTCAGCAGTTTCAGCGCGCCGCCGCCCTGGTGAGCGCCTGCGAGGTCCTGCGACGCGAGGAGTTCGCGCGGGACCTGCGCTGGGGGTCCACCCCGTTCCGTATCGGGCTCTGGGTGGGGACCTCCGTCTCACCGAACTGGTTCGACGAGGCCAAGGAACAGATCGCCGAGGCCAAGGAGAACGCCAGCGACAAGCACGCCCGTGTCCTGCAGGTCCTCACCTGTCCCTGGTGCGGCAGCGGACTGACCGCCCGCTCGAACATGGAGTACGACGAAGGCCGCCGCAGGGTCCTGCTTTACTGCCCCCGCGGCGAGGGGGAGGACCGCTGCCCCTTCTCCCGTCGCGAGGCGCTCGGCGAGGGCATCCCGGTGCTCACCGTCGACGAGGAGATCTACCGGCTGGCCCCCTCACTGCTGATCGCCACGGTCGACAAGCTCGCCCAGCTTCCCTGGAACGGCTACTCCGGGCTGCTGTTCGGCAGGGTCACCGATTTGTGTCCCCGCCACGGCTACCGCCACGACGACCTGGACACCAAGACGGGCTGCGGTGCCCGCCACAACGCCCGAGGTGACCTGCCCGGCGTCACCGCCCAGCCCGTCACGCGCCTGCGGCCTCCGGACCTGATCATCCAGGACGAGCTGCACCTGATCTCCGGAGCCCTCGGCACCACCGTGGGCCTCTTCGAAGCGGCCGTCGACCAATTGTGCACGTGGAGCTTCACCGACGCGCACGGCGGACGTCACGAAGTCGGCCCCGAGATCGTGGCCTCCACCGCGACCACCAAGCGCGCCGCCGACCAGGTGCTCGGTGTCTTCGGCCGCAAGGTCGCCGTCTTCCCTCCCCAGGTGCTGGACGTCGGCGACACCTTCTTCTCCCGGCAGGTCGACCTGTCCCGGGAGAACCCCGGCCGCCGCTACCTCGGCGTCTGCGCCCACGGCACCCGACTCAAGGCCGCCGAGATCCGTGTCGCGGAGATCCTGCTGCTCGCCGCTCAGCAGCTCTTCGACGACTACGGCAGGCCGGCGGACCCGTACATGACGCTTGTCGGCTACTTCAACGCGACCCGTGAACTCGCCGGCATGCGGCGGTACATGGATGACGACATCACCACCCGTGTGCGGTCCAACGGCAGCCGCAAGGGCCAGGACACGCTGTCGGACCGCATCGTCAGCAGGGCCGGGATGCTCGGCATCCAGGAACTGACCTCACGCATCTCCTCCTCGGACGTCGGCGCGGCCCTGAAGCGGCTGGAGATCGAGTTCGACCCCGAGCGGGACACCTCGGTGCGCAGGCGGGCCTTCCTGCGCGAGTACGCCGCCGCCATGAAGGACAAGCGTGAACCCCGCGCGTCCATGACACCAACGGTGAGACAGGCCGTCGACGTCGTCCTCGCGACCTCCATGCTCCAGGTCGGTGTCGACGTCTCCCGCTTCGGGCTGATGCTCGTCGTGGGCCAGCCCAAGAACACCGCCGAATACATCCAGGCGTCCTCGCGAGTGGGCCGTGACGCCGCCCGTCCGGGCCTGGTGGTGACCCTCTACAACTGGTCACGCCCCCGCGACCTCGCCCACTACGAGGACTTCGAGCACTATCACGCGACGTTCTACCGTCAGGTGGAGGCGCTCTCCGTCACCCCCTATACGCGCCGGGCGCTCGACCGCGGTGTCGCCGCCACCTATGTCGCCGCCCTGCGTCACGCGGCCTACGACTCCTCGCGCAACCTCGACGCCCACCACGTCGACCTCGACGGACCGGTCGCACAGGAGGTCGAACGGCGGCTGCTCGACCGCGCCGAACGGGTGGGGAGAGACCGGGCCCGCGAGTACCTGAGCGAACGTCTGGACCGGCTCAAGGACGAATGGCGCCGCAAACGCGACGAGAGCAGTTCTGCCCTCGCCTACCGCAAGGAGAAGCACAAGACGACCGTCGTGAACGGCCTGCTGCGACGGGCGGACGGGTCCCGGTGGACCGAGCTGACCGTCGGCATGTCGATGCGTGAGACGGAGAACGAGATCAACCTGCTCCTTCCCGGCGGCGGCGCGTTCCTGGAGGAACCCTCCGGCGACGGACCCGACTGGACGTTCGGCACGTCCGGCGCCGACTCCGACTCCGACACCGACCCGGAGACGGCGAGCACCGTGGACAGCGACGAGTACGGGCCCGTCACGGCCGACACGGTCAGGAAGGCACAGCGATGAGCAACCAGGGCAGCAACCGCAGAGTCGGCGCCGTACGGCCCAGCCACCTCATGTTCACCGCCGGGATCGGCGCCCTCGTCGACCTGCCCAACTTCTCCGTCCTGATCCGGGGCATCGACTCCTGGAGTCACTCCGGAGTCACCGACTACGACATCGACGAACCCCGGCTGCGCGCCGCCGTCAACCGGTCGCTCCAACGCTACGGACGAGGCCAGATCGAGCAGTTGCGTGCCGCTCCCTGGCTGGAGGGCGCCGACGCGGACCCGAAGGGCTGGGCGGCCCAGGGCGTCGGAGTGCCCGTCACGCCGTTCCCGCAGTGGCTGCGCTGCACCGCGTGCAACGTGCTGGCCGCGATCGACTCAGGCGAGTTCGCCTTCGTCAACGCCAACCCGCGGACGCCGCACGAGGCGAAGTTCGTCCACGATTGCAAGCGGGGCAAGCCGCTGGCCGTGGCAGCTCGCTTCACCCTCGTGTGCACCGCAGGCCATCTCGACGAATTCCCGTACACCCCCTACGTGCACCGCGGGCAGGCCTGCGGCAAGACGCCGCGCCCGAAGCTGCGCATGAAGGACCACGGCGGCAACCAGGCCGCCAACGTCACCATCGAGTGTGTCGCCTGCGGGGCGAAACGCAACATCCGGGAAGCCATGGGTGAACGCGGCCGGCGCAACCTGCCCAGCTGCCGTGGACGGCACCCACATCTCGGCACCTACGAGACGAACGGCTGCACACAGGAACCGGTCCTGATGGTGGCGGGCGCGTCCAACCAGTGGTTCCCGCTCACCCTCAGCGCCCTGGCCCTGCCCAAGGCACCGGGCGGAGACATCGACAAGCTCCTGGACGACCACTGGCCCGACCTTGAAGTGATCAACGACCGGGGCCAGTTCGACTTCATGGCGAGTATGCCCAAGTTCACCTTCCTCAAAGAGTTCGACGCCGACGGGGTCGTCGCGGCGATCACGGCCCGCAAGCAGGGAGCCACGGGGCCGGCCCCCTCCGCCCCCGACGTCCAGGCGGACCTCTTCGGACCCGAATGGGACGCACTCTCCGGCCCGGTTCCCACGCCCAGCGACGACTTCGCACTCCGGCAAATGCCCGTACCGGCCCGTCTGAGCGAACTGTTCTCCCACGTCAGGCAGGTCGAGCGGCTGCGTGAGGCACGGGCACTGATCGGGTTCACCCGGCTCGACGCGCCCGACCCCGAATCCCCGGAGATCGCCACGCGTGTCGAGCTGTCCCGCGGGGTCCGGAACTGGGTGCCGGCCAGCGAGGTGCGCGGCGAGGGCGTCTTTCTGCGCGTACGGGACGGTCTGATGGCCGAATGGGCCGCCCGTATGGAGAAGTCACCGCAGATGGACGCGCACAGACAGGCGTACGCACGGTTCCGCGCCAACCGGAAGTCGGACCGCAAGACGAGCGACTTCGACCCCTACTCCGGTTGGCCCGGAGCGCGGTACATCGCCCTGCACACCCTCTCCCACCTGCTGATCCGCACCATCGCCCTGGAGTGCGGATACAACTCCGCCTCGCTGGCCGAGCGGATCTACGCGGGCGACGAACAGAATCCGAGGACGGGCATCCTCATCTACACCGCCGTCCCCGACTCCGAGGGCACCTTGGGAGGTCTGGTGTCCCTGGCCGAAGAGCGGGAGTTCGACCGGATCGTACGTCGCGCTCTGACCGACGCCCGCCACTGCTCGGCAGACCCGCTCTGCGCCGAGCGCCTGCCGCAGGACCCGGCGGACTTCCTCCACGGAGCCGCGTGCCATGTCTGTCTGTTCGTGTCGGAGACCACCTGCGAACGCGGCAACAGGTTTCTGGACCGCCGGTTCCTCGTCCCACTCACCGGAGACCAGGATCCGGTGCTCACGCCGGTGGGTCTGCTGCCGTGAGCCGACCCGCGTTCGAGGGTGCCGCCGAGGCCGCCATCGAGGCTCTCGGCCTCTCCCGCAGCAAGGACCTCGCCGGCCTGCTCGCCCGGGGACGCACCAGGGAACGGATACTCACCGAACTGACGACTCCGGGAGTCAGCGCTGCTGTCGCGGCGCTCTACGACGCCATGGAGGCGGAGTCCGTGCCTCCCTCCGAGGCGGCTGCCTACCTGCGTGGCTATGTCGCCGCCCGGCGGAAGGCCCGGGACACTGTCCGGGTGCGCACGGTGTGGAGCGGTCCTTCGACACCGGCGGTGCCTGTGCGGGCGACCGCTCAGGTTCTGGTCGAGGTCATCAACGAGGCGCGGCACGAGCTGTTGGCGATGACGTACGCGGCTCGTCCGTATCCCGCCCTGACAAGGGCTCTGACAGAAGCTGCGGGCAGGGGCGTCAGGATGCACGTCGTGGTCGAAACCTTGGCCGGGGCCGCTGGCCTGCTCTCAGGGAGGGAACCGGCCGAAGCGTTCGCGTCTGTGCCCGGCCTGCAGCTGTGGGTCTGGGCGCGGGATCAGACGAAACAGGGCCGGTCACGCCAGCACGCCAAGCTTGCGGTCGCTGACCGCCGCACTCTCCTGCTCGGCAGCGCCAACCTGACTGAGTCTGCCGCCCGGCGCAACATCGAGGCGGGTGTGCTGGTGACCGGCGGTGAAGCCCCGCGTCGCACGGCAGAGCACATCGTCGAAATGCAGCGTCTCGGCATACTAAGACCTTTCTCGCCACGATAAGCTCCCGAATGGCCACGGAACCGTGCTCGTGGACGAGCCTCGTAGGCGGCCAGCAGCAGCGCATCGCCGTCGCGGGGGCCCTATGACTTTGGTCGAGGGGTGATCGGGGTGGGTGGTTGGTAGAAGGTGTCGTCGCGGAGCATCGCGAAGAGCACGTCTGCTCGGCATCGGGCGAGGCAGAGGATGGCCTGGATGTGGTGCTTTCCCTGGGCGATCTTCTTGTCGTAGTAGGTGCGGGAGGCGGGGTTGGCCAGGGCGGCGGATGCGGAGAGGACGAAGGCCCGTTTGAGTGCTTGTTTCCTCTCTGTGAGGGCTGTTCGCCGCGGATGGACGAGCCGGAGGTCCGGGTCGCTGGGGCGAGGCCGGCGTAGGCGGCGGACGGGAACGCGGTGCCGTCGCCGACGTCGATGAGGATGCGGGCTCCGGTCCTGATGCCGATGCCGGGCATGGACATCAGGACCTTGCCTCCAGCAGTTCCTCGATCCGGTGGGCCAGCAGTTTGCGCTGGTCGAGCACTGCCTGGAGCGAGGAGGCGAGGCTGGGGACCATCAGCGCGGCCGCATCCGTTCCCGGAACGACGACGCTCTGCTCGTCGAGCGCGGTGAAGATGTCGTCGATCAGACGCTCGGCCATGCCGGGTGCCTTCGGGCGGATCAGAGCGATGAGTCGTCGGCGTCCGGCCTTGCGGATCTGTGCTCCGATGCAGGAGATCGTCGCCTCACTCACAGCGGGTCTCAGCACGCGCGGATGGCGGACCACCCACGTCCAGACCGATCCGCTCAGCGGCCGTTTCCTCGTCACTGATCCGGACACCGGCGAGGAGGGCGAGGTCGACGTCCTCAAGGAGGTGTTCTGGGCCCCTCCCGCTCAGACCCCCTACGGCCCCGTTCTTTCCCTCGATGACGTGATCGGCACCAAGGTCCGTGCCCTCGCCGACCGCGGCACCGTCCGTGATCTCATCGACGTCCAGGCCGCCTCCCGCCACCGTTCCACCGCCGACCTCGAATCCCTGGGCCGCCGTCGCGCCCACGACGAGTTCAGTCTCGAAGACCTCCGGGACAGGCTCATCGGCGCGGACTGGTACGAGGATGAGGACTACACCGCGTACGGGCTCACCTTCCGGGCAGATCGAAGAACTCAAGGCGTGGGCGCTGGAGTGGGCAGAGGATCTGGGTGCGCGCATCCACGACGAGAACGACTGAGAAGGGGCCATCGCGCGGGGTAGCTGAGCGATGCCCCGCAGTGGACTCACGGCAAAACTGGGCTGCGGTAAGGGGCAAACACTGCATCCCGCTCCCGCTCCCAAAGACTGTCCGCGAAGCCGGATCCGCGGGCCGATAGGCCGGCCGCAGATCTCGGACCCGGTCCTTGAGATAGCGCTTGTCTACCTGAGGTGTCGTCAGGCAAGTCAGCATCTGGTCAGCGTGAGCCGTCGGCCTCTCCTGGAGGATTGCCTGAACAGGCGCCGGTGCGGCGCGAAAGCCCAGGCGTGAAGCCGTCTCGCCCGAGCGGAGCGATGTTCCTCACAATTCTCGACCGGCGTGTCCCGGTGTACAGTCGATTCCGCCCTTGACCTGCACAAAGCAGGCAGGGAGCCGTCAAACAGGAGTCCAAAGTGCTGCGTACTCTGTTCAAGTCCAAGATCCACCGCGCCACCGTCACCCAGGCCGACCTGCACTACGTGGGATCGGTGACCATCGACGCCGATCTCCTCGACGCCGCCGACCTGCTGCCGGGCGAGCTCGTGCACATCGTCGACATCACCAACGGTGCCCGGCTGGAGACGTACGTCATCGAGGGTGAGCGCGGCTCCGGTGTGATCGGGATCAACGGGGCGGCCGCCCATCTCGTCCATCCCGGCGACCTGGTGATCATCATCAGCTACGCTCAGGTGACCGACGCCGAGGCGCGGGCGCTCGAACCCCGCGTCGTGCACGTGGACCGCGACAACCGCATCGTGGCCCTGGGCGCCGACCCGTCCGAACCGGTACCGGGCTCGGACCAGGAGCGCAGCCCGCAGGCCGTACCGGCCTGATCCACACTCGGACCCCTCGAACCAGGAGCGTGCCCATGAGCGACATCGAGATCCGCGACGACCGGGCGGCGGGCCGCCTGGAGGCCATCGGCGACGGTACGGACGGCGAAGTCGTCGGCCACATCGAGTACTTCGTCCTCGAATCGCCCGCGCGCGCCCTGGTCCCCGTCCACACGATCGTGGAACCGGCCCACGAGGGGAAGGGCATCGCGGGTTCACTGGCGCGCGAGCTGTACGCCATCGCCGGGCGCGAGGGCGTCGTCGTCGCCCCGCTGTGCCCGTACGTCACCAAGTGGGCCGAACGCCACCCCGACGAGGCGCCGGCCGCCGACCCGGAACTGCTGCGGGCGGCGAAGGAGTGGCTGGTGGCGCACCCCGGTCGCTTCTGAGCCCGCCCGCTCCGTCTCACAAAGGCCTGCCGCCCGCATGCTCGCCCTTCTGCACACCTCACCCGCGCACATCCCCGTCTTCGAGGCTCTGCGCGACGAGCACCACCAGGGCCTGGAACTGCGGCACTTCGTCGACGAGGAGCTGCTGGCCCGGGCCCGCCGCGAGGGACCCGAGGCAGTGGCGGACGAGGTGCGGGCCGCATTGGACAAGGCGGTCGGGGAGGGTGCGCGGGCCGTACTGTGCACCTGCTCGACCATCGGCGGCGTCGCGGAAGCGGCCACCCCCGGCGTGCCGGTGCTGCGCAGCGACCGTCCGATGGCGGTCGCCGCGGTGGCCGCCGGTTCGCGGATCGTCGTGCTCGCCAGCGTGGAGAGCACCTTCGGGCCGACAGCGGCCCTGATCGAGGAGGAGGCACGCCGCGCCGGACGCCCCGTCGAGGTGCGGACCCGGCTCGTCGAGGGTGCCTGGGACCGCTTCGCGGCGGGTGACGGCGAGGGCTGCGCGCGTCTCGTGGCGGCCGCGGCCGACGCGGTCACCGGCGCCGACGCGATCGTCCTCGCCCAGGGCTCGATGGCCCGGGCCCAGCAGTTGACGACCACGGCGGTCCCGGTGCTGTCCAGCCCGCGTCCGGGCCTCGCGGCGGCCGCGGTGGCCGTGCGCGCCGGGTAGGCCCACCCGGGCGGCGTGCCGTCCTGCGGGCGGGTGAGTGCGAAGGCGGCCGTCGGGTACGCGGGGCAGTAGTCCAGAGCCGACGTCGACCGACTGGCCGGAGGACACCATGACCGATCCGCATCCCGACCCCGTACCACCAGGTCCCACGCCCGGTCCGGGCCCCCAGCCCCCGGACCCGTACCCGTCGCCGGTCCCCGACCCGCAGCCATCGCCCGGCCCGGAGCCCACACCACCGGCACCACCCGGCCCGGAACCCACCCCGCCCGTACCGCCGGGCCCGGAACCCACCCCGCCCTCGCCCCCGGATCCGACACCCGGGCCGTCCCCGTCGCCGATCCCGCCGGGACCGGAACCGGTGCCGAGCCCGGAGCCGGGTCCGCCGCTGACCTGAACCCGACGACGGGCGTACGGCTGCCGCATCACCGCCCGGCACCCCCGCCGACAGGGCCTCGACCGCAGCGGTCGGCGAGGCGGGGCAGACAAAGGAGGCGGCGGGCAGCCGCTCGGGCCGCCCGCCGCCTCGTACCGCTGCCTGCTACGCGTCGACCTCCGACCGGTCCCCGCCCCACAGCGTGTGGAACGAGCCGTCCCGGTCCGTGCGCCGGTAGGTGTGCGCGCCGAAGAAGTCACGCTGGCCCTGCGTCAGCGCGGCCGGCAGCCGCTCCGCGCGCAGGGCGTCGTAGTAGGCGAGCGCCGCGGCGAAGCCGGGCGTCGGAACACCCTGGCGGGTGGCGGCGATGATGACCTCGCGCCAGTCGTCCTGGGCGTCCGCGATCTCCTGGGCGAACGTCTCGTCGGAGAGCAGGCTCGGCAGGTCGGCCCGGGTGTCGTACGCGGAGCGGATGCGGTCCAGGAAGGCCGCGCGGATGATGCAGCCGCCGCGCCAGATCGCGGAGACCGCGCCCAGGTCGATGTCCCAGTCGTACTCCTCGCGGGCGGCCGCGATCTCGTGGAAGCCCTGCGTGTACGACACGATCTTCGAGGCGTAGAGGGCCTGCTCCACACGGTCCGCGAACGCCCCCGCCTCCGACTCGGACAGCGGGGAGGCCTTCGGTCCTGCCAGCCCGCGCGAGGCCTCGCGCAGCGCCGCGTGACCCGACAGCGAGCGGGCGAAGACCGCCTCCGCGATGCCCGAGACCGGAACGCCCAGGTCGAGGGCGATCTGCACGGTCCAGCGGCCGGTGCCCTTCTGCTCGGCCTGGTCCACCACCACGTCCACGAACGGCTTGCCGGTCGCCGCGTCCACGTGCGACAGCACCTCGGCGGTGATCTCGATCAGGTAGGAGTCCAGACGGCCCGTGTTCCAGGTGCGGAAGATCTCCGCGATCTGCGAGGGGGAGTATCCGGCCACATCGCGCAGCAGCTGGTACGCCTCGCCGATCAGCTGCATGTCGGCGTACTCGATGCCGTTGTGGACCATCTTCACGAAGTGCCCGGCGCCGTCGGGGCCGACGTGGGTCACGCAGGGCGCGCCGTCCTTCGCCTTCGCGGAGATCTTCTCCAGCATCGGGCCGAGCGAGTCGTACGACTCCTTCGGGCCGCCCGGCATGATGCTCGGCCCGTTGAGCGCGCCCTCCTCGCCGCCGGAGACGCCCATGCCGACGAAGTGGATGCCCTGCTCGCGCAGTTCACGCTCCCGGCGCCGGGTGTCCGCGAAGTGCGCGTTGCCACCGTCGATGATCATGTCGCCGGGCTCCAGGAGCGGGGCGAACTCCTGGATCACCGCGTCGGTCGGATCGCCCGCCTTGACCATGATGACCAGGCGCCGTGGCCGCTCCAGCGCCGCCACGAACTCCTTGGCGGTCTCCGCCGCGATGAAGTCGCCCTCGTGCCCGAACTCCTCGACCAGGGCGTTCGTACGCGCCACGGTGCGGTTGTGCAAGGCCACCGTGTAGCCGTTGCGCGCGAAGTTACGGGCGAGATTGCGGCCCATGACCGCGAGTCCCGTGACGCCGATCTGGGCTGAGTTGCTCATTCGGTTGGCTCCTAAAGGATCCGGTTATCGGTGGTGCCGCTCGTGCAGGTCAGTATCGCCCCATCGACCATCCTGACTTGCCGGTACGCCGAGCGCATGTCCGGGGTCGACGACTTTCGCAGGCAGATACGCACGACGGGCCCCAGCCGCCTCAGCCGTTGTGCAACTGGCGTGCATCACTGCTTGTTTGAGGGACAGGGCGGCCGATTGCCGTCTTGTCATGGCCTGTTCGTGGCGCTTACTTTTGGCCCTTCTGGCATAGGTCGAGGGGGATCTTCATGGCCGTACGCGGCCGGCACCGCCGGTATCAGCCGAACAGGATCAACCGCGCCTCACTCACCGTCACAGTAGGCGGCGCCGGCATGGCGATCCCGCTGATCGGCACCGGAACCGCCCATGCGGCCGACGTGTCCACCTGGAACAAGGTGGCCGCCTGCGAGTCGACGAACCACTGGAGCATCAACACCGGCAACGGCTTCTACGGCGGGCTGCAGTTCACCCAGTCCACCTGGGAGTCCTACGGCGGCGCGAAGTACGCGCGGCGCGCCGATCTGGCCACCAAGGACCAGCAGATCGCCGTGGCGGAGAAGGTCCTGGAGGGGCAGGGGCCGCGTGCCTGGCCGGTGTGTTCGCAGAAGGCGGGGCTGACCCGGGGCGGTGGCAGCCCGGACGTCCACCCGGCCTCCGCCACTGAGAAGACCCGCGTGAGGACCTCCGTCGAGGACGTGAGGCCGCAGGCCACGCCCCAGTCCCGGGCCGGCACGGCCGAGATGTACACCGTGGTGCGCGGTGACTCCCTCTCCCGGATCGCCGAGACCGAGCACGTCCGGGGCGGCTGGCAGCGGCTGTACTCCGCGAACCGGAGGACCATCGGTGACGACCCCGACCTGATCCTTCCGGGGCAGCGGCTGAACCTGCGGGCGAAGGCCCCCGCCACGCATCACGCCGGCTCCAGGCCCTCGGCGGAGAAGGCCTCCTCGGCCACCAAAGAGGCCACCAAAGAGGCCACCAAAGAGGCCACCGAGGAGAAGGCCACCACCAGCCATTCCCTCGTCGCTCCCGTGAGCGGCCCGATAGGCACCCCGTACCACGTGGCGGGGTCCTCCTGGTCGAAGGGCTACCACACCGGCGTCGACTTCCCCGTCCCCACCGGCACGACCGTGAAGGCGGTCGCCGCGGGCCGGGTCGTCTCCGCCGGCTGGGGCGGCTCCTACGGCTACCAGGTGGTGATCCGGCACGCCGACGGCCGCTACAGCCAGTACGGCCACCTCTCGGCGATCTCCGTGAAGGCGGGACAGAGCGTGGGTGGCGGGCAGCGCGTCGGCCGCTCCGGGTCGACGGGCAACGCAACGGGCCCGCATCTGCACTTCGAGGTGCGGACAGGGCCCGGATTCGGTACCGACATCGACCCTCTCGCGTATCTCAGGGCCGGTGGCGTCAGGATTTGACGCGTACCCGGTGCCGGTCGACGTCCGGTGACGGGACGTACGAGCCGCCGTAGAAGGGGCCGTAGAAGCGGTAGCGGGCAGGGTCCGGGGGCCGTTCGTCGTCCTCGTCGTAGGCCACCGCGAGGACGGTGGGGCCGACCTGGGCGGGGACGAGGATCTCCTCGCGCAGTGCCGCCACCGGCTGCTCGGGGATCGCGGCGAGCAGGTCCTCGACGGACTCCTCGATGGATACGGACTCCTCGGGGGATTCCGTGACGGGGACCGGCTCGGTGACGGTCTCGGCCGGCTGCTGCGGCACGCCCTCGGCGGTGGTGCGCGCGAGGCGCTCCGTCGTCAGCAGGATCAGGCCGCCGGCCGCGACGACGCCGCAGCTCAGGGCGAGCGCGGTGCCCATGCTGCCGTAGCGGAAGGTTTCGCCGAACATCGTGATGCCGACCGCGGCCGCCACCACCGGGTTCACGACGGTCAGCGTGGCCAGCGGGGCCGCGAGTCCGGCGCCGCGGTAGGAGGCCTGGGAGAGCAGCATTCCGGCCGTGGCGAAGACGCCGATCACGGCCAGCGAGGGGATGTCGGCCGCGGAGACGCCGGCGGTCCAGTCGACCGCGACGGTCTTCGTGAACACCGAGGACATGCCGAAGGCGATGCCGGAGGCGGTCGCGAGCAGCATGCTGCGCACCGCCGGGTGCCGGTGGGCGGCCCGGCCCGCGATCATCAGGGCCACGACGACGCTGCCGGAGACCACGGCGACGGCGATCCGCTGTGCCGCGTCCAGGGACTGCGCGTGGGAGGAGCCGACCAGGGCCAGCAGACCGGCGAGGCCCACGGTCGCCATGATCGCGCCCCGCCAGGCGGTCGCACCGGCCCTGCGGCCGACGAACAGGGCGGCCATCGGCAGCGCGAACACGATGGTCAGCGCGCCCAGCGGCTGCACCAGACTCAGCGGGCCGTACGCGAGTGCCACCACGTGCAGGAGTCCGCCGAGGCCGTTGAGCGCCACCGCGGCCCACCAGGTCGGCCGGCGCAGCGGGGCGTACTCCTGAACGGGCGAGGACACCGCCACGTACTCCTGCACGATCGCCCCGCCGGCGTAGGCGACGGCGGAGACGAGCGAGAGGAGAACGGACAACGCGAGGGCACTCATGAGTTGCTCCTCTGCGTGTGGCGGGGGCGATGAGCCCTGCGCGGCGAACGGTCGGCCTTCATAGCGAACACGATGCCTTGTCGATCTGTTCCCGTCGTCGTCCCAGAGCAGTCAATGGGTCCTACTGCCGATGGAGTACGAATCGGGCGCCATCCTCCCCAGGGTGGGCGACACGGGGTGGACACCCCCCAGTGGGAACCCCTAGGGACCTTGGTACTACTGCTCTTCGTGGACCTCGATCAGGATCTCGCCGCCCTCGGACCGCTCGGCGGCTTTTTCGTACTACGGACGGGCGGAGCGCCACACACGCCACTGCCGACGCTCGCCCACGTGTACGAGAACCGGTCTTCCGCTGTATACGGAAATGCTATTACTTTCCGGGTCGAAAAGGTCGCCCATGTCCTCCGTGCCCCCGAGTTGCGGATCGCGGCCTCGGTGGCCCAGCAGGGGCTGGCGGCCCGGCTGTGGTCGGTGACGCTCGGCTGTGCGGCGCTGTACGGCCGCGTGCCCGACCTGGATCCCGGGCAGCTGCACTGGGACCCCGACGCCTCCGCCCCCGACGACCTGTGGCTGACACGGGTCCGCCCGCTGCCCGCGGAGCCCGCGACCCTCGCGGACGTCGTCCTGCACGGCCATCTCGCCCCGCTGGCGGCGGCCCTGCGGGCGCACCACCGGATCGCCCCCGGCCTGCTGTGGGGCAACGCGGCCTCAGCGCTGGCGGGAGCCGCCCGGCAACTGGACCACTGGGCGCGCCTGCACGGCCGGAGCGAGGCCGCCGCCCGCACCCGCACCCTTGCCGCGGAACTCCTCGCCCACCCCCTGCTGTCGGACACCGGCACCCTCACCGGCACCGCCTTCCGGCGGCGCAGCTGCTGTCTCTACTACCGGGTGCCCGGCGGGGGCGTGTGTGGTGACTGTTGCTTCACACGACCGCCGCGCTCTTCCGCGCGCGGCGCATCTGGGTGACCATGAGGGAACCGGTCGCCGAGAGCTGGGGGTTGCGGGTGCGAGTCGGACTGCTGACCCGGGAGTACCCACCGGATGTGTACGGCGGCGCCGGCGTCCACGTCGAGTTCCTCGCCCGGGAGTTGAGCTCCCTGGTCGACCTCGAGGTGCACTGCTGGGGCGAGGGCCGCGGAGTGGGCGTGGTGCGCCACCGCTCCTGGGCCGCCCTGGACACCGCCAACGACGCGCTGCGCACCTTCTCCGTGGACCTCGCGATGGCCGCCGGACTCGAAGGCCGCGAGCTGGTGCACTCCCACACCTGGTACGCCAACCTCGGCGGCCATCTCGCCAAGATGCTGTACGGCATACCGCATGTGATGACCGCGCACTCGCTGGAGCCGCTGCGCCCCTGGAAGGCCGAGCAACTCGGTGGCGGGTACGCCCTCTCCAGCTGGGCCGAGCGCACCGCGATCGAGAGCGCCGACGCCGTGATCGCCGTCTCCGGGGCCATGCGCGACGACATCCTCACCTGCTATCCGACGCTGGACGCGGCCAGGGTCCAGGTCGTGCACAACGGCATCGACACCACGCTGTACCGGCCCGACCACGGCACCGACGTGCTCGACCGCATCGGCCTGGACACCGGCCGCCCGTACCTCCTGTTCGTCGGCCGCATCACCCGCCAGAAGGGCGTGCCGCATCTGCTGCGCGCGGTGCGGGACATCGACCCGGGCGTGCAGGTCGTGCTGTGTGCCGGGGCGCCCGACACTCCGGAGATCGACCGGGAGTTCCGCGACCTCTACCAGGAGCTCAGCCGTGTCCGCGAGCATGTGCGCTGGATCCCGCAGATGCTGCCGCGCCCCGAGGTGATCCAACTTCTCACCCATGCCGCCGCGTTCGTCTGCCCTTCGGTGTACGAACCCCTCGGCATCGTCAACCTGGAGGCGATGGCCTGCGGGACACCCGTCGTGGCCTCCCGGGTCGGCGGCATCCCCGAGGTGGTGGACGACGGCAGGACGGGCTTGCTCGTCGACGTGGACGAGGACTTCGAGGCGGGCCTCGCGCGGGCGCTGGACCAGGTGATCGGCGACCCCGAGGCCGCCAGGCGGATGGGCGAGGCCGGCCGGGAGCGCGCGGTGGGGGAGTTCGGCTGGGACGCCGTCGCCCGCCGTACGGTCCGTCTTTACGAGGAGATCCTCAAACAGGAATAGAACGGCCGGGTTCCTCGAACAGGCTTACTGGGTGCTGCTCAGGGGCAGGCATGGATCAACCACGGTGAGGGGAGCGGCCATGCGTCGTGGCGGACCTTCGGTGCTCGGGATCGTACTGGCGGGCGGAGAAGGCAAACGCCTCATGCCCCTGACGGCGGACCGCGCGAAACCAGCGGTCACCTTCGGCGGCACCTACCGCCTCGTCGACTTCGTCCTGTCCAACCTCGTCAACGGCGACATCCTGCGCATCTGCGTGCTGACGCAGTACAAGTCGCACTCGTTGGACCGGCACATCACCACCACCTGGCGGATGTCGAGCCTGCTCGGCAACTATGTCACCCCGGTCCCCGCCCAGCAGCGGCTCGGACCGCGCTGGTACCTGGGCAGCGCGGACGCGCTGCTGCAGTCGCTGAACCTGGTGCACGACGAAGGGCCCGAGTACGTCGTGGTCTTCGGCGCCGACCACGTCTACCGCATGGACCCACGGCAGATGCTGGCCCAGCACATCGAGGGAGGTGCAGGCGTCACCGTCGCGGGCATCCGGGTGCCGCGCGCCGAGTCCTCGCAGTTCGGTGTGATCACCCCGGGCTCGGACGGCCTGACGGTCGAGCGTTTCCTGGAGAAGCCCGTCGACCCGCCCGGCCTCGCGGACGACCCGGAGATGATCTTCGCCTCCATGGGCAACTACATCTTCACCACCAAGGCGCTGATCGAGGCGCTGCAGCGGGACGCCGAGGACGAGAACTCCGTGCACGACATGGGCGGCTCGATCCTGCCCCAGCTCACCGACCGCGGCGAGGCCCAGCTGTACGACTTCAGCGCCAACCACGTGCCCGGCGAGACCAACCGCGACCGGGGCTACTGGCGCGACGTCGGCACCCTGGACGCGTACTACGACGCCCACATGGACCTGATCGCCGAGCGGCCCGCCTTCAACCTGTACAACCGGCAGTGGCCCATCTACACCCACTCCAACCAGCTCTCCCCGGCCCGTTTCAACGCGGGCGGCATGGCCAGCGAGTCCATCATCAGCGCGGGCTGCCTCATCCGGGGCCAGGTCACCCGCTCCATCCTGTCGCCCGGCGTCCTGGTCGACCCGGGGGCGGTGGTCCAGGGCTCGATCCTGCACGACAACGTCCACATCGGCCGGGGTGCGGTCGTGCGTGGGGCGGTGCTGGACAAGAACGTCGAGGTACCGCCGGGCGCGACGATCGGCGTCAACCCGGAGCGGGACGCGGAGCTGTACACCGTCTCCAAGGGCGGAGTGATCGCGCTGGGGAAGGGACAGCTGGTCACGTAGGTGCCGGGCGGGTCAGCCGGAGGCCTCCTGCATCGCCCGGAGGTTCTTCATGATGGCCTCGCTGGTGGGTCGCACCTCCCGGGTCGGGCTGAACTGCAGGGCCTCGGTGCCGGGCGCGGTCTGCACGGGGACGTGACCGGGCGGCGTGTAGTAGGCGTCGCCCTCCTCGTAGACCTCGTCGTGGTCCGCGTAGTGGAAGGTCAGCCGGCCTTTGAACACATAACCCCAGTGGGGGCACTGGCACCGGTCGTCGGGCAGTCCCTTGAGCAGTGGTGTGTGATCGATGTTCTCGCGGAAGGTGACGAAATCCACCGTGTAGTCGTCCAGCTCCTCGGACCGGTCGAGAACGATCCCGAAGTCGCCGCCCTGGCTGGCCGTCTGTCTGGATACCTTCGACATCTCCCTCACCCCTTTCTGCCGAGTGACACCCCCCATTCTTCGCCGGTGCGGGCGAGGGGGCGACTTGTCGCTCCGCCCTCGGCTTGTCATGTCCCTGGACGCGATACGGAATCCGTGTTGTCATGCCAACTGCTGTCCATGACAACGTTGTTATGGGGGTTCCGTGCACATCAGACGCCTCAGAGACCGACTCGCCCTCCTGCTCGCAGCGACTCTCGGCGCGGCCGGACTGGCCACCGCCGCCCCCACCGCGACCGCCGCCGGCGACGACCCCGCGGAGATCCACGGACTGAAGGGCGAGTACTACACCCAGTCCGCCCCCGGCGCCTTCGACTTCGACCGGCTCAAGGCCACCGCCTTCGAACCGATCCTGGACTTCGGCAACCTCGAACCGCGCCTCGCCTTCACCACCGGCCAGTCGGACGACGTCAGCGTCCGCTGGACCGGAAAGATCGTCCCGGAGAGAACCGGTCCCCACACCTTCTCGATCACCGGCGACAACGGCTTCCGGCTGTGGATCGACGGAAAGCTCGTCATCGACCACTGGGTGGACGACTGGGACCGCGAACAGACCGGTGAACCCGTCGAGTTGACCGCCGGCAACGCCTACGACATCAAGGTCGAGTACTTCGAGCACTACGGCGGCTCCGACCTCCACCTGCGCTGGACCGAGCCCGGCGGCAGCAAGGAGGCCGTCCCGCAGTCGGCGTTCCGCCTCCCCGACGGATGGGCCTACGACGGCGCCACCGCCGCCACGGTCACCGGCACAGGCCGCACCCTCAGGCTGGAGTTTCCCCAGCGCCTCGCCGCACCCCCGGCCGGCCTGACCGGCCACCTCGAAGCGGTGATCGGCGGCGCCAAGTGGCCCCTGGAAGCCGCCCGGCTCGACCCCGCCGACCCGAGGGCGCTGCTCCTCGCCCTGAAGGAACCCGTCGTCGGCAACAAGACCGGCACCGCACGCGGCACAGCCGACGTCCGTTACGACGGACACGGCGACCTCGCCACCGCTGACGGCAACGTTGTCAAGGAGTTCTGGAGCAGCGGCCCCAACCACTCCACGTACGAGCTGCGCACGCAGTGGGCCGACCAGGTGGGCCCGGACAACGCCCTGCCCGAATACCCGCGCCCGCAGCTGACCCGCCCCGCCTGGCGCAGCCTCAACGGCCGCTGGCAGTTCGCCGCCGCCGCAGCCGGGGAGAAGCCGCCCGTCGGCAGGACACTCGCCGAGCGCATCCTCGTCCCGTACCCCGTGGAGTCCCGGCTCTCCGGCCTCGAACGGCACGAGGACCGCATGTGGTACCGCCGTACCTTCACGGTCCCCGCCGGCTGGAAGATCGGCTCCGGCAAACGGCTGCGGCTCAACTTCGGCGCCGTCGACTGGCGGGCCGAGGCGTATGTCAACGGCACCAAGGTGGCCCAACACCAGGGCGGATACGACAAGTTCAGCGCCGACATCACCGACGCGCTGAAGCCCGGCCGCACCCAGGAACTGATCGTCGGCGTCTACGACCCCACCGACGCGGCCACCGGCGAGAACCCGCCGCTGGGCAAGCAGCGCCTGGACCCCAGCGGCATCTGGTACACGCCCACCTCGGGCATCTGGCAGACGGTGTGGATGGAGCCGGTGGCGAGCGACCACGTCGACTCCCTGAAGCTGACCCCCGACGTGGCCAAGGGCCAACTCGCCGTCGAAGCACGGGGAGTTCGTGACGGCGTACCGATCACGGCGACCGCGTACGACGGACACCGCAAGGTCGCCACGGCCCGCGGCAGAACGGGCGGCCCGCTGACCCTGAGCATCCACGACCCGCACCTGTGGTCGCCCGACGACCCGTTCCTCTACGACCTGAAGGTCACCGTCGGCGCCGACCGCGTCGGCAGCTACTTCGGGATGCGCTCCGTCGCCGTCGAGAAGGTGAACGGGATCCCGCGCACCCTCCTCAACGGCGAACCGATCTTCATGATGGCCACCCTCGACCAGGGCTTCTGGCCCGACGGCCTGTACACGGCCCCCACCGACGAGGCCCTCGCGTACGACCTGAAGGTCCACAAGCGGCTCGGCTTCAACGCCGTGCGTCAGCACATCAAGGTCGAGCCCGACCGCTGGTTCTACTGGGCCGACCGGCTGGGCCTCCTGGTGTGGCAGGACATGCCCGCGATGACCGCCGGGGTGAACCCGTCTGCCGAGGCCCGCGCCGAGTACGAGCGCGAGATGAAGCAGATGATCGACGAGCACATCAGCAGCCCGTCGCTCGTCATGTGGGTCACCTTCAACGAGGGCTGGGGCCAGTACGACGAGGCTCGCATCGCCGACCAGGCGAAGGCCTGGGACCCGACCCGGCTGGTCAACTCCATGTCCGGGCTCAATCTCGGGGCCGACGGCGGCACCGGCGACGTCATGGACGAGCACGGCTACCCCAGCCCCGCCCTGCCACCCCACCCCGACGGCCGGCGCGCCCTGGTCAGCGGCGAGTACGGCGGCCTCGGCCTCGCGGTGCCGGGACACGCCTGGTCCGTGCAGCAGTCGTACGTCGACGTCGACCCGGCGGCCTACACCGACGACTACCTGGCCAAACTCGCCGAGGTGCACGCCCTGGCCTGCAAGGGGGGCAACGGCGCGGTCTACACCCAGATCTCCGACGTCGAGGGCGAGCTCAACGGTCTGCTGACGTACGACCGCGAGGTGCTCAAGCCGGACGTCCAGCGTGTGCGCACGGCCCAGCAGGCCCTGATCCGCGACGCTTCCCGGGCGGCTCCCGCAGGCTGCCCGATCCCCTGAACCCCGGAGGACCTCCGACATGAGATGGACCCGGCGCCTGCGCCTGTGCACGGCAGGTGCGCTGGCAGCCTCCGCGCTGTTCGCCGCACCCGCCACCGCGCAGGCCACCGAGCCGAACCACCGTCAACTCACCGATCTGGTCAACCCGTTCATCGGCACCGAGAACGAGGGCAACACCTATCCCGGCGCCACCGTGCCCTTCGGCATGGTGCAGCTCTCGCCGGACACCGGCCACAACACCGGCTACGACTACTCCCAGAACCACATCCGCGGCTTCTCCCTGGTCCATCTGTCGGGCGTCGGCTGCGGGCTCGGCGGGGATCTGCCCGTGCTGCCGACCACGGGTGACGTCACGCAGACGGACTACGCCAAGTACGCCGCCGGGTTCAGCCACGAGGACGAGGCAGCGAGTCCCGGCTCCTACCGGGTCGGGCTGAAGTCCGGCATCGAGGCCGAGCTGTCCGCCACCGCGCGCACCGGCGTGCAGCGCTACACCTTCCCGGCCACCGACAAGGCCAACGTCCTGCTCAACGCGGCCCAGTCGCTGCACACCACGGTCTCCACCAAGGTCGAGATCCTCGACGGCCGTACCGTGCGCACCGCCATCACGGGCCGCGGCTTCTGCCAGGACACCAAGCCGTACACCGTCTACACGATCACCCGCTTCGACCGGCCCTTCACCGCGTACGGCACCTGGGACGGCTCGACCGTGACCTCGGGCTCGAAGAGCGGGCGCGACGGCGCGTACGTCCGCTTCGACACCACCAAGGACCGTACGGTCGAGGCGACCACCGCCCTGTCCTACGTCGACGCGCACGGCGCCGCGGTCAACCTGCGGGCGGAGGGCGGTCGTTCCTTCGACGCCGTACGCCATGCGGCGCAGCGGGCATGGGAGGACCGCCTCGACGACGTACGGGTGGAGGGCGGCGCGGACAGCCTGCGCCGCACCTTCTACTCGGCGCTGTACCGGTCCTTCCTGGCCCCGAACATCGGCAGCGACGCCGACGGCCGCTACACCGGCTGGGACCAGAGGATCCACCGCACCGACGGCTTCACCTACTACCAGAACTGGTCCCTGTGGGACACCTACCGCACCCAGTCCCAGCTGCTGTCCCTGCTCGCGCCCCGCGAGGCCCGCGACATGGCGATCTCGGTGATCAGGATCTCCGAGGAGAGCGGCTGGCTGCCCAAGTGGGGCTACGGCACCGTCGAGACGAACATCATGACCGGCGACCCGGTCACCCCGTTCCTCACCAACGCCTACCAGCAGGGCCTGCTCAAGGGGGCCGGAGGGTATGCAGAGCGGGCGTACCGGGCGCTGAAGCGGAACGCCGACGGGGTACCGCCCGCCGACTCGCCCGCGGTGGGCCGGGAGGCGAACAGGGAGTACATCGCCCAGGGCTTCGCGCCGTACCTCAAGGGCCGCCCGCATGTGAAGCCGGGTGACTCGGACTACGACCACGGTGCCTCGGCGACCCTGGAGTACGCCCTGTCGGACGCGATGCTCGCCCAGATGGCCCGCGACCTCGGGCATGCGGCGAACGCCGAACGGTATGCCGCCCGCGCGCAGAGCTACCGGCACCTCTTCGACCCGTCGACCGGCTTCTTCCGCGCCCGCGACGCCTCCGGCGTCTTCACCGGCCCGTCCGACCCGGCGCAGAGCGAGGGCTTCCACGAGGGCACGTCCTGGCAGTACCAGTGGCTGGTGCCGCAGGACCTGCCGGGCATGGTCTCCCTGATCGGCGGCGAGCAGGCCGCGAACGACCGGCTCGACTCCTTCTTCGCCTACGACCGGCTGCTGGCCGACCCGGCGAAGACGGCCCGCGAGGTATGGGTCAACGGCCCGTACGACTACTACAACGCCGACAAGTACAACCCGCAGAACGAGCCCGACCTCATCGCCCCCTACACCTACCTCTCGACCGGCCGGCCGTGGAAGACGACCGACGTCGTACACGCGGCGCTGACCCTGTTCACCGACGGCCCGACCGGTATGACCGGCAACGACGACCTCGGCACGATGTCCGCCTGGAACGTCCTGTCGTCGATCGGGATCTTCCCGGTGCAGCCCGGCTACGACACCTGGGGGCTGTCCACGCCCGTGTTCGACCGGGTCGACCTGACGCTGGACCGCCGTTACTTCCCGCGCGGCGCCCTGACGATCACCGCACCCGGCACGTCCGCCGCCGAGCGGTACATCCAGTCGGCCCGCACGGACGGGGTGGCCTACGACCGCACATACCTGACGACCGGTTCCCTGCGCTCCTTGCGCTCGCTCGCCTTCACGGTCGGCTCGCGCCCGTCTGAGTGGGGAACATCGGGGGAGGCGGCGCCACCTTCGCTGAAGTGACCTCAGGTGTCTCTTGAGTCCCGCATCTCACCGAGGGGTGGGACTTAATCTGCTGTTAACTGTGCGTAGCTTGATCGTACTTGACCGTAATCGCCAAGGGGAGGTTGACTGCTGGCTCACCCTTCGTCGACGCGAGGCAAGCCATTGACTTCTGACCTGCTCGCTCCTCTCGACCTGGCGTTCTGGAACATCGAGTCCGCCGAACACCCCATGCACCTCGGCGCGCTGGGGATCTTCTCGGCGCACTCGCCCACCGCGGGCGCCCACGCCGCCGACCTGCTCGCCGCGCGGGCCGCGGCCGTACCCGGACTGCGGATGCGCATCCGGGACATATGGCAGCCGTCCCCGCTGCGGCCGCTGTCCTTCGGCAGCGCCACCCGTGAGCCCGACCCCGACTTCGATCCCCTCCACCATGTGCGGCTGCACGCCCCGACCGCGGACTTCCACGCCGAGGCCGGCCGGCTCATGGAGCGCTCGCTGGAGCGCGGCCGGCCGCCGTGGGAGGCGCATGTGCTGCCGGGGGAGGACGGGGTGTCCTTCGCGGTGCTGTTCAAGTTCCACCACGCCCTGGCCGACGGTCTGCGCGCGCTGACCCTGGCCGCCGCCATCCTGGACCCGATGGACATGCCGGAGCGCAAGCCCCGTCCCGAGGAGCCCAGGCCCGGCCTGCTGCCCGACGTGCGCAAGCTGCCCGGGCTGGTCCGGGGTGCCCTGTCCGACGTGGGGCGCGCCCTGGACATCGGCGCCTCGCTGGCCGTGTCCAGCCTCGGGGTGCGCTCCTCGACGGCGTTCACCGCCGAGGCCACCGGCACCCGCCGTACCGCCGGCGTGGTCCTCGACCTCGACGACGTGCAGCGCATCCGCAAGGCCCAGGGCGGCACCGTCAACGACGTCCTGATCGCCCTCGTGGCGGGCGCCCTGCGCCGCTGGCTCGACGAGCGGGGCGACGGCAGCGAGGGCGTGCGGCCGCGCGCCCTGATCCCCGTCTCCAAGCGCCGCCCGCGCACCGCCAGCCCCCAGGGCAACCGGCTCTCCGGCTACGTGATACGGCTCCCCGTCGACGACCCCGACCCGCTCGGCCGCCTGGACACGGTCCGCTCCGCCATGGACCGCAACAAGGATGCCGGCCCCAACCGGGGCGCGGGCGCCGTCGCCCTGCTCGCGGACCATGTGCCCGCGCTCGGCCACCGGCTCGGCGGACCGCTGGTCAGCCAGGCCGCCCGGCTCTGGTTCGACATCCTGGTCACCAGCGTGCCGCTGCCCAGCCTCGGCCTGAAGCTCGGCGGCAACCCCGTCACGCAGGTCTTCCCGTTCGCCCCGCTGGCCCGCGGCCAGTCCCTGGCGGTGGCCGTCTCGACCTACCGCGGACACGTCCACTACGGCCTCGTCGCCGACGCCCGGGCCGTACCCGACCTGGACCGGCTGGCCGTCGCCCTCAGCGAGGAGGTCGAGACGCTGATCACCGCCTGCGGTTCCTAGCCTCCCGGATTTTGGAGGACGGGCCCGGCGCTCCGTACAATTCCCCGTTCGAAAGCGGACGCGGTCGGAGCGCCGCGCGGGTGATCAGGGAAACGGCAGCGCGATGACGGTGACAGACGAAGGCTCGGCGATCACGGACGAGGTCGTGTACGAGCCCGGTGACGAGGTCGTGTACGGCCCCGGCATCGACCCGGAGCGGCTCGCCGTCTGCCTCAGCGTGCTGGAGGAGCTCGACAAGCTGGAGGTCGACCACCCCGACGCGATCGCCGTGCGCCGGGCCACCGCCGGCGTCTACCGCACGGTCAAGCAGCGCCGCCGCCAGGAGCGCAGGGCCGCCAAGACCGCCCATGACAAGGCGGTCACGGAGGCCACGGCGACCGGCTCCGCCCAGCGCATCGACGACGAGACCGAGGGCCTGCTGCCGTCGTCCGCGACCGATGAGGGCAAGATCGCGGGGATACTCCAGCGCCCCCGCTCCTGCTACACCTGCAAGACCCGGTATGTGGAAGTCGACTACTTCTACCACCAGCTCTGTCCCGACTGCGCCCGCCTCAACCGCGGCAAGCGCGACGCCCGCGCCGATCTCACCGGCAAGCGCGCCCTGCTCACCGGCGGTCGCGCCAAGATCGGCATGTACATCGCGCTCAGGCTGCTGCGCGACGGCGCGCACACCACCATCACCACGCGCTTCCCCAAGGACGCCATCCGCCGCTTCAAGGCCATGGACGACTCCGCGGACTGGATGCACCGCCTGGAGGTCGTCGGCATCGACCTGCGCGACCCGGCGCAGGCCGTGGCCCTCGCCGACCAGGTCGCCGAGGCGGGCCCGCTCGACATCCTCGTCAACAACGCGACGCAGACCGTGCGCCGCCTGCCCTCCGCCTACGCCGCCCTGGTCGACGGCGAGAGCGCCCCGCTGCCCGCCGGGGAACTGCCCGCCCACCACGTCATCGGCGCCTTCAACTCCGGCGCGGTCGACGGCCTGGCCGCGCTGCCCCTCGGCACCAGCGGCCTCGACGCCCAGCAGGTCGCCGACCTCGCCCTGGTCGCGGGCAACGCAAGCGTCGCCCGGCACCTCGACGGCACCGCCATCGACGCCGGCGGCCTGGTCCCGGACGTCGTCGACACCAACACCTGGGTGCAGACCATCGAGCAGATCTCCCCGGTCGAGCTCCTCGAGACCCAGCTGTGCAACTACACGGCGCCGTTCATCCTGATCAGCAAGCTGCGCCCGGTCATGGCGGACGCCGCGAGGAAGGCGGCCAGCAAGCGCGCGTACGTCGTGAACGTCTCCGCGATGGAGGGCGTCTTCGGCCGCGGCTACAAGGGCGCGGGCCACCCCAACACCAACGCCGCCAAGGCCGCCATGAACATGGTCACCCGGACCAGCGGCCAGGAGATGTTCCAGACCGACGGCATCCTGATGACCTCGGTCGACACCGGCTGGATCACCGACGAGCGCCCCCACTACGACAAGCTGCGCCTGGCCGAGGAGGGCTTCCACGCCCCGCTCGACCTGGTCGACGGGGCCGCGCGGGTCTACGATCCGATTGTGCGCGGCGAGCAGGGCGAGGACCTGTACGGCGTCTTCCTGAAGGACTACGCGCCCGGCAAGTGGTGAACCACCGCCTGACGTGTGGCCCGGCGCCGGCAGGGAACCCGGACCCTGGTGATTACCGCGCCAGGGAGTGACCAATGAGCAGTCCACACGGCATTGATCCGCGAGCGCAGAACGACCCGCGCAACCGCTATCCGACCGACGAACAGTTCTATGGCAGCGACCGCCCCGACCATGCCGAACTGCCGGAGGACCGGCCGCGCGGCGGCGGGGGCACGAGTTCGGTGAAGCACCGCGGCACGTGGGCCACGGTCGCGCTCGTCGCCGGCATCATCCTGCTGATCCTCGTGGGGATCGCACTGTTCCCGTGAGGGAGCCACAGCCACCGTCACGAGCGAGGTGGTGCGTATGAGCGAAGACGGTCGTGGACGGCGTACTCCCGCGCGGAGTGCGCCGTCCTGACGCGTGTGCCCCCGTCCACCAGCAGATCCGCGCCGGTGATCCACTGCGCGGCGTCCGAGACCAGCCACACCACGGCCCGCGCGACGTCCTCCGGCTCACCGATGCGCCCCAGCGGCAGCCCGGCGGCCAGCTCCTTCTCACCCGGCTCCCACACGAACCGCGCCATCTCGGTGCGCACAAGGCCGGGGGAGACCGAGTTCACCCGTACCTTCGGAGCCAGTTCCCCGGCGAGCTGCTGCGTCAGATGCAGCAGGGCCGCCTTGCTGGTGCCGTACGCGCCGACGTTGGGTCCGACATGTCCGGCACCCTCCGTGCAGACGTTGACCACCGAGCCGCCGTGCTCGCGCATCCACGCCCGCCACGCCCACTGCACCAGCCTGAGCGGAGCCTCGACGTTCACGGCGAACGCCTCCCGCCAGGCCTCGGGATCGGCGTCCATGAGCGGTCCGTACGGCTGGTTCGTCGCCGCGTTGTTGACCACGACGTCGATCCGGCCGAAGGCGCGCAGGGCCCGCTCCGTGACCTCCCGCAGATGATCCGGATCCGCGACGCTGCCGCTCACCCCGATGCCGCCCAGCTCCCCGGCCGTGGCGCGCACCTCGTCCGCGTCCCGCGCGGTCACGCACACCAGCGCCCCCGCCGCGGCCAGCTGCCCGGCGACGGCCCGTCCGATCCCACGGGTTGCCCCGGTGACGACGGCGGCCCTGCCCTCGAGCCCGTATCCGTCGAATGCGTGCCCCTTGCGTGCGTACGACGACGTCATCGCCGTACCGTCTCATGACGAACCGTCAGTCAACAGCCCCGAGACGGGAGTTGCGGGCGGCGACCAGCTCCAGCACCGTGCGCCAGTCCTCCAGTACCCCCGCGTCGAAGCCGGCGCTGCGGCCCTCCTCGTCCGCCTGGCGCAGGCGCAGCAGATCCTCGTCGGCGGGCAGCTCACCGCGATGGTGCTCGCGCACCAGCCGGGCGACCCGCTCCCCGAGCAGGCCTCGCACGGCCTTGGCCGCGCAGTCCGGGTGGGCGCTCTTGTCGCCCGGCCGCAGCAGCGGGCCGATGGCGTGGACCAGGCCCGCGACCTGGAGCTCCTTGTCGGCGGGGCGGCGGCGCCGCAGCAGTGCGGCGGTCTGCAGCGCGTGCTGGTGCAGATCGACCCGGCGACTTCGCAGGCCCGGGGCGTCCCACGAGCCCCGGCAGGCGTACAGCAGATCCATCAGCTCCTCGACACTGCGCAGCTCCATGCGCCAGTCCTTCCGCCGGACAAGCCGTTGCCGTCCCGTCAGCAGATCATGGCCGCCTTGCGATTCGGCCAACGGGACTTGAACTGCGTGGCCGGTTCGCCGCGCTCCGTGACCTCAGGCCACCGGTCAGGCACCCGTGTCCCCGGGAAGCCGCTGTCCCGTCAGCGCCGAGAAGCAGTGCACGCCCTCCGCGCGGATCGCCACCCGCAGCGTGGCCCCGGCGCCGTACGTGGGGCGTCCCGGGAGCCGGACGACGAGGCGGGCGAGCCCCTCGCCCGACCACGCCGTCGTATGGAGGTAGGCGACGGCACCGGTGTCCTCGACCCTCTCGACCACGAGGTCCAGTCCCGGGGTGTCCCGGTCCTCGGGGGAGAGGAACTCGAACTGCTCGGGCCGGACGCCGAGCACGATCTCTTCGGTGCCCCCGGCCGCGGCCGCGCGTACGGTGCCCCGGGGCAGTGGCACGTCGAGAGCGCCGAACCGGGCCCCGGCCGAGGACAGCGGAAGCCGGAAGAGGTTCATCGCGGGCGAGCCGACGAAGCCGGCCACGAATGTGTTGGCCGGGTGCGCGTAGACCTCCTTCGGCGTGCCCACCTGCTGCAGCGCACCGTCCTTGAGCACGGCGAGGCGATCACCCATGGCCATCGCCTCGGCCTGGTCGTGGGTGACGTACACCGTGGTGACGCCGAGACGGTGCTGCAGCCGGACGATCTGCATCCGGGTCTGCGCCCGCAGCCGGGCGTCGAGGTTGGACAAGGGCTCGTCCATCAGATAGACCCGCGGATCCCGCACGAGCAGCCGCCCCGTCGCAACCCGCTGCCGCTCGCCGCCCGCCAGCGACCTGGGCCGACGGCCCAGGAACTGCTCCAGATCGAGGACGAAAGAGGCGTACTCGACGCGCTGCCGGGCACGTGCCCGGGACATGCGGGCGATCCTCAGGGCGAAGCCGATGTTGTCGGCAGCCGACAAATGCGGGTAGAGGGCGTAGTCCTGGAACACCATCGCGATGTCGCGGTCCCCGGGTGGAAGATGGGTCACGTCCCGGACGCCGATGAGGATCGAACCCGAGTCGACGTCCTCAAGTCCGGCGAGCATGCGCAGACAGGTCGACTTTCCACAACCGGAAGGACCGAGCAGGACCATGAACTCACCGTCCCCGATCTCGAGGTCGAGCGAGTCCACGGCCGGCCGGTCCATCGACGGGAAGCACCGCGTGGCCCGGTCGAAGGTGACAGACGCCATGACATCCCCTCCCGGACAGGCCCCTAGCACCCAGCATGGAACGGGTGTTGCCCCTTCGGCAGGCCTGTCCACCGAACGAGTGACAGGAGAGGGGTTGGAAACAGGACGACTTATGACAGTAACCCCAAGTTTTCAGCCCCATAGAGCGGACGCCCGCTCATTTGGTTAATCTGGAGTAGACGGACAGTACCAACGGGTCCAACCCACACCCACGTCCGTCCCGGGGCAAGCCGGCAGACAACGGCCTGTTCTCACACGAGTTGCCGGCGCCACCGCGTCCGAACTGCTTTCGACTCACACCCGAGCGGGGGTCAGGCGCCGGAGTGCAAACTGACCGGCACACCCCGAGGGTGACCCGACACATAAGGAGTGCGCGGTGACACCGGAGAAGACGAATCGCGAACAGCGCCCCAAGGAACGCACGGAGCGCCCCGGCCGACGGTCGGACGAACTCGGCAGCCTGGAAGTCTGGGCCCACGCGGCCCCCATCCGCCTGGCAGGCTACGAGGACGACCTCGCCGAGCCCCACATCCTGCCCAGCGTGGACTGACCGGCAGGATCTTCGCGATCGCCGACTGCATGGGCGTGCGACACTCACGCCCATGCAGATCAGAGAAGCCGCGGCCGAGGACTGGCCGCGGATCTGGCCTTTCTGGCACCGGATCGTCGCCGCAGGAGAGACCTACGCCTGGGACCCGGACACCTCAGAGGAGGCGGCCCGGGCCCTGTGGATGAACCCGGCCAAGCGTGTCTACGTCGTCGAGGACGTGGACGGCGCCGTCGTCGGCTCGGCCTACGTCACCCCCAACTACGGTGGCCCGGCGGCCCACATCGCCAATGCCGGGTTCATGGTCGACCCCGACCGGGCGGGCCGCGGCATCGGCCGGGTCCTCGCCGAACACGTCCTGACCGCGGCCAAGTCCGAGGGCTACCGGGCGATGGTCTTCAACGCCGTCGTCGAGACCAACCCGGCCGTGCAGCTGTGGACGTCCCTGGGCTTCGAGATCCTGGGCACGGTCCCGGCGGCGTACGAGCATCCGCGTTACGGGCGGGTGGGATTGCATGTGATGTACCGGGCGCTGTAGGGCCCGCCTGGTCGTGCCGTCTCCTGACGGTGGTTCCTCGTCGTCAGGCTCGGCGGGCGCAGGACGTGAGGCGATCGGCGAACGCGAGGACGAGCTCGCGCAGTTCGGCGGGGCGCTCGATGACGAACGGCCGGTCGAGTGCGGCGAGTACGGGAGGCAACCAGTCGAGCCGCTCCGCCCGCAGTTCGACGCGCAGCCAGTGCTCGGCCGCCGGGTCCTGGCCGGCGGCGGGCTCGTGCTCCTCCAGGCTCGCGACGCCGGCCGGAAGGCGGGCGCGGATCTGCTCGACCGTCCCGTGGATCCGCAAGGTCACCTCGTGCCGGTACTCGGCCGTGGCGAATCCGGACAGTACGCGCTGTGCCGGACCGGGACCCGCGGGCACTTCGAAGGAGCCGGGCAGGGTCCGCGCGTCCGCGATCCGATCGAGCCGGAAGGTGCGGTCCTCGCCGACCTGGGCGTCCTTGCCCGTGACGTACCAGCGGCCGGCATGGGCGACGATCCCGTAGGCGTGCAGGGTGCGTTCGCTGCGCCGTCCGGTGCGGTCGGTGTAGCGGATCGAGACGGGGCGGCGGTGGCGCACCGCATCGGCGAGGGTGAGCAGGAGCCCGGCGTCCGGGTGCTCCAGCTCGCCGGGCTGGTCCGTGAAGGCGAGGGCGTCCAGGAGGGTGTCGAGCCGGCGGGCGATGTGCTGGGGCAGCACCCGCCGGGTCTTCGCCGACGCCGTCTCGTTGGCCGTGAGCTGCGCCGTCGTCAGGCCCGCTCGGCGGCCGGCGACCAGGCCGAGCAGCACGGCCAGCGCCTCGTCGTCGCTGAGCATGAGCGGAGGCAGGCGGTACCCGGGGGCCAGCCGGTACCCGCCGTAGCGGCCGCGCACCGACTCCACGGGCACGTCCAGGTCGATCAGCTGGTCGACATACCGGCGCACGGTGCGCCCTTCGACGCCGAGCCGGTCGGCGAGCTCGGCCACCGTCCTGGTGCCGCCCGACTGCAGCAGCTCCAGGAGTGTCAGCACGCGGCCGGTGGGTCGTGGCATGTTCGCAGCCTAACGCGAATACAGGACCGATTCTGTCCACTATCTCTCCTAGCCTGCGACGTGCACGCCTTCAGCACGGCCAAGGAGATTCCCATGGACTTCGTCTCGATCCGCATCATCACCGGCGACGTCGCCCGCCTCGTCGCGTTCTACGAGCGAGCCACAGGGGCGCGGGCGACGTGGGCCACCGAGGACTTCGCCGAACTCAGGACCGCAGGCGCCACCCTCGCGATCGCCGGCACCCGCACCGTCCCGCTGTTCGCCCCGGGCTCGGCCCGCCCGGCGGACAACCACAGCGTGATCACCGAGTTCCTCGTCGACGACGTGGACCGCGTCCACCAGAACCTGACCGGCTTCGTCACCGACTTCGTCGCCGGGCCCACCACGATGCCCTGGGGCAACCGGTCGCTGCTGTTCCGCGACCCCGACGGCAACCTCGTCAACTTCTTCACCCCCGTCACCCGGGAGGCCGTAGAAAAGTTCGCACGCTGACGCCACGCACGGCCCGGGGACTTCGTGCAGCGAAGGTCCCTGGACACCCCACCTAGCTAGCTAGTCCTTGCGCCCCGTCACGGCCACCGTCACCCCGAGGCCGATCATGGTGAGGCCGCCGACGCCGCCGACCATCGAGAGCCGGCGCGGGGAGCGCGCGAACCAGCCGCGGGCGGTGGACGCGATCAAGCCCCAGACGCTGTCGGAGGCCAGCGCGATCACGTTGAAAATCAGGCCGAGCAGCAGCATCTGCACCGTGACGTGTCCGCTGTCGCGGTCCACGAACTGCGGCAGTACGGCCGCGAAGAACACGATGGTCTTCGGGTTCGTGACACCGACCGCGAACCCCTCCCAGAAGGTGCGCAGCCCGCTGTGTGCCGGCACCTCGCCGCCCGTGAACGCGGCCCGCAGCGACCCGCGTTCACGCCACGCCTTCACCCCGAGGTACACCAGGTAGAGCGCGCCGGCCAGCTTGAGCACGGTGAAGACGAGGACCGAGCGTTCCACGACGGAGCCGATGCCGAACGCCACCGCCACGACCAGCAGATAGGCGCCGAGCGTGTTGCCCACCACGGTGGTCAGCGCGGCCCGGCGCCCCTGCGCGAGCGCGCGCCCGATCACGAACAGCACACTGGGCCCGGGTATCACGATCAGCAGGAAGGACAGCGCCGCGAAGGCGAGCAGACGGTCGGTGGACATCATGCGATCCATGCAAGCACGGGCAGGGGCCGCTCTTCAGCCCCATTTTCCCGGCGGCCACCGCCCCCGGATCCATGCCTGCGCGGATGTCCTACCCCAGCGGGGCCGTCCGCTGCCACGGATGCAGCTTCTCCAACTGCTGTGCCACCTCCAGGAGCATCGCCTCCGAGCCGGGTCGGCCCACCAGTTGGACGGCGCAGGGGGCGCCGGAGGGCAGGGCGCCGAAGGGGACGGACATGGCGGGCCAGCCGGTCAGGTTCCACGGCGGGGTCAGGGGCGAGTAGGTGGTGTTGGCGAGGACGTTGGCCAGCCAGCCCCGCTCGTGCCAGGCCACCGACCTGGGGGAGCGGCGGGCGAGCGCGGGGGTGAGCAGGACGTCGTACTCGGCGAAGAACGGCTCCATCCGGCGGCGCAGTCGCTCCCGGCTGTCGCCGCCCCGGACGCTGCTCAGGAAGCGGCGGCCGATGGTGGCGTGCACCCGGGTGCGCCGGTTGAGCAGGCGCGGGTCCAGGCCCTGGGCGTCCACCGCCGTGCCCGCCGTCCAGTGGGCGAGGGACATGGTGCTCAGGGAGAGAGGGTAGGGCGGGTCGGCGCGGCGGACCTGGTGGCCGGCCTTGATCAGGACGCCGGCCGCGTCGCGGGCCGCGGTCGTGTACGGCGTGCTGATGGTGACGCCGGCGAGCGGGCTGCGCAGCGAGACGGCGATCTTGCGCATGGCGGGCTCGGACGGCGCCGCCTCCCCGGTGTCCGCCAGCACCGCCAGCATCAGGCGGGCGTCCTCGACCGTCGTGGCGAGCGGACCGTTCTCGGACATGCCGAACCAGTCGCCGTCGCTGATGCCCGCCGGGACGACCCCGTGGCCCGGCTTGATGGTGACCAGGCCGCAGTTGGCGGCCGGGATGCGCAGCGAGCCCATGCCGTCGTTGCCGAGGGCGATCGGCACCAGGCCGGCGGCTACCGCGGCCGCACTGCCGCCGGAGGAACCGCCCGCCGTGCGGGTCAGGTCCCAGGGGTTGCGGGCGGTGCCGTGGACGCCCTCGGTGGTGCCGAAGACGCACAGCTCGGGCACGTTCGTCAGCCCGACGACCACCGCGCCCGCCGCGCGCAGCCGGGCCACCGTGATGTGATCCTCGGCGGCGGGCGTGTCCGGCGTCGCGGCGGAGCCCACACGGTTGGACTCGCCGCGCACGGCCAGGTTGTCCTTGACCGCCACCGGTACTCCGGCCAGGGGCAGTTCGGCCAGATCGTCACGGGAGGCCAGCTCGTCGGCCTCGGCGAGCGCCGCCTCCGCCCGCACCACCCGGAAGGCCCCGACCCGGCCGTCCAGCCGCTCGATCCGCTCCAGGTGCTCGGCCACCACCTCGCGCGGGGTGGCCCGCTTCTCGCGTACGGCGGCGGCGATCTCGGCGGCGGTCCGGCCGACCCAGCTGGTCACGGGCGCTCCTCGGGGTGCGGTGCAGGCAACTACTCATGAGTACGCAGAGCACTCTGCCCCGCCGTGGCCCCCGCGTCGAGAGCACTCGCTCTTGGACATTCGGGCGGCTGTTCTTGGACTTTTCGCGGGGTGCCGGTCGGCCGTGACGCCTCCACCGCAGGTCATCCGATCAATGGGGCAACTCCCGCGCGATCACGCCTCATTGACGGGCTCATGGGCCCGCTCAATCATCAGGCATCGGACGAATCGGGAGCCGCTCATGAGTATGACGGGTGAGGGACTTCCCACGGGCCGCGTCTTCCTCACCGCCGGCAGCCACGGCGACGCCTCCGGCAGGGCTACCGGGCCACCGTGGTCAACGCGGGCACCTTCACCGTGCCGGCCGCCGACGTAGCGGTAGGCGGACAGGGAGCCGCCTGCCGTGTACCAGTCGGCGCCGCCGGGGCCGGCGCCTTCCGCGGCAGCCGTACCGTCCTCCAGCCCTCGCCCAGGGCGACCGGATCGCGGCCGGACGGACGGTCGACGTACGGTACGAGGAACGCGGTGTCGGCTCTGGTGACCTGCTCGCTGCCGGGTCGTCATCCGGCGGGCGCCGCCACGGGAGGCTCTGCAGGCGCCTCGACCTTCGGCGGACGGGCCAGGAACACACTCGCGACGATGATCCACAGGCCGGCCGCGAGGAAGGCGAAGAATCCCGCCCAGGGAATGAAGGTGGCCACGCCGAGAATGACTCCGGCCCAGCCGAGCCAACGCGGCAAAGGTGTGCCGCTGCGTGCCGTGTCGAGACCGGCCGCGAGCATCATGATGCCGATTCCGGCGACAAAGGGAATGAAGAAATCGGTGCTGATGGCATTCATCGACTGAAATGCCTGGCCGCCCACCCGCCGTTTGTCACTGGCGTCCACCATGGCGAGGGTGAGGCTCGACGCCGTCCAGAAGCCCACCGCCGACAGAATGCCGCCGGCGAAGGCGACTTGCGGCAGCCAGCCGTGCCGGTCGGCCTCGGAGAGGTGGTGGCGCAGGTTCCCGGCGAAGAACACCAGGAACGCCGCGGCCAGGATCAGCAGATACAGGGCGACACCCTGCCGCGTGTCGTGCTGGTGGTAGAAGAGCTTGATCTGCGGGCCGGGATCTCCGATGTCCGGTGTCGACCCGCCTACCGAGAAAGCGACCACAATCAGAATGACGGAAACAATGCCGGTGAATGGTCCGAGGCGCATCGGAAACCTCCGATCCGGGCATACGGATACCCCTGTTTAGGCTTTCATGCAACTCGGCGCCCGGCAACTCGGCCGTTTATTCGGCGGTGCGTTTCAAGAGCGGGAGCGGCGGTGCCGGCGGATTCGCCAGACGACAAGGGCCACGAGGACGATGGCGGCGGAGGCCAGGGCGACGGTTCGGCCCACCAGGCCCTCGACGCGTTCGTAGGCGGCTCCCGCGGCATAGCCGAGGAGGACGTTGCCGACACCCCAGACCAGGCCGCCCACGGCGTTGTAGAGAAGGAAGCGGCGGTACGCCATGTTCGACGCGCCCGCCATCGCCGGAACGAAGGAGCGTGCGAAGGCGACGAAGCGGCCGACGAAGACCGCCGCGGGACCACGTCGGCGGATCAGGTCGCGCGCCTTCTCCACCCGCTCGGCCCGCCGGCGCAGGGGGCCGCGCGAGAGCAGCGGCGGTCCGGCGCGCCGTCCGATCTCGTATCCGACGCTGTCCCCGGCGATCGCCGCGAGGACCACCGCGAGCGTCAGCCAGACCAGCTCCACGTTGCCCCGCCTGGCCAGCACACCGCCGACGATCGCCGCGGTCTCGCCCAGCAGGACGAACCCGAAGAACAGCGCGTCCTCGGCGAACACCAGGGCCGTGACCACCAGGTAGACCACGGGCCCGGACAGGTCGGCGAGCCAGTCGATCAGAGCGTGCATCTGCCGACCCCTTTCTCCGCCGGGTACGAGTACCCGGCAGCGGCGGTCTAGCCCGCGGCCGTCCGGTGCAGCAGGAAGTTCACGGCGGTCATGGTCAGGACCGGCTCGCGGCGTGCGGCCGCTTCATGACGGCGCAGGTGTGCCGACCGCCGGCGTCAGCCCCTGGCAGGGGCAGTGAGGCGCTCTCGCGGTGCGGCGGGCTCAGATCTCCTTGAGGACCTGTTCCAGGAAGGGCACCGAGTCCACGGCCGGCGAGGCCACCAGGCTGAGGCGGTCCATGACCGCGAGGTAGTGGTCGACCTCCTCGGGCTTGTCCAGGTACAGGGCGCTGGAGAGCTGCTCGAGGTAGACGACGTCCGGCAGGTCCGGGACGGGGAAGCGCAGCACGGTGATCGGTCCGCCGGCCGCCGCGTGACCGCCGACGTGGAAGGGCAGCACCTGGAGCGTCACGTTCGGCCAGGCGGCCGCCTCGATCAGGTGCTGGAGCTGGGCGCGCATCACCTCGGCCCCGCCGAGCGGGCGGCGCAGCGCCGCCTCGTCCACCACGACCCACAGCTTCGGCGCGTCCGGCCGGGAGAGCAGTTCCTGCCGGGTCATGCGCAGCTCGACCCGGCGGGTGATCGCGTCCGGGGAGGAGATGGGGTGGCCGAGCCGGATGACGGCCTCGGCGTACTCGGGGGTCTGCAACAGGCCCGGAATGAACTGGACTTCGTAGGTCCGGATGAGGGAGGCGGCCTCCTCCAGGCCCAGGTGCTGCTCGAACCAGCTCGGGAAGGCGTCTCCGTACGCCCGCCACCAGCCGGGTTCGTTGGCCCGCCGCACCGAGTCCAGGAAGTCCTGGCGTACGGCGGTGTCATGGACGCCGTACAGAGTGAGCAGGTCGGCGATGTCGCGCTGTTTGAAGCCGACGCGGCCGAGCTCCATGCGGCACAGCTTGGCATCCGAGGCGCGTATGGCCGCGGCGGCCTTCTCCCGGCTGATGCCGAGGGATTCGCGCAGGCGGCGCAGGCGGGTGCCCAGCATGATGCGCTGCACGGTCGGCCCGCCGCGCCCCGGGCTCAGGACGTCGGCACCGGAGGGAGTGGGTTCTCGCTGAACTGCCGTCATGGTCATCCCCTCGCCGCCGCACCGGCTGCTGCATGTGTTCGGGACTCAACCAAGGAGGGTAGCACCGAGGCGTCGTACGGCTGCGGTGCGTGAAGTGGCCGGAGGGCGCCGACCGGTGGCCGGCGCCCTCCGGCGGTCCGCGGGTGTGCCCGACCTCAGCCGGCGGGGAGTAGGCCGTCGAAGTCGCCGTCCTTCACACCGCGGACGAAGGCGGAGATCTCGGCGCTGGTGTAGACGAGCGCCGGACCCTGGGGGTGGCGGGAGTTGCGGACGGCGACGCTGCCGTCGGGGAGGGCGGCGAGCTCGACGCAGTTGCCCTCCGGGTTGCTGTGGTGGCTCTTGCGCCAGACCGCCCCCGCCAGCTCGGTGGCAGGCATGCCGTTGCTCACGTGCTGCATCTGAACCTCTTTGAGATGAAGTCGCGTTGAGGTGGACTCGTGGTCGGCGCTGCAATTGCATCCTCAATTGCATCCACGGGTGGTGTGCGGGACGATAGCGTCCGGCGGCGGTTGCTCGCAAGATCATCTGCAATTGCAGCGGTAATTGCCGATGCACTTGCGTACGGACTGCCGGACGTAGCACGATACTTCGCACAGGTGTAGCGCTCGGTTGTTCTCTCCGCAGGGGTACCAGGGGTCGCGATGTCCGCAGAGCAAGTCGCTGAACCGGTCAACCCCCTGCGTATCGAGGCCACTTGGCAGTGGCTGTGCCAGGCCGTGGACCACATCGGCCGGCCCGGGCCCGGGCTGAGCTTTCCCCTCGCGCCGGGCTCCGCGGACGGCCCCGGTCCCGCCCACTGCTCGGTGCTCGCCGTACCGCCGATCGCCCAGTCCGCCCACATCGCCCGCGACTTCACGCGGACGACGCTCGTGGACCGGGCCACGCGGGAACGCGTCGAGGACGTGGCGGTCACCGTGTCGGAGCTGCTGAGCAACGCCCTGCGCTACGGCCGAGCAGCGGACGGCGGGGCGGAGTTGCAGCCGGCGCTGTGGCTCGCGTACTGGGACCGCTGGTCCTGCGCCGTGTGTGCGGTCACCGACGAGAGCGACCTGATCCCCGTCGCCGTGCAGGCCGACGAACTCGCGGAGTCGGGACGGGGACTGCAGGTCGTCTCGGTGCTGAGCGACGCATGGGGATGGAACCCGCGGGCCGCCGGCGGAAAACTCGTCTGGGCCCTGTTCCGGCTCTGACACCGCGGCCGGTTCGGCCCTCGCACCGGCTGGCCAGGCACCGGAAGGCGGGGTACACCGAGAGGACCAGAGCCGAGGAGGTGCGGTCCCGTGGGTGAGGTGCAGGTGTCGGCGCAGGACGGCGAGGTGCGGGTGGGGCTCGGCGACGACCTCGTGGTGCGGCTGGCCGAGAACGCCACCACCGGCTACCGGTGGCACGTCGAGGGCATCGAGGGCGGCCTTGAGGTGGCGTCCAGCGACTATGTGCCGCCCGGAGAGCTCGCCCCGGGCGCCGGTGGCACCCGGGTGCTGCGGCTGCGGCCGACCAAGGCCGGTGAGGGACGCCTTGAGCTCGTGCTCAGGCAGCCGTGGGGCGACGACGTGGCCGAGCGGTACGCGCTGCGCGTCACCGTCGAGTGACGCGCGAGGGACCGCGCCCGGCACGCTCGACACGGTCCCTCGGCGGGCAGGGCTACAGCAGGTAGATCTCGTGGACCAGGCCGTCGGCCTCCTCACGGAAGGAGATCGGCCGCCCCGTCTGGCGGGCCTGGGAGGCCAGCGTCGTCAGCGCGGTGAACGCCCAGTCGCTGCCGTTGAAGATCTTCTTCCAGGCACCGCCCTTGACGTGCAGGAAGGCGTTGCGGGTCTGGTTGATCGACCACATCGCGTCGACGATCGCGTTCTGCGTCCACGTGCCCGTGACCGCCGTGGCGGCCTGCGCCGCCGCGAACGCCTGCAGGTCGCCCCGGAGTTCGGGCGTGATCGTCGGCCGGGCCTCGCCGGACGCCGTCTGCTCGAACCGCGCGACCATCACATCACTGGCCGGCTTGCCCGGCGCGGTGAGCGCACTGCCGTTCAGGCCGATGTCCACGCCCGGCGGCAGCAGTACGGGCCGCCCGGCCTCGTCCTGCTCGGCCGCGGAGCGGACCGCCTGCGTCGAGGGCGGCTGCTGCTTCGGCTGCTTGGGGCCGCTGTTCTGCGGGCTCATGTCGTGCTCTCCTCTCCCTGGTTCCCCGGTCTCACCAGGCGTAGATCTGCTGGACGCTGCCGTTGTCCTCGTACAGGCCGACCTTGGCGCCGTTCGCCTTGGACGCGGCGAGTTCGGCGAGCATCGCCGCGTCGGTCGCGCCGACGGAGCCGTTGAGGTTCAGCCAGCCGCGCAGCTCGCCGTACGCCCACACATTGGCGTCGATCTCGTTGCTCCACAGCGCGAGGATGCGCTGGTCGGGCAGCCAGTTGTGGATGAGCGTGCCGAGCGCCGCCAGGTTGTGCCAGGTCTCGATGCCGCACTCGCCGTAGCCGATGCGGAAGAAGCCCTGCTCGCCCCAGCCCGGACCCCAGCTGTTCTTGCCGATCCAGCACTGCTGCGCGTCGTCGTAGCCGACGAGCGTGACGCAGTGGCCGCCCGCGAGGTCACCGGTGCGGTGCCGGTAGACGCCGCTGGAGTAGCTGAAGAAGTCCTGGTAGACCAGGAAACAGGCGGTGATGGAGCCGTAGCGGGCGATGTTCTCCTTCATCGCCGCCGGGTTGTTGGTGACGGACTGCCAGGAGCGGATCTTCACCAGGCGGTTGGGCCAGTCCGCGTTGAGCTTGGAGGCGTCCTGGTCGCCCGCCGTGTACGGGAAGTACTCCTCGATGGTGATGCCGTTGTCGCGCGCCTGGTCCGCCAGCGGCTCCGGGAACCAGCCGGTGGAACAGGTACGGCCTGCCTGACGGCCGTAGTAGTAGAACGCCTGCGCCTCGGACAGGTCGACCGGCAGATAGGGCGCGCCGTAGCTGAAGCGCGTGACGTGCTCCATCATGCCCACGGTGCCGAAGGCCACGCAGGAACCGCACGAGCCCTGGTTCTTGACCGGCGTCGTGTAGTTCACGCCGCCGATGTTGCGCAGGTCGAACGCGGCGGGTGCGCCCACCGAGTCGGCGGTGGCGGACAGGGCGGCGGCGATGTTGCTCTGCTTCGCGCTCTCGATCGCGGAGCGGTCGGCCGACTCGACGGGGACACCGAGGCGCACCACGCGCTGCTCCTCGGTGAGCGCCGTCATGCTGGTCGTGGTCATGTGCCACGGATTGCCCGCCTGGTCGAGTACCGACCTGAGATGGTCGAGGTCCAGCGGGTCGTTGACAGGCATGAGGGAACCCTCCTTCGTGCTCGGGGCGTGTCGGTGCCGCTGCCGGCCGCCGCACGGCGGGCAGGGCAGGGCGGAGCGCGACCGGGCCCGGACGGGGCGGGGCGCGTCCGTCAGGCCGTGCGGGCACACGTCGCCGCACGGCGGGAAGCGCTGGAAACGGTGGCGACTACGAAACGGCGGTGCGCACGGCGCTGTTCGCCGGCCCCCGCCTGGGCGGGATCACATTCTCTGAGAGGCTTTCACAGCCGTACCCCCGTAGCTGAGCGACAGCGGCAACCCCAGGTGCTCCGCGGCTGTCGAGAGGCAGCTAAGCAGAGAACCAGGGGGTCGGGAATACGCCGGAATGCGGGTACCGCAAGGGAGAGACACCCCTCCTCTTGCGGCGCGGGTGCGGCTGCGGCGTCAGGTGCCTTCGCCGCCCGTCCCGGCGGCCCCGCGCGCCACCCCGGTGCTGTCCCGCACGATCACCCGGGGCACGGGCACCCGTACCGTCCGCGCGGGTCCGCCGTCGACCAGCGCGGTCAGCTCCCTGGCCGCCGTGCGCCCGAACTCCACGCTGTCGCGGGACAGGGCGGACAGCCAGGGCTTGACCATGCGGCACAGGGCGGAGTCCTCCCAGGCCACCACCGAGACGTCGGTCGGTACGGCGAAGCCGAGTTCGGTCGCGGTGGCCACGCCGGCGACGGCCATCACGTCGTTGTCGTAGATCAGGGCGGTCGGGGGGGCGGACCGCCCGAGGACCCGGCGGGTGACGGCCGCACCCTCCGCGTCCGAGTAGTCGGTGGTGACGGACTCCACCTCGCTCAGGCCTCGGCGTGCGGCCTCGGCGCGCAGGGTGCGGATGCGGCGCTCGGTGTGGGCGAGGCCCGGAAGGCCCGCGATGTGCACGATCCGGCGGTGGCCCAGCGCGTACAGCTCGTCCACCACCGAGGCCATCGCGCCCGCGTCGTCCGCCCACACCGTGGACAGGCCCGGGTGGCGTTCGTCGGGGGCGCCGCCGATCACCACGGCGGGCAGGCCGAGTTCGTCCAGGAGGCCGGGGCGCGGGTCGTCCGTGCGCGGGTCGACGACCAGGACGCCGTCCACGCGGTGCTCGGCCCACCAGCGCCGGTAGACCGCGCACTCGTCGGCGACGTCCTCCACCACCTGGAAGAGCAGGCCGAGATGACGCTCCGCCAGTACCTCCTGTATGCCCGAGACCAGTTGCAGGAAGAACGAGTCCACGCCGAGCGTGTCCGCGGGGCGGGCGAGCACGAAGCCGACCGTGGCCGCGCCCTCCCCGGACAGCTGGCGGGCCGCGGTGCTGGGCCGCCAGCCCAGCTGCTCGGCGACCCGGCGCACCCGGTCGCGGGTGACCTCGGAGACTCCGGGACGGCCGTTGAGCGCGAAGGAGACCGCGCTCTCGGAGACACCGGCGCGCTGCGCGATGTCCTTCATCGTCGGCCGGCGGGCCGGGGAACGCTTGGCCGGCACGTTGCTCCCCATTTCTTCCGGATCAGCGGCTAATGCGCTTGAGTGGGAGAACCCTAAAGCGCATTAGTGATGACGGGCAAGTTTTCGGCCACACCCCTCTTGCCTGTACTAATGTCGGCTGAATTTCTTTAGCTGAGATCAGTCCATTGACTTTCCCCGAGATTCGCGGGCATGGTCGCTGGCGTCCCAGCCGCCGACGCCGCCAAGGGAGCCGTGTCACCGTGCCCACATCCCGCAGAACCTTCGCCGCCCTCGCCGCCTGTGCCCTCCTCCTGCCGCTGAGTGCCTGCGGCTCCGGGAGCGAAGGCGGCGGCTCGGGCGACGCCTCGGGCAAGATCGAGGGCGACATCACCTTCCAGACCTGGAACCTGCGCGCCAACTTCAAGGACTACTTCGAGGGCGTCATCGCCGACTTCGAGAAGAAGCACCCGGGCACGCAGGTGAAGTGGGTCGACCAGCCCGCCGAGGGCTACGCCGACAAGATCAGTGCGGATGCGGCCGGCGGCACCCTGCCCGATGTCGTCAACGTCTCCCCGGACCTCGTCGCCCCGCTCGCCAGGGCCGGGCTCGCCCTCGACCTCGACAAGGCCGCAGCGCAGTACAGGAAGGAGTACCTGGCGGGCGCCTGGGCCAGCCACCGGATACCGGGCATGACCGGCACGTACGCCTTCCCCTGGTACCTCAACACCGGCCCGCTGTTCTACAACAGGTCCCTGTTCAAGAAGGCCGGACTCGACCCCGACCAGCCGCCGAAGACGTACGACGACCTCTTCGCCGACGCCCTGCAGATGGCGAAGAAGAGCGACGGCAAGGTCGCCACCCTCGCCAACGTGCCCACGATCGAGGACTTCGGCCGCTACGGCGTCGAGCTCATGAACAAGCAGGGCACCGCCTTCGCCTTCAACGACGCCAAGGGCATCCAACTCCTCGCCAGATACAAGGAGTTGTACGACGCGAAGGCCCTCGACCCGCAGGCGCTGACCGCCACCCCCGAGTCGTCGGGCAAGAAGTTCCTCACCGAGGCCGTCGCCATGAACCCCGGCAGCGCCCTCGACCTCGGCAACTTCAAGAAGCAGGCGCCCAACCTGTACAAGAACATCGGCATCACCGACCAGATCACCAGCACCGGCCACGTCAACATGTATGTGATGGGCGTGATGGTCAACTCCAGGACCAAGCACACGGCCGCCTCGGTCGCCTTCGCGCACTGGGTCACCGACGCCGAGCACCAGATGTCCTTCGCCAAGAAGGTCGCCATCTTCCCGAGCACCGCCGGCTCGCTGGACGACCCGTACTTCACCAAGGAGGACGGGACCGACGAGACGCGGGTGCGCATCGCCGCCGCCAAGTCGCTGAAGAACGCGGTCAACTACACGCCCGTCCTGTTCAGCGAGCAGATGAAGACGGCGCTGCGCAACGAGGTCGCCAAGGCCCTGCTGGGCAAGGAGAGCCCCAAGACGGCTCTCGACAACGCTGTCAAGGTCTGCAACACGCTCCTCCAGCAGCAGGGCTAGCGCGCGATGGTCACTCCTGCCGTATCCGGGGGGCGTCGTGTGCGGCGCCAACTGCCCACCAGTCCCTGGCTGTTCGCCGCACCCGGACTGCTGATCACCGGCGCGTTCATCCTGTACCCGTTCGTCTCCACCCTGGTCAACGCCTTCACCGACCGCCGCACCCTGATCCCGGGCCGGTTCGTGGGCCTCGCCAACTTCCGCGAACTGCTCCACGACGACATGTTCTGGATCGGCCTGCGCAACAGCTGGCTGTACGTACTGGGGGTCGTCCCCGCACTGGTCGTCCTGCCCCTGCTGCTCGCGCTGCTGGTCCAGAAGAACATCCCCGGCATCACCTTCTTCCGGTCCGTCTTCTACACCCCGGTCGTCGCCTCGATCGTCGTCGTCGGGCTGATCTGGGTGTGGCTGCTCGACGAACGCGGCCTGATCAACTCCCTGTTGGAGGCGATCGGGGTCGGACGGGTCGGTTTCCTCAGCGACCAGTGGCTGCTCCTGCTGAGCGCCATGGCCGTCACGGTCTGGAAGGGCCTCGGCTACTACATGATCATCTATCTGGCGGCGCTGGCCAATGTGCCCCGCGAACTCCACGAGGCCGCCGCCGTCGACGGCGCGGGCGCGGTCCGCCGCTTCCTGACCGTCACCGTGCCCGCCGTCCGCTCCACCATGGTCCTGGTCGGCGCGCTGTCCTCGGTCGCCGCCTTCAAGGTGTTCTCCGAGGTCTACCTCATGGCGGGCCCGAGCGGTGGACCGGCCGGTGAGGACACCACCCTGGTCATGCTCGTCCAGCGCACCGGCACCGGCCTCACCGGCCGCGTCGGCTACGCCTCCGCCCTCTCGGTCGTCGTCTTCGTCGTCACCGTCGCCCTGATGCTGCTCGTGCTGCGCGCCGACCGGAGGGAGGACAGGTGAGCGTCGTCGAGAAGGTACGACCCGTGCAGCCGCGGGTCCCCGTACGCGAGCCCCGCACTCGCGTCACCGACGAGCACGGCCGCCGCATCCGGGCCTGGGAACTCGTCCTGCGCTATGTGCTGTTGCTCGCCGTGCTCGCCCTGACCGTCGGCCCGTTCCTGTGGCAGCTGTCCACCTCGCTCAAGGGTCCCACCGAGGACATCTACAGCTCCCCGCCCACCTTCCTGCCCGGCCACCCCACCCTGCACAACTACGAACGGGTCGCCGACACCATCCCCGTCTGGGACTACGCGTTCAACTCCCTGAAGGTGGCCACCGCCAATGTCGTCACCAACTGCGTCGGATCGGCCCTCGCCGGCTACGCCCTGGCCCGGCTGCGCTACCGCGGCCGCCGGGTGGCCACCCTCGCCTTCATCCTCGCGATGCTCGTACCGGTGGAGGGCATCATCATCGCCCAGTTCACCACCATGCGGGAGCTGGGCCTCAACAACACCCTGGTCGGCGTGGTGCTGCCGGGCTGCATCGGCGCCATGAACGTGCTGCTGATGCGCAACGCCTTCCTCAACCTGCCCTTCGAGATCGAGGAGGCGGCCTACGTCGACGGCGCCAACGTCTGGCAGCGGTTCCTGCGCATCGCGCTGCCCGCGGTGAAGGGCACGCTCGCCGTCGTCGCCATCTTCGCCTTCATGGGTGCCTGGGACGACTTCCTGTGGCCGCTGATCGTGCTGAGCGACCCGTCCAAGTTCACGCTGACCATCGGCCTCAACTATCTGCACGGCACCTTCGCGGGCGACGAACGGCTCGTCGCCGCGGGCACGGTCATCGCCGTGGCACCGCTGATCGCCCTCTTCGCCTGTCTGCAGCGGTACTTCTTCCGCGGGGTCGGCGAGGGGGCTGTCAAGGGCTGATCGCCGCCATCGAGTTCAAGGACCTCCGTATGCCTGCTGCCGTGCGCTTCGGCGTCAACTACACCCCCAGCGAAGGGTGGTTCCACCACTGGCTCGACTTCGACCTCGACTCCGTACGGACCGACCTCGACTCCATCGCCGCGCTCGGCCTGGACCACATCCGGGTCTTCCCGCTGTGGCCGTACTTCCAGCCCAACCGCACGCTGATCCGCCCCCGCGCCGTCGAGCAGCTCGTCGCACTGGTGGACGCGGCGGCCGAGCGCGGGCTCGACGTCAACGTGGACGGTCTGCAAGGGCATCTGAGCAGCTTCGACTTCCTGCCCGCCTGGACGCGCACCTGGCACCGCCGGAACCTGTTCACCGACCCGGACGTGCTCGACGGCCAGGCCGCCTATCTGCGCACGCTCGCCGCCGCCCTCGCCGAACGCCCCAACTTCCTCGGCATCACCCTCGGCAACGAGGTCAACCAGTTCTCGGCTGACCCGCATCCCGATCCGGACCGGGCCACCTCCGACGAGATCGACGCGTGGCTCGCGCGCATGCTCGCCGCCTGCGAGCAGGGCGCCCCCGGCAAACTGCACCTGCACGCCGAGTACGACGCCACCTGGTACCAGGACGACATGCCCTTCACCCCGTCCCAGGCCGCCCGCCACGGCGCCGTCACCGCCGTACACTCCTGGGTCTTCAACGGCACCGCCCAGCGCCACGGCCGCACCGCCGTCCCGACCGAACACCACGCCGCCTATCTCGTCGAACTGAGCAAGGCCTGGGCCGACGATCCCCACCGCCCGGTCTGGCTCCAGGAGGTCGGCGCACCCGCACCCCTCATCCCACCCGAGCACGCCGCCGCCTTCACCGGGGCCACCGTCGCAGGTGTCCTGGACTGCCCCGGCCTGTGGGGCATCACCTGGTGGTGTTCGCACGACGTGTCCCGGGACCTCGCGGACTTCCCCGAACTCGAATACGGGCTGGGCCTGTTGACCAACGACCGCCGGCCCAAGGACACGGCACGGGCGCTGGCGGATGCGGCAGCGCGCGAACACACGCCACCCGCACCCCGCAGCACCGCCCTCGTCGTCCCGGCCGACCCGGCCATGCGCTCGCTCTGCGCCCCCGGCGGGCCGGTCTTCGACGCCTTCTTCCGGCTGACCGCCGACGGCGCCCGGCCCACCACCGTCCTGGACACCCGCGCGGACGACAAGGACCACCTCGCCGCACGCGGCATCACCGAAGTCGTCACTCCCGAACAGGTACTCCGCACCCCACAAGGAGGAACCAGCTCGTGAACCCCACCAGACGCACCGTCCTGCTCGCCGGCGCCGCGGCCGCCTTGGTACCGCAGCTGCCGGTCTCTGCCGCGCCGAAGGCCGCCCCCGCGACCCCGCCGTACGCCTCCTACTGGTACCCGGACTCCCTGCCCTCCGGCAGCCCGGGCAACGGCATCACCTGGCGCAGCCTGAAGGCCTGGCGCGCCGCCGAGGACACCGACCTCGCCTTCAACACCGCGTCCGTGCCCCTGGCTCCCCGTTTCACCCCGACGGCGGCCAACGCCGCCGCCCGCTCCGGACAGGCCCGCATCCAGTCGCTGGTGTCTTTCGGGCCGACCTCCGGCAACCCCTCGCAGGGTTCGGCGACCGCCGACTACTACGCGCTCACGCACTGGGCGTACATCGACGAGCTGGTGTTCTGGGGCGGCTCGTCCGGCGAGGGGCTGATCCTCGCGCCGAACGCGCCGATCGTGGACGCAGCCCACCGGCACGGTGTCCCGGTGCTGGGCAACATCTTCCTGCCGCCCACCGCTTATGGCGGTCAGTTGCGGTGGACGCGGGATCTGGTGCAGAAGGACTCCGCCGGGCACTACCCGCTCGCCGCCCAACTCGTCGCCGTCGCGGCTGCCTACGGGTTCGACGGGTGGTTCGTCAACGCGGAGACCGGTGGCGGAAATGCCGCGCTCGGCGCCGACATGCTCGGCTTCGTCAAGGAGCTGAAGTCGCTCGCCGCGGCCCGTGGACAGCGGGTGACCTGGTACGACGCGATGACCGTGAACGGCACGGTGAGCTGGCAGGGGGCGCTCGACAGCCAGAACCAGGCGTTCTTCCAGGCCGCCGACGACATGTTCGTCGACTTCCGGTGGAGTGCGGGCACCTTGTCGTCGTCCGGGCAGAAGGCGCAGCAACTCGGCCGCAGCCGCTACGAGTTGTGGGCCGGTGTCGATGTCGAGTCCAACGGGTCGAACACGAGCGTGAGCTGGGACGCCATCGTGCCGACGACCAAGGCCCATGTCACCTCGATCGGCTTCTACCGGCCCGAGTGGACCCGCAACCACCTGCCCGCCTCCCGGACCCCGGCCGACTTCCATGCCGCCGACGACCGGTTCTGGACCGGCCGTTCGCTCGATCCGTCGCGGCCCGACGCCTCCGATCCGTGGCGGGCGCCGGCGGTGTCGGTCGCGGACCGGTCCACGGTGTCGTCCGTGCCGTTCGCGAGCGTGTTCAACACCGGGCACGGGCAGCGGTGGCACGAGGACGGCGCGGTCACCTCGGACACGCCGTGGAACCACCTCGGGCTGCAGGACCGGCTGCCCTCGCGGCGGTGGGTGGTGCGGACGGAGGGCGAGCGGCCTGCGGTGTCGTTCGATTTCGCGGACGCGTGGCGTGGCGGCAGCAGTGTGCTGGTGGACGGTGAACTGGACGAGCCCACGACCGTGGAGTTGTACGCGACACGGCTTCCGATCACTGTTGACACGGTTGTCGAGCTGACGCAGCGCACCGACGCGGGCGCTGTGAACCTGGAGCTCGCCGTGGCCACCGCCGAGCCGGGCGCGCCGGGTGCGACACCGCCGTACAGCTATCTGCCTGTGAACCCGGTCAACAGAAAGCACGGCGCGGCGGTGAACTCGGTCAACGGCTGGCAGACCGTGACCGTGCCGCTCACAGGCCTCTCCGGAACGCTCCATACGATCGCTGTACGGCTCACCGCCACCGACGGCCCCGTGCAGTGGCGGCTCGGCGGGCTGGCGGTGCGCGACACCGTCGAGACGCCCGCCGCCCCCTCCGGACTGCGGATCACCGCGGCCTCCGGCGGCGACCTGCGCCTGGCCTGGAACCCGGCCCCGGGCGTCGTACGCCACTACACCCTGCACCGCCTGCTGCCCGACGGCACCCGGCGCTTTCTCGGGGCCACCGGCCAGCGCGCCCACTTCCTCGCCGGACTGCGGCCCGAACAGGGAGAGCAGGCGGCCCGGTTGGAGCTGCGCACAGTAGGGGAGCTGTACACCACGTCGGCCCCCGTCACCGTGACCCACCCCTGGTAACCATCCGCCACCGGAAGCCCCGGAAGACCTACGGAGCACCCCGCATGCATGACGACCGCAGCCTGGTCGAAGCCCGTCTCAAGCGCGTCCTCGACGAGCGTGTCCGCCCCGCCGTGTACCCCGAGTCCGTACCGCTGGAGGTGGCGGTGTGGAATGCGCCCGGCGAGCCGGTGCCGGTGGCCGAGGGGCTGGCGGCCGAGCCCGAGCCGATCGCGGTCGGCGCCCGGTGGGGTGCTCCCTGGGGGACCAGCTGGTTCCGCGTCACGGGGACGGTCCCCGGGGCGTGGGCCGGCAGGACCGTCGAGGCGATCCTCGACCTCGGCTTCGACGAGAACATGCCCGGATTCCAGTGCGAGGGCCTGGTGTACCGGCCCGACGGCACTCCGGTGAAGGGCCTCAACCCGCGCAACCAGTGGGTGCGGATCGGCGCCCCGGTCGAGGGCGGCGAGGAGGTGCGCCTGCACATCGAGGCGGCCTCCAACCCCGTCATCCTCGACTACCACCCGTTCCTGCCCACGCAACTCGGCGACAAGGAGACCGCGGGCAGCGAACCGCAGTACACCCTCACCCGTATGGACCTCGCCGTCTTCGACGAGACGGTGTGGCAGCTGGTGATCGACCTGGAGGTGCTCGGCGAGCTGATGGCCGAGCTGCCGGTGGAGTCGGCGCGGCGCTGGGAGATCCTGCGCGCGGTGGAGCGGTCACTCGACGCGATCGACCTTCAGGACGTCAACGGCACGGCAGCGCACGCCCGTTCACGCCTGGCCGACGTCCTGTCCGCACCCGCCACCCCCTCCGCCCACCGCATCAGCGCCGTCGGTCACGCGCACATCGACTCGGCGTGGCTGTGGCCGCTGCGCGAGACGGTCCGCAAGGTCGCCCGTACGACCTCCAACATGACCGCGCTCCTCGACGACGAGCCCGACTTCGTGTTCACCATGTCGCAGGCCCAGCAGTGGGCGTGGGTGAAGGAACACCGGCCCGAGGTGTGGGCGCGGGTGAAGAAGGCGGTGGCGGACGGACGGTTCGTGCCGGCCGGCGGGATGTGGGTGGAGTCGGACACCAACATGCCCGGCTCGGAGGCGATGGCCCGGCAGTTCGTGCACGGCAAGCGGTTCTTCCTGGACGAGTTCGGCATCGAGAACGAGGAGGCATGGCTGCCGGACACCTTCGGCTTCGCCGCCGGGCTGCCGCAGATCATCAAGGCCGCCGGTTCCAAGTGGCTGCTGACGCAGAAGATCTCCTGGTCGCAGACGAACAAGTTCCCGCACCACACCTTCCGCTGGGAGGGCATCGACGGCACCCGGATCTTCACGCACTTCCCGCCCGTGGACACCTACAACTGCTCCATGAAGGGCAGCGAGATCGCCCACGCGGCAGGCAACTTCAAGGACAAGGGAGTCGCCCGGCACTCCCTCGCCCCGACCGGCTGGGGCGACGGAGGCGGCGGCACCACCCGCGAGATGGTCGCGAAAGCGGCGCGGCTGCGGGACCTGGAGGGCTCTGCACGCGTCGTGTGGGAGACCCCGCAGGAGTTCTTCGAGAAGGCCGAGGCCGAGTACCCCGAACCGCCCGTGTGGGTGGGCGAGCTCTACCTCGAACTCCACCGCGCCACCCTCACCAGCCAGGCGAGGACCAAGCAGGGCAACCGGCGCAGCGAACACCTCCTGCGCGAGGCCGAACTCTGGGCCGCCACGGCCGCCGTACGCACCGGATTCCCTTACCCGTACCAGGAGTTGGACCGCATCTGGAAGACGGTGCTGCTGCACCAGTTCCACGACATCCTGCCGGGATCGTCGATCGCGTGGGTGCACCGGGAGGCGCGGGCGACGTACGAGCGCGTGGCGGCCGAGCTGGACGCCATCGTTGCTGCGGCCCAGCGCGCCCTGGCAGGTGAGGGGTCGACGCCGCTCGTCTTCAACGCGGCGCCGCATGCCCGGCACGGGATCCCGGCGGGCGGTGCGGGGACCGCGGTCAGCGAGGGCAGAACCACCGTGACCCCGCGCCCAGCCGGCGGGCACGTCCTCGACAACGGTCTGCTGCGCTGCGAGATCGACGCCCAGGGCCTGGTCGTATCGGCCTACGACAGCGCGGCCGACCGGGAGACGATCGCCCCGGGCCGCGCGGCGAACCTCCTCCAGCTCCATCCCGACTTCCCGAACATGTGGGACGCCTGGGACGTCGACGAGTTCTACCGCAACACGGTCACCGATCTCACGGAGGCCGACGAGGTGGTCGCCGGTGAGGACGGCGCGTCGGTGCGGATCGTACGGTCCTTCGGCGCCTCACGTGTCACGCAGGTGCTGACGCTGCCGCCGGGGGAGCGGCGGCTGGTGCTGGACACGGAGGTGGACTGGCACGAGACGGAGAAGTTCCTCAAGCTGGCCTTCCCGCTCGACGTGCACGCCGAACGCTACGCGTCGGAGACCCAGTTCGGGCACTTCCACCGTCCCACGCACACCAACACCTCCTGGGAGGCGGCCAAGTTCGAGGCCTGCAACCACCGCTTCGTCCACGTCGAGGAGCCCGGCTGGGGTGTCGCCCTCGTCAACGACTCCACGTACGGCCATGACGTGACCCGCACGGTCCGCACCGACGGCGACCGCGGTACGACGACCACGGTCCGGGTGTCGCTGCTGCGCGCCCCGCGGTTCCCGGACCCGGAGACGGACCAGGGCGTTCACCGCTTCCGGCATGCGCTGGTGCCGGGGGCGGGGATCGGGGACGCGGTGCGCGAAGGGTGGCGGATCAATGTGCGGGAGGGACGGACCAACGGGGCAGCCGAGGTCGCCCCGTTGGTGAGCGTCGATCACGAGGCGGTCGTGGTCACCGCGGTCAAGCTGGCCGACGACGGCAGCGGCGACGTGGTGGTCCGTTTCCACGAGGCCCACGGCGGACGCGCCCGTGCCACGCTCACGGCCGGATTCGGGGTGGCGGGCGTCACGGAGACGGATCTGCTGGAACGCCCGGCGCCCGAGGCGGCGATCGAGCGTCGGGAGGCAGACCGGGTCGGTGTGCGGCTTCGCCCCTTCCAGCTGGTGACCTTGCGGTTCCGGCGGGCCTGAGGCGGCCCGGCGACGGAATCGGCGTCATGACGGCCGGGTTGCCGCCCGGCCGGCCTTTCCTCCGCGCGCGTGCGCCCCCGATGATGTCCCGATGAGACGAAGCACGGTCACCGACCCGGACTGGTCCGCGGAGCCCGACCCGGTACTGGCCCTCGCGCGGCAGGACTTGGCGTTCTACGGGCGCACCCGCGACCGGGCCAGACGGCTCCACCACGCCACGGAACTGGGTGCCCTCGCCTCCACGTCGGCGACGGTCGTGGCGGCCGGGCTGCATGCCCCGGCCTGGCTGACCGCGCTGATCGCGGGCGGCGCCGTCTTCTTCACCGGCGTGCGGCAGCTGTTCAACCCCGGCGCACGCTGGATCGCCGGCGGGCAGTCCCACGAGACCCTGCGGCGCGCCGTCGACCGCTATCTGCTGCTGCCGCCGGCGGAACGCGATGCGGCGGCGCGCGCCGCGCTGCAGACAGCGATCGAGGAGGTGGGTGGCAACGAGCTGCGGGAGTGGGCCGAGACGCAGGGGCAGCGCGCCAGTGCCTCGCTGCCTGCGGCGAGCGGCTGACCCCGGCAACTTGCGCGCACTCGGGGGACCGGCGGAGGTCAGACCGACAGTGCGGGGATCACCTCGTCGGCAATGCGGTCCGCGAGGGCGGTGGGATCGCCGATCGGGGTGAACAGGACGAGACCCGCGCCGGCGTCGATCACCTCGCGGACGGCGGCCACGCAGTCGTCCGGCGTGCCGGCGATCGCGGCGGCCTCGATGCGGGGAATGCGCCGGCCGTAGACGCGGGCCAGCCCGGCGTTGACCCGCTCACGCGCCAGCCCGGCGTCCGCATCGATGTCGATGTAGACCCGTTTGGCGATCGAGAAGTCCGTCCTGCCCGCCTTGGCCGCCGCCTCGGTGACGAACGCGACCTGCTCCCTGAACGCGGCCGTGGTCGACGACCCCGCCCCGAAGAACCCGTTCCCCAGCCGCACCGCACGCCGAAGCGCCGACTCACTGGATCCGCCGAACCACAGCGGAGGATGCGGCTTCTGGAGCGGCTTCGGCTCCAACACGGCGTCCTGGAGCTGCCAGAACTCGCCGTCGAAGGTGACGCTCGGCTGCGTCCACAGGGCCTTGGTGAGGGCGATGCCCTCGGTGAACCGGGCCAAGTACCGGGCCTTGTCCATGCCGAACGCGGCGAACGGCCGGTCGGGGCCGCCGGAGCCGACCCCCACTTCCAGTCGGCCGCCGCTCATCTGATCGATGGTCGCCAGCGCCTTGGCGAAGTGCACGGGCTGGTGCAGCGTGCTGACGAACACGGTGGTGCCCAGCCGCAGCCGGGTCGTGCACGCGGCGGCGTACGTCATGGCCTCCATGGGCGACAGCACCGACCCGGTCCCCAACGGCGACTCCTGCGCCCACGCGCTGTGGTACCCGAGGTCCTCGGCCTTCGCGAAGTACTCGCGGAAGGCTCCCGGATCGAACTGGCCGTCTCGATAGAACTGAGGGATGGAGATGGCATATCGCATGACTCCAACGTATCGACGACCGGAGCCGAAGGCGGCCCGTCCGGGAGTCCGCCGTCAGAGCGGCCAGGCCGACGGTCGCGCCTGACCTCCCAGCTGCGCCCGCAGCCACTCCTCCACCTCGCCCACATGTGCGGCCGCCGCAGCCCGTGCCGCCTCCGGGTCGTGGGCCACCAGGGCCCGGTGGATGGCCGCGTGCTCCCGCCGGGTGCGGGCGAAGGCGCCCTCCTCCTGGTAACCGCGCCAGACGCGGGCGCGGAAGGTGCGGGAGGACAGGCCCTCCAGGATGGCCGCCATGGTGTCGTTGCCCGCGGCGGCCGCGATCTCGCGGTGGAAGGCGAGGTCGTGGGCGAGGATCACCTCCGGGTCGTCGGTGGCGTTCATCGCCGTGAGGTGTTTCTCGACCTCGGCCAGCTGGTCGGGCGTGATGCGGGCGGCCGCCAGCGCGGTCGCCGTCGACTCCAGGATGCGGCGCACCTCCAGGAGCTCCACCAGACGCGGGCCCCGGGACAGGTCGGCGACCACCCCGAACGTCTCCAGCAGATCGCCGGCCTCCAGCTGGGTGACATAGATGCCGGAGCCGTGCCGGGCCTCCAGCACACCGAGCACCGTGAGCGCGCGGATCGCCTCGCGCATCGAGCTGCGGGAGATGCCCAGCTGGGCGGCGAGATCCCGTTCGGTGGGCAGCCGCTCGCCGGGCTCCAGACGGCCCTCGCCGATCATCGCCTTGATCCGCTCGATGGCGCGCTGCGTCACCGTGCCCTTCTGCGGGGCGGTCTCGTCCACGCCGTGCCTCCTGTCACCCGGTGCGCCGCAGTCTAACCACGGAGGTGGTCCGACCAATACTGTCAGAAGGCGGGAAAATCTGCCGTCGGAGGGTGTTGTTTCGGGGAAGTGGTCTGATAAATATGCGGGCATCTGCTCGAACACGCTCAACGAGGAGCCGCCAGATGCCCGGCAGGACAGTGGGGAAGCGGAACAGGTTTCGAATGATCGGTGTGATGACCGTGGCCGCGGGCGCCTCGCTCGCGCTCGCCGCGTGCGGCAGCACCAAGGACACCGGGGGCTCCGGCAGTGCCGGAGGCGGCGGCACCGGCAAGGTCGGGGTGATCCTGCCCCTGCTGACCTCGCCGTTCTGGCAGTCGTACAACGACTACGTGCCGAAGATGGCGAAGTCCGAGGGCGTCGACGCGCTCAAGACGGTCAACTCCAACAGCGACCCCTCACAGCAGATCACCGACATCAACAACCAGCTCAACCAGGGCGTGAAGGGCCTGGTCGTCGCCCCGCTGGACAGCGCCGCCATCGAGGCCGGCCTCGACCAGGCCGACCGCAAGGGCGTCCCGGTCGTCGCGGTCGACGTCGCGCCCGACAAGGGCAAGGTCGCCATGGTCGTCCGCGCCGACAACGTCGCCTACGGCACCAAGGCCTGCGACTACCTCGGCGGGCACATCACCAGTGGCAAGGTCGTGCAGATCATGGGCGACCTGGCCTCCGTCAACGGCCGGGACCGCTCCGAGGCCTTCCGGTCCTGCGTGAAGCAGAAGTACCCGGGGCTCAAGGTGCTGGAGATCCCCGCCAAGTGGGAGTCCGACGCCGCGGCCTCCAAACTCGACACCCTCCTCAACGCCAACCCCGACATCAAGGGCATCTATCTGCAGGCCGGCGGGGTCTACCTGGCGCCGACCCTGCAGACCCTGAAGTCCAAGGGCCTGCTGAAGAAGGCCGGTATCGCGGGCCACATCACCATCGTCTCCAACGACGGCATCCCGCAGGAGTTCGACGCCATCCGCAAGGGCGAGATCGACGCGACCGTCTCCCAGCCCGCCGACGCCTACGCCAAGTACGGCATGTACTACATCAAGGCGGCGATGGAGGGGAAGACCTTCAAGCCCGGCCCGACCGACCACGACTCGACCATCGTCAAGCTGCCCAGCGGCATCCTGGAGGACCAGCTGCCCGCGCCGCTGGTGACCAAGGACAACGTCGACGACCCCAAGCTGTGGGGCAACACGGTCAAATGAGCAGCCCCAGCACCCCGCTCGCCCAGGCGCGGGACATCGTCAAGCGATACGGCCCCACCACCGCCCTCGCGGACGGCCGGCTCACCGTCCTGTCCGGCGAGTCCCACGCCCTCGTCGGCCGCAACGGCGCCGGCAAGTCCACCCTGGTCCGGATCCTCACCGGCCTGGAGGCGCCCGACGAGGGCACGGTCCGCTTCGACGGCGAGCCCGCGCCCCCACTCGCCGACCGCGACGCCTGGCGCCGCAAGGTGGCCTGCGTCTACCAACACCCCACCGTCGTACCCGAGTTGACGGTCGCCGAGAACCTCTTCATCAACCGGCAGCCACTCCAGCGCGGCTTCATCAGCTGGCGCCGGCTGAAGAGCGAGGCGGCCGCACTCCTCGACACCTGGGACGTGCGAGTCGACCCGGAGGCCCGCACCGCCGACCTCAAGGTCGAGGACCGCCAGATGGTGGAGATCGCCCGGGCGCTCAGCTTCGGCGCCCGCTTCATCATCCTGGACGAGCCCACCGCCCAGCTCGACAAGCGTGAGATCGAGCGGCTCTTCAGCCGCATGCGCGCACTCCAGGACTCCGGCGTCACCTTCCTGTTCATCTCGCACCACTTGCAGGAGGTCTACGAGGTCTGCCAGACCGTCACCGTCCTGCGCGACGCCCGCTGGATCACCACGGCCCCGGTCGCCGACCTGCCCAGGGCGGCGCTGATCGAGGCCATGGCGGGGGAGTCCCTGGAGACGATCGCCGAACAGGCCGTACAGGAAAGGCTCGTCGACGACAGCGCGCCGGTGCTCCTCGACGCCCGCGGGCTCACCTCGGAGTCGTACGAGGACATCGACCTGACCGTCCGCCGCGGCGAGGTCGTCGGGCTCGCCGGATCCAGCGCCAGCGGCAAGACCGAGCTGGCGGAGGCCATCGCGGGCCTGCGCACACCCACCGGCGGGACCGCCCGACTGGACGGCGAGCCGCTGCGGTTCGGGTCCGTGCAGGCCGCCCTGAAGGCCGGTGTCGGCTGTGTCCCGCGCGACCGGCACGACCAGGGCCTGGTCGCCGGGATGACCATCGGCGACAACGCCACCATGAGCGTCCTGGACCGGCTCGGGCGTTTCGGCTTCATCGGCACCGACCGCAGGCGCGGTGTCGCGGCCGAACTGATCGACCGTCTCGACATCCACACCGAGGGCCCGGAGCAGCCCGTCTCCGACCTGTCCGGCGGCAACGCACAGAAGGTCGTCATGGCCCGCGCCCTCGCCTCCGACCCCCGGCTGCTCGTCCTGATCAACCCGACCGCGGGCGTGGACGTGAAGTCCAAGGAGTCACTGCTGGCCCGCGTGGACAGCGCCCGTGAGGACGGCACCGCGGTGCTGGTCGTCTCCGACGAACTCGACGACCTGCGGCGCTGTGACCGCGTCCTCGTCCTCTTCCACGGCCGCGTCGTCGCCGAGCATCCGGCGGGCTGGCGCGACCATGAGCTGATCGCCTCCATCGAAGGAGTGGACCATGGCTGACACCAAGGCCCCGCCGGTGAAGCCGGTGAGCATGCCCGACGCCCGGGCGGCGAGGGCGGTCCTGCTGCGCCGCGCCCGCGAACTCGCCCTGGTCCCCGCGCTGTTGCTGCTGCTTCTGCTCGGTGCCGTCCTGAACGACTCCTTCTTCACCGAAGCCACCCTGATCTCCATCCTGGCCTCGTCGGCCTCGCTGGCGATGGTGGTGCTGGCCGAGTCGCTGGTCCTCATCACCGGCAAGTTCGACCTGTCGCTGGAGTCGGTGGTCGGCATCGCGCCGGCGGTGGCGGCGCTGCTGGTGCTGCCGGCCGCGCAGGCCGGCTGGGGCACGGAACTCCCCGCCGGACTGGCCCTGCTGGCCATCCCCCTGGTGGGCGCGGCCATCGGTGCCTTCAACGGCATCCTCGTCGTGAAGGTGAAGCTCAACGCGTTCATCGTCACCCTCGCCATGCTGATCATCCTGCGTGGGCTGCTGGTCGGCGCCACCAAGGGCAAGACGCTGTTCGGGATGCCCGACGCGTTCTTCTCGCTGGCCACCACCACGTTCCTGCGCATCCCGATCTCCGTGTGGGTGGCCGCCGTCGCCTTCGCCATCGCCGGGCTGGTGCTGAAGTACCACCGGGTGGGCCGTTCGTTGTACGCGATCGGCGGCAACCTGGAGGCGGCCCGCGCCGCCGGTATCCGCGTGGACCGCGTCCGGCTCGGCGTCTATGCCGTCGCCGGTGTCCTCGCCTCGGTCGGCGGTCTGATGTACACCGGCTACGTGGGCGCCATCGGCGCCAACCAGGGCCAGAACATGATCTTCACCGTGTTCGCCGCCGCCGTGATCGGCGGGATCAGCCTCGACGGCGGCAAGGGAACCATGTTCGGCGCCCTGACCGGCGTACTCCTGCTGGGTGTGGTCAAGACCATGCTGACCATGGCTCAGGTGCCGTCGTTCTGGATCGACGCCATCTACGGCGGAATCATCCTGCTCGCGCTCATCCTCGCCCGCCTCACCACGGGACGCGCCCAGGACTGACCACCGCCCCTGCCCCCGACCGAAAGGCCCTCCGTGTCCTCGACGCCCGGCCCCTCCTGCCGCATCACCGCGGTCGACACCTACGACATCCGGTTCCCGACCTCGCGTGAGCTCGACGGCTCCGACGCGATGAACCCGGACCCCGACTACTCGGCCGCGTACGTGGTGCTGCGCACCGACGGCGAGGACGAGCCGGAGGGGCACGGCTTCACCTTCACCATCGGGCGTGGCAACGATGTCCAGGTCGCCGCGATCCACGCGCTGCGCCACCACGTGGTGGGACGGTCCGTCGACGAGGTGTGTGCCGACCCGGGAGCCGTCTACCGCGACCTGGTCGGCGACAGCCAGCTGCGCTGGCTGGGGCCCGAGAAGGGCGTGATGCACATGGCGATCGGGGCGGTCGTCAACGCCGTGTGGGACCTGGCGGCCAAGCGCGCCGACAAGCCGCTGTGGCGGCTGCTCGCCGAGGCCGATCCCGCATGGCTGGTCGCCCAGATCGACTTCCGTTACCTCACGGACGCGCTCACCCCCGAGGAGGCACTGGAGATCCTGCGCCGGGGCCGGGCGGGCTCCGAAGAGCGTAGGGCCCGGCTGCTGGAGCGCGGCTACCCCGGTTACACCACCTCCGCGGGCTGGCTCGGCTACAGCGACGAGAAACTCACCCGGCTCGCCGCCCAGGCGGTCGCCGACGGATTCACCCAGATCAAGCTCAAGGTGGGGGCGGACCTCGACGACGACGTGCGCCGCTGCCGGGTCGCCCGCTCGGTCGTCGGCCCCGGCATCCGGATGGCCATCGACGCCAACCAGCGCTGGGGCGTGGACGAGGCGATCCGCTGGACCAGGGCCCTCGCCGAGTTCGACCCGTACTGGATCGAGGAGCCCACCAGCCCCGACGACGTGCTCGGCCACGCGGCCATCCGCACCGCGGTGGCGCCCGTCAAGGTGGCGACCGGCGAGCACGTCCAGAACCGGATCGTCTTCAAACAGCTCCTTCAGGCGGGCGCCCTCGACGTCCTGCAGATAGACGCGGCCCGCGTCGGCGGCGTCAACGAGAACCTCGCGATCCTGCTGCTCGCCGCCAAGTTCGGGGTGCCGGTCTGCCCGCACGCGGGCGGCGTCGGCCTGTGCGAACTCGTTCAGCACCTGTCGATGTTCGACTACGTGGCGGTCTCCGGCACCACCGAGGACCGGGTCATCGAGTACGTCGACCATCTCCACGACCACTTCCTCCACCCGGTGGTGATCCGCGAGGGTCACTACACGGCACCTGCCGCGCCCGGTTTCTCGGCCGCCATGCGCCCGGAGTCCATCGCGCGGTACACCTTCCCCGGCGGTACCTTTTGGGCCGCAGACCTCGACGAGAAGAAAGAAGGACAGGCGGCATGACCGACTTCGAGGGTCTGAAGGCCCTGGTCACGGGCGGGGCTTCCGGCATCGGGCGGGCGACGGCGGAACTCCTCGCCGCCCGCGGGGCCCAGGTCGCCGTACTCGACCTCGACCCGTCCTCGGTCGACAAGCCGCTGCTCGGCTTCCGCGCCGACGTCGGCGACGACGCGTCCGTACGCGAGGCGGTGGCCGCCGCGGTCACCGAGCTCGGCGGCCTCGACATCGTGATCAACAATGCCGGCGTGGGCGCGCTGGGCACCATCGAGGACAACGACGACGCCGAATGGCACCGCGTCCTCGACATCAACGTGGTCGGCATGGTCCGCGTCTCCCGCGCCGCCCTGCCCCACCTGCGCCGCTCGCAGCACGCGGCGATCGTCAACACCTGCTCCATCGGGGCCACCGCGGGCCTGCCGCAGCGCGCCCTGTACTGCGCGAGCAAGGGCGCGGTGTACTCGCTGACCCTCGCCATGGCCGCCGACCACGTCCGCGAGGGCATCCGCGTCAACTGCGTCAACCCCGGCACGGCGGACACCCCGTGGGTCGGCCGCCTGCTGGACGCGGCCGACGACCCCGTCGCCGAGCGCGCCGCGCTGGAGGCACGCCAGCCCACCGGCCGCCTCGTCAGCGCGGCCGAAGTCGCGGGCGCCATCGCCTACCTGGCGAGCCCGCTGTCCGGCGCCACCACCGGCACCTCACTCGCCGTGGACGGCGGCATGCAGGGCCTGCGCCTGAGGCCGGTGGGCCAGTGAACCGGCTCGGCAGCAGCACGGTCGAGGTCAGCGCCCTTGCCTTCGGCGGGGCCGTCATCGGCAACCTCTACACCGAGGTCAGCGAGGAACAGGCCCACGAGGCGGTGGACGCGGCCTGGCAGCGGGGCATCCGCTCCTTCGACACCGCCCCGCACTACGGCCTCGGCCTGTCCGAACGCCGCCTCGGCGCCGCGCTGCGCGAACACCCCCGTACCGCCTACTCGATCTCCACCAAGGTCGGCCGCCGCCTGGAGCCCTCCGGCGAGGGCGGCGACGACCTCGCCAACGGCTTCGCCGTGCCCGCCACTCACCGCCGCGTGTGGGACTTCAGCGCCGACGGCGTACGCCGCGGCCTTGAGGCCAGCCTCGAACGGCTCGGCCTCGACCGCGTCGACATCGTCTACCTCCACGACCCCGACGACCACGCCGAACAGGCCTTCCACGAGGGCTACCCGGCGCTGGAGAAGCTGCGCGCGGAAGGGGTCGTGGGCGCCATCGGCGCGGGCATGAACCAGACCGGGATGCTCACCCGCTTCGTCCGCGACACCGACGTCGACGTCGTGCTGTGCGCCGGCCGCTACACGCTCCTGGAACAGCCGGCCCTCACCGAACTCCTGCCCGCGGCGCAGGAACGCGGCACCTCGGTGGTGATCGGCGGCGCCTTCAACTCCGGTCTGCTCGCCGACCCCAAGCCGGGCGCGACGTACAACTACGCGGCCGCGCCGGCACAGTTGCTGGACCGCGCCCTGCACCTCAAGGCGGTCGCCGACCGGCACGGCACCACCCTGCGGGCAGCCGCCCTCGCCTTCTGCGCCGCCCATCCGGCGGTCGCGAGCGTCCTCGTGGGTGCCCGCTCGGCGGCGGAAGTCCGCGACTGCGCCGAGCAGTTCGCGGCACCCCCTCCCGCCGCCTTCTGGCAGCAGCTGCGCGCGGAAGGGCTCCTGCCGCCCGAAGCCCCCGTGCCCGCGGAGGAAGCGTCATGAGAGTCGCCCTGCACACCAGGGTCCGCGCGGACCGCATCGCCGAGTACGAGGCCGCCCACCGCGAGGTCCCGAAGGAACCGGTCGACATCGCCTGGCAGGCCCGTACGGCGCAGCTGCCGGACGTCGTGCGCGACTACTCCGACGAGGGCGCGGCCGCCGGTCTGCCCGTCGTCCGGGAGCTGCCGTGACGGTGGACGCCCACCACCACATGTGGGACCTCTCCGTCCGGGACCAGCACTGGATCCCCGACCTCAGCCCGCTCCGCCGGAACTTCACCCTCGACGACCTCGCTCCCCAGGCGCAGGCGTCCGGAGTCGACCGCACGGTCCTCGTCCAGACGGTCACGGTGCCGGAGGAGACCCCGGAGTTCCTGGCCCTGGCCGCCGCAAACGACCTGATCGCCGGGGTCGTCGGCTGGACCGACCTCACCCGCCCGGACATCACCGACGAACTGGCCCGTCTGCGCGAACTCCCCGGCGGCCACTACCTCAAGGGGATCCGCCACCAGGTCCAGGGCGAGCCCGACCCCGAGTGGCTGCTGCGCCCGGACGTACGCAGAGGCCTTGCGGCCGTGGCCGAAGCGGGTCTGGTCTACGACCTCGTGGTCCTCCCGCACCAACTGCCGGCCTGTACCAGGGCGGCCGCCGACCTCCCCCAACTCACTTTCGTCCTCGACCACTTGGGCAAGCCGCCCATCGCCTCGGGCGCCCTGAAACCCTGGGCGACCGACCTGCACGCCCTCGCCGCCCTGCCCCACACGACCGCCAAACTCTCCGGCCTGGTCACCGAGGCCGCCCCCGACTCATGGACCATCGACGACCTCCGCCCGTACACCGACATCGCCCTGGAGGCCTTCGGCCCCGCCCGTCTGATGTTCGGCTCGGACTGGCCGGTGTGCACGGAAAAGTCGACGTACGGCGAAGTCCTGTCCGTCACACGGGAGTTGATGGCTGATCTCGACGCGGCCGCCCGTGCGGACATCTTCCACGGCACGGCCACCCGCGTCTACGGTCTTTGACGCCCCTGGACCTGGCCGCGACACACCTGGTGAACCATGCGCAGGGGAGCACGGACGGGACCGCCTCCAGGTCAGCTCCGCTGAGCCACCCCCGCCAGCCGTGTGGGCGGCAGATACTCCCGTACATACGTGCGCTCCCAGCACGCCCCCGTCTCCCGCAGCTCCCGCCAGCTCGTGTACTCGTAGCGGAAGAGGCGGGCCCGGATGTAGCGGGGCGGGGCGTCGGGCGGGAAGGGGGAGCGGCGCAGCAGGCGCAGCGTGTCGCGGTCGTTCTCCAGGAGTCGTTCCACCAGGGCGCCGAACCATGCGCCGGCGTACGAGGGCGAGAGCGCGGCGAACCACATCAGCCAGTCCAGGCGCAGATGGTAGGGCGCGAACTGGCGGGGCCAGCGCCGTGGATCGCCCGGCTTGCCCTTGAACTCGTACTCCCGCCAGTCCGAGTCCTCGTGCGGTACGGCATCGTCCGTGCCCTCGACGACCACCTCGTAGCGGATCCGGCTGACGCTGCCGAACGCGCCGTAGGTGTTGACCAGGTGGAGCGGGTCGAAGGAGCGGTTCATGATCTGCCGGCGGGAGATCATGTTCGTGACCGGGTGGTAGCTGAGCCCGAGGAGCAGCGCGGCGACCGCCAGGACCACGACCTCGTACCAGAGCGGGGCGCCGGGCACGGAGGACGGCGGACCGGCCGGGAGCTCCAGGGCGGAGACGGCGAGCACGATGGTGATCCAGTTCAGCCAGGCGAAGTTGCCCGACAGGACCAGCCACAGCTGGGTGACGATCATCAGCGAGGCGGCGGCCGTGGCGACCGGCTGCGGGGCGAACAGCAGCACCGGGACGACGAGTTGGGTCACGTGGTTGGCGGCCACCTCGATGCGGTGCAGGGGCCGGGGGAGGTGGTGGAAGAACCAGCTCAGGGGGCCCGGCATCGGCTGGGTCTCATGGTGGTAGTACAGGCAGGTCAGCTTCCGCCAGCACGCGTCGCCGCGCATCTTGATCAGGCCCGCGCCGAACTCCACCCGGAACAGGATCCAGCGCAGCAGGAAGAGGACCACGATCGACGGGGCCACCTCGTCGTTGCCGAGGAAGACCGCCAGGAAGCCCACCTCCAGCAGCAGCGACTCCCAGCCGAAGGCGTACCAGGTCTGGCCGACGTTGACGATCGAGAGATACAGCACCCAGGGAACCAGCCACAGCAACATGCCTGCCCAGAGCGGGAGCCAGGAGTCCAGTCCGGCGATCAGCGCCGCCGAGACGCCGCAGCCCGTCCAGGCGCAGGCGGCGAAGAAGCGGTCCGAGTAGTGGAGTTGGAACAGGCTGGGGGCCTGCCTGAAGCGCACCCGGCCGACGAAGCGGGGGACCGGCAGCATGCCCCGCTCGCCGATCAGCGCACGGAACTGCAGGGCCGCCGCCAGGAACGCCACGAGGTACAGCCCGGCCAGAGCCCGCTGGAAGACCAGCCGGCTCCACCAGTACTCGGGTGCGATGAACCACTCCACGGCCGTGCGCTCCTCACTCCATTGTGGCGCCGAACCCCATGTCACTCTCCGTGTGTCCATCTTCCGCTTGCGTAACCCATGTGAGCGACGCAGACAATAGTGGCGAATGGCTTGAAGTGAGGCAGGAGGAAGCGGTGCGCACAGTCACCAGAACCTTCGCCGTGGCCTGCGCACTCGCCGTGCTCCTCGTCGGCGGCTGCGCCGGCCAGGACACGCGGTCGAGTCAGGAGGTCCTTCCGACCGCCACACCCGACGACACCACGAGTCGCAGCATTTTCGACAGTCCCACGGGTGTTTTCGACGGCTGAGCTCGGGTGGCGACCGGAGAACCGGGAATTCCTGTTCGCTTCCCGCTCGAAGAATCGGGTGAACCCTGGCAAGGTGGGCCCATGGTTGATCGGGGCGTGAGCGCCCTGTCTCTCCCGGACGACTGGCCCGCCCACCCGGATCCGATCCTGGCGCTCAACCGCATGGGCAGCTTCGACTGGGACCTGGACACCGGTCTGTTCCACATGGACGCCCAGGCCCACGAGGTCTTCGACCTGCGCCCCGACGAATACGACGACCACCCCGAGACGCTCGTCATCCGGGTCCCCAGGGCGGAGGCCTACCGGCTCGACGGCCTGGTCGCCCAGGCCCTGAAGGACGGCAGCGAGAACTACGGCGCCTACTTCCGCATACGCTGCCGCGACGGCACCCTGCGCTGGACCCACACCCAGGGCTACATCCGGCGCGACGAGACGGGCCGTCCGCGCCGGATCATCGGCATCGTCCGGGACGCGACCCAGGAGCTGAGCGAGAGCCGGGACCGCCGCGAGGAGGCCGCCGAGGACGCGGCGCGGCGCGAGCAGACCAACGTCGTCCAGCTCACCACGGCCGCCCTCGCCCACGCCCGCACCGTCCAGGACGTCATCGACGTCCTCAAGGACACCCACGGCCTCACCCACCTGGGCGCCACCAGCCTGGTCGTGGGCCTGGTCGAGGCCGGCCGCATCCGGCTGATCGCCGAGGGTCCCGCGGGCAGCTTCGTCCCCGGCACCGACCTCACCCGCATCGACGAGCCGTACCCGATGAGCGAGGTCGTACGGACCCTCACGCCCCGCTTCATCGTGTCACCGGAGGAGTTCGCCGAGGGCTACCCCCTGCTGTGGCCGCACCTCGCCGGCCTGGACATCACGGCGGCCGCCTATCTGCCGCTGATCGTCCAGGCCCGGCCGATCGGCGCCATGGGCCTGCTCTACAGCGACCGGCGCGGCTTCTCGCCCGAGGAGCGCAACGTCCTGCTCGCCCTCGGCAGCAGCATCGCCCAGAGCATGCAGCGCGCCATGTTCTACGAGCAGGAGAAGGACCTCGCCGCCGGCCTCCAACAGGCGATGCTGCCGCGGACCATCCCCAGCGTGCGCGGCGCCGACGTCGCCGTCCGCTACCGCTCCGGTTCCGCCGCGGGCTCCTTCGGCCGGGACATCGGCGGCGACTGGTACGACCTGATCCCGCTGCCCGGCGGCCGGGTCGGCGCCGTCATCGGCGACGTCCAGGGCCATGACACGCACGCGGCCGCCGTCATGGGCCAGCTGCGCATCGTGCTGCGCGCCTACGCCGCCGAGGGCCACACGCCCGCCACCGTGATGGCCCGCGCCTCCGTCTTCCTCCACGAACTCGACACCGACCGCTTCGCGACCTGCCTCTACGCGGAGGCCGACCTGGCCACCGGAGTGGTCCAGGTGGTCCGGGCAGGCCACATCGACCCGCTGATCCGGGACGCCGACGGCACCTGCCGCCGCCTGTCCCTGCCGGGCGGACTGCCGCTGGGTCTGTCCGCCGAGTTCGGGCGCCTCGAGTACCCGGTCGGCACCCTCGAACTCGACCCCGGTCACACCCTCCTGCTGTGCACCGACGGCCTGGTCGAACAGCCCGGCGCCGACCTCGACGACGGCATGCGCACCCTGACGGCCCTCATCACCAGCGGCCCGGACGACGTACGGGATCTCGCGGACTGTCTCATCTCCGTGGCCGAGGAACGCGGCGGCGACGACGACGTGGCCCTGCTCCTGCTGCGCCGCCGCGGTCTGGAGCCCCAGCGGTCCGGCGGCCGGCTCCAGCAGCACGTGGCCCCCGGCGACCCCGAGGCCCTCAAGGAGGCCCGGCACATGATCAGGGCCGCGGTCCGCGCCTGGGGCGCCAAGGAGCGCGCCGACGAGATCGAGCTGGTCGCCGACGAAATGATCACCAATGCGCTGATGCACACCGAAGGATCCGCCATCGTCACCCTCCGGGTCCTGGGCGGCAGCGAGCGGCGGCTGCGCGTCGAGGTCGAGGACTCCTCCAGCGCCCTGCCGCGCCGCCGCGAGGCGGGGGAGTCGGGGGTCTCCGGGCGGGGCCTGCTCCTGGTCGACCTGCTCACCGACGTGTGGGGCGTGGAGGCGCGCGGCGGCGGCAAGTGCGTGTGGTGCGAGTTCGTGGTCCCCGAAGGCGACTGAAGCGAAGGCGACTGCACCCGCGCGACCGCTCCCGCCCGCCACTGTCGGTGCCGGGTGGCACTCTGGACGTATGCCGGAACTCCCCGAGGTGGAAGCGCTCAAGGACTTCCTCACCGAGCACCTGGTCGGTCACGAGATCGTGCGCGTGCTGCCCGTCGCGATCAGCGTCCTCAAGACGTACGATCCGCCGCTGACCGCCGTCGAGGGCCGCGAGGTGAGCGCCGTGCACCGGTACGGCAAGTTCCTCGACGTGGAGACGGACGGCGGCCCGCACCTCGTCACCCACCTGGCCCGCGCGGGCTGGCTGCACTGGAAGGACCGGCTCCCGGACGGCCCGCCCCGCCCCGGCAAGGGCCCCCTCGCGCTGCGCGTGGCCCTGGAGACCGGCGAGGGCTTCGACCTCACCGAGGCGGGCACGCAGAAACGCCTCGCCGTCTACGTCGTCCACGACCCCCAGGAGATCCCGGGCGTCGCACGCCTGGGCCCCGACCCGCTCGCCGACGACTTCGACGAAGGCCGCCTCGCCGCGCTCCTCGGACCCGAGCGCCGCCGGCTCAAGGGCGCCCTGCGCGACCAGAGCCTGATCGCCGGCGTGGGCAACGCCTACAGCGACGAGATCCTGCACGCGGCGAAGATGTCCCCCTTCAAACTGGCCGCGACCCTCACCCCCGAGGACACCGCCCGTCTCTACGAGGCCCTGCGCACCACGCTCACCGAGGCGGTCGAGCGCTCCCGGGGCGTGGCGGCCGGCCGTCTGAAGGCGGAGAAGAAGAGCGGTCTGCGCGTCCACGGCCGCACCGGAGAGCCCTGCCCGGTGTGCGGTGACACCATCCGCGAGGTCTCCTTCAGCGACTCCTCGCTCCAGTACTGCCCGACCTGCCAGACGGGCGGCAAACCGCTCGCGGACCGGAGGATGTCCAGGCTGCTGAAGTAGCCGGGCGGCTCAGCCGGTCATCCCTTGTGGCCCTTCGTCTTGTCCTTGCCGTCCTTGTCCTTGCCGCCGTGCTGCCCGTCCTTGTGGTTCTCCGGCGGAGTCGGCCTGGTGGACGGGACCGCGGACGGCGGCACGGCAGGGGCACTTACGGTCCCGCCCGTGGGCGGGGAGGTGATCGACGTCGGGTGCGAGGAAGGCGTCCGAAGCGGCGCCGGACTCGGCGAGAGGGGCGAGGCAGGGCCGTCGCCGTCGGAGTTCAGCGCCGCCCCGAGGGCCGTGGCCGCGGCGAACAGGGCGACGGCGGCGCCACCCAGCAGGGCCTTGGACGCCTGCCGCCGGCGGTTGCGGGGGCGGGAATGCGCTGCGCGGGCGCCGGCCTGGGGCGGCGACGCGGACGTCACGGCCGACGGCGTGGGGCTGGGCGCTCCACCGTCCGGCCCCGCGCTGCCGTCCGGGTCCACGGGGTCCAGCGGCTCGGTCGGTTCCGCCGACTCGCTCGGGTCCGGTTCCCACTCCTGCGCGCCCAGCCACTCGGCTGCCTCCTGCGCGCTCGGCCGCTGCGCCGGGTCCTTGGCCAGCAGGCGCAGCACATAGTCGGACAGCGGCAGGGGTATGTCAGCGCTCCACCGGTGGGGCGGCGGCGGGGCGGTGTCGACGTGCTGCTGCACCACGGCGAGCGAGGTCGTGCCGCTGAACGGCGGGCGGCCGGTGAGCAGTTCGTACAGCACACAGCCGAGCGAGTAGACGTCGGAGGCGGGCTGGGCCGGCCGCCCCAGGGCCCGCTCGGGAGCCAGGTAGTCGGCGGTGCCGAGGATCTTTCCGGTGGCGGTCGCGGCGCCGTCGTCGGCGAAGCGGGCGATGCCGAAGTCCGTGATCTTCACAGTGCGGTCGGTGGTCAGCATGATGTTGGCGGGCTTGATGTCCCGGTGGATCACGCCCTGCCGGTGCGCGGCGGACAAACCCTGCGCCACCTGCGCGGCGACGGCGGCCGCTTCCCGTGCCGTCAGGCTCCCGCGCAGGGACCTCTCCTGGGCCAGGGTCCAGCCGTCCACGAGTTCCATCACCAGATGGAGCCGGCCGTGATCGGAGCCGAAGTCGTACACGCCCACCACACGCGGATGGTTGAGGCGGGCCGTGGTCTGCGCCTCCATGCGGAACCGCTCGACGTCGACGCTGTCCTGCGCCTTCAGCAGCTTGATCGCCACCGGACGGCCCAGGACCCGGTCGGCCGCGCGCCACACCTCGCCCATCGCGCCGCTGCCCAGCAGTTCCTCCAGCTGATAGCGGTCCGCCAGCAGCACGTGCACACCCATCCCGAATTCCGACATCGCCACTGGCTACAGCGCGGCGCCGGACAGGGATGTCACACCGGGAGGTGCGGCCTTGCAGCGAGAGCGCTAGCCGGACTGGAGTGTGACGAGATGCTCCCCGCCCGCGGTGCGGAGCTCATAGCGGGCGATCTCGCCGGTGTGCAGGGAGGAGCTGCCCTGCATCGTGATCGGGCGGGCGTCGTGGCTGGGGACGGTCCAGCTGGTCAGGATCTGCTCGGAGCCGTCGCGGCCGATGGCGACCAGACGACAGGGGCGCGGGCCCGCGCCGTCCTTCACCTCCAGCTTGATCTGGCTGCCCGAATACTCGTCCTGGGTGGTCACCTGGGCCCATACGCCCGACTTCGCGTCGGTCGCCGCGATGCGCACCGTGTCGGCGGTGCCGCCGCCGGCCATCGTCATCGCGATGCCCGGCCCGGCCACGCCGATCGCCAGGGACGCGGCCACGGCGTACAGAAAACGCCGCCGGCCGGCGCGGTGCCGGGCGGCCACCGCGCCGAGCAGCCGGTCGAGCAGCTGCGGGCCGGGCCTGGTCATGGGGCTCACGAACCGTGGCGTCGCCCGGCGGTACAGCATCATCTGCCGGGTGATGGGCCCGAATTCGGTCACGTGAGCGGCGCAGCGCGCGCACTCCATGAGGTGGTCCTCGAAGCGGAAGGCGTCCGCCTCGTCCAGCACGCCGAGCGCGTACGCGGCGACGTCGCGATGCCTCTCCTGGGACCTCATGCCGAATCCTCGTGCCGTTGGGTGCGGGTGGGGTTACTCCTTGCTCCCACAGGTACGCACCAGACAGTCGAATCACTCAGGGCATGTGGAGAATCGCGAACCCTGGGATTCGGAGCCGACCGGCCCGCGGATTGGTCCACATCCAAACGAGTCTAAAAAAGGTGGATGGCGAGGTGGCCGAGCGGCAGGCCCAGTTGCCACGCCTTCGTCCACACCTTCGGGCCCTCGTCCTCGCCGACCATCGCCGCGCCGCCCGGCACCGCGTTCAGGTCGGGCGCGAGCAGCTCCGTCTCCTCCAGCCAGCGCCAGGCCGCCCGGGCCAGTTCCACGTCGGGAGCGGGGTCGCCGGACTCGGCCGTCCGGGCGACCAGCCTGGCCATCCGCTCGCGCACCCACTCCTGCCACGGCTGGTCGTACGCCGTGAGCGACAGCCAGGTCTCCAGCTGGGAGACCACCCGGATCCCCGGGAGTTCGCCGTCCGTGTCGGAGAGGAAGACGGTCAGCGCCAGGGCGTCGCGCCCCGCGCGGAACTCGAAGGACGTCGGCGGCATCAGGTCGCCCGTCCGCAGCAGCTCGTCGGCGATGTACTCGGCGTAGAGCCAGGCCATCGGGACGACCAGCTCACCGCCGCCGGTGCCGTCCGTGCTCTCTTGACCTCTGTGCAGCATCCCTTCCTGCCTTCCTCCGGTGCGTGCGCGTCGCCCGACTCCGGGCCCCGGTCGCGGGGCCCCGAGCCCCCAGTCCGGAACACGGATGAGGACAGCTGATTGCTCAACCGGGGTCCTCAGCAAGGCGCTTTACGGAGGTTTGACTCAGCCGTCGGTTTCACCGCAGGTCGGCCGCATATCCGGGAAGCACCCGGCGGAGGGCGCGCAGCGCGTAGTACGCGCGGGACTTCACCGTACCGGGAGGAATTCCGAGGGTTTCCGCGGCTTCCGCAACACTCGCCCCCTGGAAGTACACGAGCACCAGGACTTCACGGTGCTGGGGAGTGAGTGTCTTCACAGCCTCGCGGACATCGAGGGCTGCGGCGGCCCGCTCGGCGTGGTCGCCGATCACCCGCGCGTTCTCCAGGACCGCGTCCCCGACCTCGGGCGGCCGCGCCTGCCGGGCCCGCCGCGCGTCGATGGCGAGCCGCCGTCCCACGGTCATCAGCCAGGGCCGTACGGAGTCGTAGTCGTCGGCGCGCAGCGCCTCGGGATGCTGCCAGGCGCGCACCAGGGTCTCCTGCACCAGGTCCTCGGCGCGCTGCCGGTCGCCGTCGCTGAGCCGGAGCAGCAGCGCGAAGAGGGGGCGGCCGTGCTCGCGCTGCAGCGCGGCGAGCTCGTGCTCGGCGGTCGTCGCGTTCGTGAGGGTGGTTCCGGCCGTCATGGCCGTATGGCATCGCAGGGTGCCGCTTCGGGACAGGGTCCGCACCGGGATCTGCGGCGGACGGTCGATCGCGTCGACGAACGGTACGACGAACGGTCCCGCGCTCCCCGCGAGCGGCCCGGGGGCGTCCGTTCGCGGGCACCGGACGGGTTAATCGGGGCGGCGCGGTTGTTTGGCCGCGCACTCAGACTCGTACCTATTTATCTGTAAATGTGACAACAGTGGGGTGAGCTGATGATTGCACGGAGACGACAGGTTGCCCTGGCCCTGATGGCCGTTCTGACCGCGGGCGCGGCCTGCCAGGCCCAGCATCGGCAGGCGGCCACCCGTGCCGGAGACCCGGGGGCCCCGGCGGCGTCCGCGGCCCGTACCTTCACGCTGGTCGCCTCCGGCGACATCATCCCGCACGACTCGATCATCGACCGCGCCCGCTTCGACGGCGGTGGCGCCGGTTACGACTTCCGGCCGATGTTCTCCGGCATCAAGCCCATCGTCGCGCGCGCCGATCTGGCGCTGTGTCACATGGACACCGTCTACGGGGCGAACGGCCACTACGCCGGCCGCTCCCTGTTCACGTCCCCGCCCGAGATCGCCCAGAGCCTGGCCGCCACCGGTTACGACGGCTGCTCCACCGCCTCCGACCACAGCCTCGACGACGGCGCCGAGGGTGTCCGCCGCACCCTCGACGCCCTGGACCGCGCGGGCGTACGCCATGCCGGTTCGGCCCGCACCGAGGCCGAGGCGCACACCGTCACGATCCTGCGCGCGGGCCCCGCCGAGGTCGCCCACCTCGCCTACACCTTCGACACCAACGGCATCCCGCTGCCCCAGGGTGCGCCGTGGGCCGTCAGCCTCCTGAACGAGAACCGGATCATCGAGGACGCCCGGGCGGCCCGCCGGGCAGGTGCCGACGTGGTCGTCGTCTCCGTGCACTGGGGCACCGAATGGCAGGACGCGCCCGACCAGCAGCAGCTCGCCCTGGCCGGGCAGCTCACGGCCTCCCGCACCGCCGGCCGCCCCGACGTCGACCTCGTCCTCGGCACCCGCGCCCATGTCCCGCAGGCGTACGAGAAAGTCAACGGCACCTGGGTCGTCTACGGCCTGGGCGACCAGATCGCGGGAGAGATGTCCAACACGTCGGGCGCCCAGGACCCGCGCGGCAACGAGTCCACCCTCGGCCGCTTCACCTTCACCCGTCCCGCCCGTGCGGGCGGTCGCTGGGAGGTCACCAAGGCGGAATTCGTCCCGCTGATGTTCGACGTCGACGCCGGTAGGGCGGTCAACCTCAACCAGGCCATCGCCCAGGGCGCCGAGGTGAAGGCCGTGCGCGACGCGATCAGCACCGCGGTGCTCAGCCGGGGCGCGGCCAAGGACGGGCTGACCATGGGGCAGTAGGTCAGTCCACGTCCACGTGGTCGAAGGTCTTCAGGATCTCCCTCAACACCCGCACCGTCGCCCGGACTTCCGCGTCGGTCAGATCGCCGCCGACCTGCCGGTTCAGATAGTGCTCACGGCCCAGGACGGTGGTGATGGTCGCCCGGCCCTCTTCCGTGATCCGGATCAGGGACGAGCGCTGGTGCGCGGGGTTGGGGACCACCTCGACCCACCCCTGGTCCGCCGCGTCGTTGACCATGCGCTGTACGAACTGCCGGCTCAGCGCCAGGATCCGCCCCATCTGAGGCACCGTCATGGGGTCGTGCTGCCGCAGCAGGTCCAGTACGGCGCGTACGCCTACGGAGACCCCCTCGACCGCCTCGCCCTGCTCGACCTTGCGCAGGGCGCGCCGGTACAGCGGGCCGACCAGGTCGAACACCTCGGTCAGACGGTGGCCCAGCTCGTCGGGGGTGAGGGGCTTGTCGGTGTCGTTCACCTCGCCATCATGACATCCCGGTTGTCAAAGCTCGCCGAACATGACACCTTGGTTGTCATGAATGGTGCTTCGGACGTTCGCCTCTTCCCGTCCTTGGACGGTGACCTCGCCTACCTCGACACCGGCTCCGGTGATCTCGTCGTCCTCCTCCACTCCGGGTACGTCGACCACCGCGTCTGGGACGACCAGATACCGGCCCTCGCCGCCGAGTACCGGGTGATCGCCCCGGACGTACGCGGCCACGGATCCTCCGCCAACGCCACCCAGCCGTTCCGCTGGGCCGACGACCTCGCCGCCCTGCTCCGCCACCTCGACGCGGGCCCGGCCGTCCTCGTCGGCCTCTCGATGGGCGGAGTGATCGCCACCGACACCGTGCTGGAGTACCCCGAGCTCGTGCGCGCGGTGGTCACCTGCGGCGCGGCGACCGGCGACTTCCAGTACACGGACGACTGGACCCGTGAGATCCAGGCCGAGTACGCCCGCACGCTGGGCGCCGGTGACATCGAGGGCTGGCTCGACGCGTTCGTGCGGGTCGTGCCCGGCCCCTACCGCAGCGCCGACGACGTCGACCCGGACATCGCACGCCGGTTGAAGGAGATGGCCTTCAACTCGATCTCCAAGCACACTCCCGGCGAGAAGGACTGGCACGTGCGCGTGACCGACTCCTGGTCCCGCCTGCCGAAGATCGACGTCCCGGTGCTCACCGTCAACGGCACCCTGGAGCCCCCCGAGTTGCTGGACGCGGCAGAGCGCCTCGCGCGCACCGTCCCCGACGGCCGTGCGCAGACCGTCGAGGACACCGCCCACTACCTGAACATGGAGAAGCCGGAGGTCTTCAACAAGGTCCTGCTGGAGTTCCTCCGCGCCCTCTAGGAGTGGCGGCCCGGCGAGGGGGACGGACTCGGAGAAGCAGACGCGGGCGGATAACTCGGGTGCAGGGAGGACGAAAGCGGAGCCAGACCCCTGCACAGCGAGGTCGGAAAAGCCGGCACCCTGCGCTGCACGACCCGGCAGCCTCCGGCCGCCCCCTCGACGATCGGCACCCATCCGGATTTCTCCGCCCGGAAGAACCAGCGGTCACCGAGCCGCGACGAGCAGCCGGGCGCCGAGGCGTCGTCGCAGGCCGGTCCGGTCCGCCAGGAGAAGTCCATCACCAGCCACTTGCCGTCGCACTCCTGAGAGTCCCGGTAGGTGTGCGTGGGCGCGTCGACCGCCATCAGCGCCTGGTCGTAGGAGGCGTCGGTACAGCCGGTCGCCGGCGGCGTGCAGCCCAGCTTCCCGCACAGCCGCAACGCGGGGGCCTTCGCTCCGTCGGCGGTGAACTGCACGTAGTGGTCGACGACCACCTCCCGGCCGCCCAGGGGGATGGGCAGCCGGAGCCGCGCCGTGGCCGACCGCTCCTTGGTGCATCCGGAACGCCGGTCCCCGGACGGCGAGGAGAAGGTGAGCTGGACCCGCACGAGGTCCTTCTCCACGGGGTCGGTGAGCACCGCCTTGAAATCCCGCACACACGCGCGCGCACCGCTGGGCACCTGCGCGTCGAGCAGCAGCGTACGGCCGCCGTCGGCGAGGCGGGCCCCGGTGACCTGCGAGGGCTCGAAAACGGTCCACGGGATCGGCCCGGTCGCCGACGGCGCCGCTTCCCGGCCCGCCACCTGCGTCCCGCACCCGCCGAGCAGCAGCGCCACCACCACACAGAGCACGGCGGCCACGGCCGCCCCGCGCCTGTCACGTCTTCCAGCTGATCCCATCAGCGCTCAATCCCCCCGTGTCGCACCGGTGTTGCCCGGGCCGGCGCCAAACTCTAGCCGCCGTGACGCAGCTCACCGGAAAAGGGTGACAGGACGTTGTCGCGGACTGCTGCGAGGGTCGGCGTCATGACGATCACAGACGAGGACTGCCTTGCCGAGACCCTGGCCTTCAACGAGCAGTTCGAGGCCACTGCCGCGAGCCGCCCGGCCCGCGGACAGGCACCCGACGCAACCGTGCTGGCGCTGCTGCGACGCAACCGGCTGGGTGGCAACACACCACCGGTGCGACTGCCGCAGGGCCGGGACCGCGCCATTGCGGGCGGGATCGGGGTCCGGGTGTTCGTGCCGGACGAGATCGACGGCGTATATCTGCACCTGCACGGGGGCGGCTGGGCGTTCGGCTCCGCGGGCGGGCAGGACGAGAGGCTGTGGCGGCTTGCCGTGCAGGCACGGCTGGCCGTGGTGAGCGTGGAGTACCGGCTGGCGCCGGAGCACCCGTTCCCCGCCGGACCCGACGACTGCGAAGCGGCCGCCCGGTGGCTGGTGGAGCATGCCGCAGCCGAGTTCGGCACCGGACGGCTGCTGATCGGCGGTGAGTCGGCCGGCGCCCATCTGAGCGTCGTCACCCTGCTGCGCCTGCGCGACCGGCACCACATCACGGGCGCGTTCCGGGCGGCCCAGCTGCTCTTCGGCCCGTACGACCTGTCGATGACGCCGAGCCAGCGGTCGTTCGGCTCGAGGCGGCTGCTGAGCAACACCGACTCGCTGCACGGCAGTTATGAGCTGTTCACACCCGGGATGGGGGCGGAGCAGCGCCGCGCCCCGGACATCTCGCCGCTCTTCGCCGACCTGACCGGCCTGCCGCCCGCCCGGATCGTCGTCGGTACAGAGGATCCGCTGCTGGACGACTCGCTGTTTCTGGCCCAGCGGTGGCAGGCGGCCGGTGCGCCCGTCGAGCTCGGCGTCGTGGCCGGCGCCATGCACGGGTTCACCCTGTTCCCGCTGACCGTCACCGAGCGGGAACAGGCACGTCAGCGGGAGTTCCTGACCGCGGCGGGACGGTAGCGTCGGCCTCATGAACCGCACTGCCCGGCTCTATGCGCTGGTGGAGGAGTTGCGCGCGGCGGCGCCCCGGCCGCTGACGGTCGCCGTACTCGCCGCCCGGTTCGAGGTCGCCACCCGCACCGTGCAGCGCGATCTGCAGGCGCTGATGGAGTCCGGTGTCCCGGTGCGCGCCACACCCGGGCGCGGCGGGGGCTGGACGATCGACCCGGCGGCGACGCTGCCTCCGATGCACTTCACCGCCGACGAGGCGGCGGCGCTGGCCGCCGCGCTGGCCGCGGCCGACGCCTGCGCCCCCTACGCCGGGGCGGCCCGCACGGCGTACCAGAAGATCGTGGCCTCGATGACCGGCCCCGGCTCGGCGGCGGTCCGCGAACTCGCCGCACGGATCGTCGCGCTGCCGGCGCGGACCGACCTCGCGGTCCGCGCCGCCGTGGAACAGGCCCTCACCGACGCCGTGGTGCTGCGCCTGTCCTACGTCGACGCGGCCGGACGTGCGAGCGAGCGCGAGGTGGAACCGGCCGGTCTGCTCACCGCCGAAGGCCGCTGGTACCTCATCGCCTGGTGCCGCACCCGGCGGGCCGGCCGGGGCTTCCGGCTGGACCGGATCGCAGCGGCGGCTCCCACCGGTGAGCAGGCGCGCCCCCATGACCTGGCCGACCTGCTGCACGGCTCGGCAGCCGCCGACGCGGCGCCACCCGCCGCGCTGGCCTCCTTGCCCCAGCGGCCGGCTCCGAGCGTCGGTGCGCGTACCCGAAGTAGCTCCCGGTCCCGATCACGAACCACACCGCGAACCGCACCCGGGTCCACCACTGCAGACAGGTGATCAGCCGGCCGTACCGTTGGCCACCGTGCCGACGAGGGTGCTGCGCCGGTGGCCGAGCGCCGGATCGACGTCCTCACGATGAACGGCCACCGCACCCAGGGCATACAGCTGCTCACCCGCAAGCCGTGAGCCTCACGGCACCACCGTCACCGGCCACCGCCCCGCCTTCACCAGCCGTACGGCCACCGAACCGACGATCCGGTGCCCGGCCTGCTCGGAGGCGCCCACCACCACCGCGTCCGCCTTCAGCTCGTCCGCGGCCTTGACCAGGCCGCTGTAGGGGTCGCCGCGGAAGGTGTGGAACTCCCAGCGGACCTCGTATATCCCCTTGAGCCGCTCGGTGGCGTCCCGGATGTAGGTCTTGAGGTCCTCGGCGATCTCGTCCGTCGTCTCGGCGACCGGCGCGCCCATGGCCGCGCCCGCGGCCATCACCGGCTGCACATAGACCACGGCGAGCAGCGCGTGCTGGCGCCTGGCCAGGCCACCGGCATATGCCGCGGCGCGCAGCGAGGAGTCCGAACCGTCCACCCCGACCACGATGACCTTGGGCCCGTCCGTGCCCCGCTCGAACTGGTGCGAGTGCTGTTCCGTCACGGCTGTGAGGCTATCGGAAGCCGCAGGTCCCGCCGCCGTGCGGGGCCTCTCGACGGGCGAGGCGGCCGAGCCCTTCCTACAGTCGGAACCATGAGTGCCACAGCGGAGGCCTCCCCGCCCAGGGACACCCCGGGTCCGATACGGCCGCCCGGCAGCGGTCCGATGAGCAAGGTGCCCGAGGTCTTCGCGGCCTTCTTCGGCGCCCTCGGCCTGCTGTGCGGCCTGCTGGCCCTCATCCCCCCGCTGCGCGTCCTGCTGCGCCCGGTGGTCCGCTTCCTCGACGTGATCATCGTCCCGGTCAGCGCCAATCTCGCCTACGCCGTCTTCCTCTTCCTGCTCGCCGCCGCGACCGCCGCCCGCAAGAAGATCGCCTGGTGGCTGGTGGTCGTCTACCTCGGCCTGCTGGTCCTGGACGACATCCTCGGAGTGGCGCTGGGCCTGTATGTCGAGTCCGTCCCGTCCCTCGTCGTCTGCGGTCTCGCACTGGCCCTGCTGATCGTCGCCCGCAAGGAGTTCTACGCCGCCTCCCGCCGCGCCGCCGTGCGCCGGGCCCTGGTGGTGCTGCTGGCCGGGATCGCCGTCGGCATCCTCGTCGGCTGGGGGCTGGTCGCCCTCTTCCCCGGCACCCTGCCCGAGAGCCAGCACCTGCTGTGGGCCGCCAACCGCGTCTGCGGCGGCCTGGTCTCGGCCCGTTCCTTCGACGGCCGCCCGCCCCGCGCCCTGTTCTTCCTGCTCGGCCTGTTCGGCGCGCTCGCCCTGCTCAACGCCGCCGCCACCCTGTTCCGTTCACAACGCCTGGAAGGCGCCCTGCACGGCGACGAGGAGCCCCGTATCCGCGCCCTGCTGAAGGCCTACGGCGAGCAGGACTCCCTCGGTTACTTCGCCACCCGCCGCGACAAGGCCGTCGTCTTCTCGCCCAGCGGCAAGGCCGCCGTCACCTACCGTGTCGAGGCCGGCGTCTGCCTCGCCAGCGGCGACCCCGTCGGCGACCGGGAGGCCTGGCCGCACGCCATCGCCGCCTGGCTGGACGTCGCCCGCCGGCACGCCTGGGCGCCCGCCGCGGTGGGCGCCTCCGAGGACGGCGCCAGGGCCTTCGCCCGCGCCGGCCTCGGCGCACTCCAACTCGGCGACGAGGCGATCCTGCACGTGCCCGACTTCGACCTCGACGGCCGCGACATGCGGGTCACCCGGCAGGCCGTGCACCGCGTGCGCCGCACCGGCGCCCACTGCCGCATCCGCCGCCACGCCACCCTCACCGACGAGGAGATGGAGGAGGTGATCGACAAGGCCGACGCCTGGCGCGACACCGAGACCGAACGCGGCTTCTCCATGGCCCTGGACCGCCTCGGCGACCCGGCGGACGGCGACTGCCTCCTCGTGGAAGCCCTCAGTGAGGACGGCCGCCTCCTGGCGCTGCTCTCCTTCGTGCCCTGGGGCCGCGACGGCGTCTCCCTCGACCTGATGCGCCGTGACCGCAGTGCTCCCAACGGCGTCATGGAGTTCATGGTCGCCGAACTGTGCGAGGCGGCACCGAAGCTGGGAATCCGCAGGATCTCGCTGAACTTCGCGGTCTTCCGCTCGGCCTTCGAGGAGGGCGCCCGCATCGGTGCCGGACCGGTGCTGCGCCTGTGGCGCCGCCTGCTGCTTTTCTTCTCCCGGTGGTGGCAGCTGGAGGCGCTGTACCGCTCCAACGCCAAGTACCAGCCGGAGTGGTATCCGCGCTTCATCTGCTACGGCGACGCGGGCTCCCTCGCCCGTATCGGGCTGGCCTCCGGCATCGCCGAAGGTTTCGTTTCGGTACCGTCCTTGCGCAAACTCTGGAGAAAGGGGCACCCGAAGGGCGCGTCCAGGCCCGCGACCACCGAGGGTCTGCCGTCGCTGTCGGCGCTCGGCCTCGACGGAGGGGGCGAGGCCGGGCCCGGCGATCCCCAGGCCGGCCTGCCCGAACAGGTCCGCATCCGGCACCGCACCCTCGACCGGCTGCGCGCCGACGGCACCGACCCCTACCCGGTCGCCATCCCGCGGCGCACCCATGCCCTCGCCGACGTCCGCGAGGGCGAACAGGTCACCGTCGCCGGCCGCATCATGCTGGTGCGCGGCTTCGGCGGCATCGTCTTCGTCACCCTGCGCGACTGGTCCGGCGACCACCAACTCGCCCTCACCCGCGAGGACTCCGGGCCCGCCCTCGACCGCTTCACCGCAGACACCGACATCGGCGACCACATCAGCGCCACCGGCCGGGCCGGCGTGAGCGACAAGGGCGAACCGACCGTCTTCGTCACCTCCTGGCAGCTGATCGGCAAGTGCCTGCGCCCGCTGCCCGACAAACGCCGCGGCCTTTCCGACCCCGAGGCCAAGGTCCGGATGCGCTACCTCGACCTGGTCTCCAGCCCCGACGCCCGCCGGGTCGTCCGCGCCCGCTCCACCGCCGTACAGGCCCTGCGCCAGGGCCTGTTGGAGCGCGGCTACCTCGAGGTCGAGACCCCGATGCTGCAGCAGATCCACGGTGGCGCCAACGCCCGCCCCTTCACCACCCACATCAACGCCTACGACCTCGACCTCTATCTGCGCATCGCGCCCGAGCTGTACCTGAAGCGGCTGTGCGTCGGCGGCCTGGAGAAGGTCTTCGAAATGGGCCGCACCTTCCGCAACGAGGGCGTCTCCTACAAGCACAACCCCGAGTTCACGATGCTGGAGGCCTACCAGGCCTTCGCCGACTACGACGTGATGCTCGACCTCGCCCGCGAACTGATCCAGGGCGCGGCCACCGCCGCCTTCGGCGCGCCGATCGCCCGCAAGGAAGGCCAGGAGTACGACATCTCGGGCGCCTGGCCGGTCAAGACGGTGTACGGCGCGATCGGGGAGGCTTTGGGGGAGGAGGTCGGCGCGGACACGGAGCTGCCGGTGCTGCACCGGCTGTGCGACCGCGCCGGCGTGCCGTACGCGCCGGACGACGGCCGCGGCGACGTCGTACTCGAAATGTACGAGCGCCTGGTGGAGGAGAAGACCCGGCTGCCCACCTTCTACAAGGACTTCCCCACCGACGTCTCCCCGCTCACCCGCCAGCACCGCACCGACCCACGGCTGGCCGAGCGCTGGGACCTGGTCGCCTTCGGCACCGAACTGGGCACTGCCTACTCGGAGTTGACCGATCCGGTCGAACAGCGTCGCCGTCTCACCGCCCAGTCCCTGCTGGCGGCCGGCGGAGACCCCGAGGCGATGGAACTGGACGAGGACTTCCTCGACGCCCTCGAATACGCGATGCCGCCCACCGGCGGTCTCGGCATCGGCGTCGACCGGCTGGTCATGTTCCTCACCGGCCTGACGATCCGTGAGACGCTGCCGTTCCCGCTGGTGCGCCGCCGCTGAGGCTCAGGGCCGCGGCGGGAGCAGCAGCCGCAGGTCGTCTCCCCAGGAGTCGAGGACCGCGCCGTGCCCGGCGGCCCGCGCCGCCCGTGCGAGGTCGCCGAACAGGGCGCGCTGGCTGTGCGGATCGCCGTCGGCCAGGATGCGGCGCAGCACCGGCAGCAGCCGCCCGGCGCTCCACCGGTCGTCGCCGAGCGGCTGCCGGTCGAGCTCCCACTGCAGGTACTTGTTGTACGGCCGTACCCGCCGGTGCAGGGCGAAGAGCACCTCCAGCGCATGGGGCAGGCTCTCGGCGGCATCCAGGTGCCCCATCGCGTCGCGGCCGTCACGGTAGCTCTTCAGGGAGCGGTAGGTCTGGTTGACGTAGGCGTCGAGGTAGCCGGCCACGGCGGTGTGCGCCTCGTCGGGGTCCAGGGTCCGTTTGCGGTCGAGGACGGCGGTGATCTCGCCGTCGAGCCGGTCGAGGAGCACCCGCGCGTGGACGTACGAGTACCGGCTGAAGGCCGCCGGGTCTCCGGGCAGTCCACGCCGGCGGAACTCGGCGAGCGTGAGGACCGCCAGGTCCAGATGGGCCGAGCGGAACCGGTCGAGCTCGCTGAGCGGCGAGGCGTCGCTCTCGCGCAGCACGACGTGCAGGTCGTGGTCGGAATGGACGGTCGGCATCCCTTCGTGCACCTGGGAGCCGCTGAGGACGAGACCGACGACTCCGGGGTCGGCGGCGGCCCGGGCGACGAAGGCCGCCAAGGTGGCCTCCGGGGTGTCGCCGGGGGCGGGAGGAAGAGCAGGCATATCGGTGATCTCTCCGAGCGGAAACGTGGACGGCCGACAGCCGACGGCCGCGGACACGAGGACGGACCGGTTCGCTTCTGCGGCATCCGGGACACCGCGCGGGAGATCACTGCACGGACCCGACCATAGCCGCCATGCGCGTAGGGACGAAAGCGAATTCGGCCGCGCGGCTTGGCCTACCGCACCCGTCCAGGACGCGCACGGCGGCTTGGGCCGGGCGTGTGTTTTCCTGCCGCCGCTGCGGTGTTGTGGGGGACCGTCGCTCCTGGTTCGGGCGACTGATGAGTCATGAAGAAGGATGAGTTGCTCACGAGACGCCGGGCGTTGATCGCGGGTGCCGCCGCTCTGGGCGCGGCCGGCGCCGCCGGGGTGCTCGCTTCGGGCGGGGGCGACCGGACGGCGCGGCCCGTCGCTCCCGCGCCCGGCCCCGATCCCGCCCCCCGGGAGAGCTATGCGCTCGCCCCGTCCGACTACCGCCTCCAGCCGCTGACCGGATACCAGCAGGTGCGCCCGGCACCGCGCGGGACCCGGGTGCGGCATCAGCCGTTCCTGCGCGTGCACGGACGCGGTCGCACCATGGTGCTGACCTTCGACGACGGGCCCGACCCCCGCTACACCCCGCACATCCTGGACACCCTGGCCGAGTACGACGTCCGCGCCATGTTCTTCGTCTGCGGTGAGATGGCCGTCGACAACCAGGACCTGCTGGCCCGTATGGCCGACGACGGACACATCGTCGGCAACCACACCTGGACCCACCCCCTGCTGACCCGTCTGAAACGGTCCGAGATCCGCTCCGAGATGGAACGCACCAGCGACGTCATCGAGAACGCCTACGGCGAGCGGCCCCTGTGGTTCCGCGCGCCCTACGGCGCCTGGAACCGCGCGACCTTCCAACTCGGCGCCCAAATGGGCATGGAGCCCCTGGCCTGGACGGTCGACACCCTCGACTGGACCACCCCCGGCACCGGCACGATCGTCGACCGGGTCGAGGACGGCGCAGCCCCCGGCGTCGTGGTGCTCTCGCACGACGCCGGGGGCGACCGCTCCCAGAGCGTCCGGGCCCTGCGCCACTATCTGCCGGACCTGCTGGATTCCGGCTACCACATCACCGTGCCGCGACGGCGGCACGCATAGCCGGATTCCGCCCGCCCGGCCGGGGGACGCTCAGTGGACCTCGACCAGGCGGGCGAAGACGACGACGTTCCCCTCGTAACCGTGCTTCTTGGAGAAACCGCCGCCGCAGGTGATGACCCGCAATTCCGCGGCGCCCTTGGAGGCGTAGACGCGGTCGCCGGGGAAGTTGTTCTTCTCGAAGACCTCGATGCCGTAGATCTCGAACACGGCCGTCTTCCCGTCCTTGCGGGCGATCTCGACGCGATTCCCCTTCTTCAGCGCCCCCAGGTTGTAGAACACCGCGGGGCCCTGTTTGTTGTCGACGTGGCCGACCACCACCGCGGTGCCCTTCTCGCCGGGGGTGACGGCGCCGGTGAACCAGCCGGCCAGGTTCGGGTCCTCGGGGGGCGGTGCGCCGACCCAGCCGTCCGCGGCCAGGCCGACCGGCAACACCGGTGCGTCGACCCGGATCGTGGGGATCCTGACCCGGTCGGGCGGGGAGACCGGCAGCGGCTGGACCGCGCGGGCGGCGGTGATGGCGGCGGGGGCGTGGCTGTCCGCCGCTGCCGCGGTGGCGGGCTGCGGGGGGCCCACGTCGAACTCTCCCGAGCCGTTGCGGATGAGAGCGATGCCGGTCAGCAGCACCAGCGCTATGACGCCCCAGGGGGCGCGCTTCTTCCGTCGCTCCTCCTCTTCGGCCAGTTCGGCCAGTTCGGACGCAGACATTCGTTTCCCCTCTCGACGAGGCAGTCGCCGCGTCAATCGCGCATGACGCAAAGCTAAATGGCCTGTGCGAAACCGGCGACGGGGCGGATGCGAACGGGTGGCGCACCCGCTGGTGGTGCGCCATCCGAGTTGCCGCCGACAGGAATTTTCTGACGGTCCGTGACCTGCGGATATATCTGATTATCTGCTTATTGCTCGGCGTGTCCTCTCACCAGGACGGACCATCGCCGAAATGCGGGCGCGTGCACCGCATCTGACTGTCTTTCTGGGAGGCGCTTTCTCGCCGACATTGCCGGGGACGGGACCCGGGGCGTCTCCCGCGGAGGATCACATGAGTAGTCATCGTGCCCTGGCGGTCTCTGCCGCCGCGGTCGCCGTTCTCGGCCTCGCCGCACCGGCGGCCGTCGCGCGGGACGGCATGAACTTCAACCCCAGCAACATCGTCGCGCTGCCCAGTGTCATCGCCCGCGGTGGGCAGTTGACCATCACCGTCGACGGCTGCCCGGGCGGAGCCACGGCCACCTCGGACGCGTTCCCGAGCACGCAACTGATGACGGTGGCGGGCAGCAACACGGCGAGGGGCACCGCGACGGTGAACAGGGACGCGAGAAACGGTACGCACCCCATCACCGTCACCTGTGGCGGCAAGTCCCTCACCAACCCTGCCGCCTTCACCGTCATCGGCGGTGTCCAGGGCGGCTTCGGCGGCGGCAGCTCCACCGGGGCGACGCCGACCGACGTGGCCATCGGCGGCGGGCTCGTGGCCGCGGCCGTCATCGCCGGCGGCGCGTTCTGGCTGCGCCGGAGGTCCGAGAAGCGGATCTGAGCCTTCCGGCTGCGGAGAGCAGACCGCACCCGGCCTCGCACAGCGGATCGCACGTCAAGTCCGCGGAGGAGACCGCACGTTGAAGGGCCCTCGCCCCGATTCCCCGAAGGGAGCCGGGGCGATGGCCCGTTGTCAGGCACCTTCCTCGCCGCCGCGGCGGCGCGAGAGGTGGTACGCCGCGCCGACCGAGCCCGTGATGAGGGCCAGGCCCATGCCGATCTCCCTGAGGTCGAACCCGGCGATGCTGCCGCCCACACCGGCGTGCACACCCCGGTGGGGGCGGTCCGGTACCGGAACGGGGTCGACCGGCACCGGTCGCGGGTGGTGCGGGCGGCCGCCCACGATCGTCAGGCCCGTGGACCCGCTCGCGCCGTCGCAGGAGAACGTCACCTGGTACACCGCACCCGGCTTCGCGTCCCGGTCCACCACCGCCGTCGCCCAGGACTGCCCCACCGGAATGACGACCGTGTCGAACACCACCGACGTGACCCTCGCAGGCCCCCTGCAGTCGCCGTCCCGGTTCACATGCAGCCTGACCTCGCTGCCCGCCGCGACCGTCGACGGCAGCACGCTGAAGCCGAACGGCGTGATGTGGTGACCGTCGTCCCGTGCGACGGCGGCGGGTGCGGAGAGGGCGAGGGCTCCTATGCCCAGCAGAGCGGCCGAAGCAATGCGTATCGCGCGCATGGTGGTTCCTCCGGTCCCCGAGGAGCAGTTGCGGACCCGTTCCGCTGTGGGGCTGAATGCACCTCGATAACCGAAACGCTAGGAACGGGTGTCCGATCGCGCGATCGCTGTAGGGCGAATGGGGCAAACACATGGGCCACCCAGGGGACGGCAGCGGCGTGGCGCGCTGCCCCCGGGCGGCCCGTGGTGCGCAGGACTGCCGGTCAGGCCCCGATGTGCGGGAAGAGATTCAGGAAGGGTGTCGCCGACGCCGTGATGCCCCGTGTGTAGGGCGCGTCGAAGTCCCAGATGAGGAAGAGCAGGAACGCGATCAGGGCGGAGAACAGCCCTGCCAGGACCAGTTCGCGCATGGTGCGCCGGATCTGCAGCGCGAAGACCATGCCGATGGTGATCACGGCCCCGGCGAGCAGCCCGAACCACACCACGCCCGGCATGGTCGCCCCCATGGAGTCGGCGCGGGCGCTGCGGGCCTGGTCCGCGGCGGTGACCTGGTCAAGGAGCGGCTGGTAGGCCTGGGCCTCGAAGTCGGACTTCGGCTGGTAGTCGGTGACGTCCTGGCGCATACGGGCGAAGAGTTCGTCGCCGCGCGGGGTGACATGCCCGTCGTCGTCCATCACCTTCCACTCGGTGTGCACGACGTGTCCGACATAGGCGTTGACATCGTCCCGAATACGGTCACGGATCTCGGTCGGATAGACCCGCACCCGCTCCGAGATCTCGTGCAGCGCGACCGCCTCCGACTGCACATGGTCCTGGGCGGCGCTGCGCCCCTCCCACACCCCGGCGATGGCCAGGCCCAGGACGATGGCGTACACCACGCCGATCCACATCGTCATGTACTCGATGACGTCCGGGGTCTCGCTGGGGTCCTCGTCCTCGGGAGCGGACCGGTGCCGTACGAAGGTGACGATGATCACCACGGCGCAGGCGGCCAGCATCGCGAGGGTGAGAACAAGCCATTCCGACAAGAGATTCCTCCAGGAATCAGCGCGGCCGCAGCGCGGCGACGGCGATCACGGCGGGAACCGTGATGAGCAGGACAAAGGTGACGGGTGAAGGGCCGCCGCGCGGCGACCGCTTGGGCGTCGGCGCCCGGTAGCGCGGATAGGCCACCGGGGCCACGAACGGCCGGGGGGCGGGCCTGGCCGAAGGCTTCGGCCCGGGGGCCGGGGGCGGTGCGGCCGGGGGAGCGACGCTCGGGCGCGGTACCGCGGGCTTCGGAGCGGACGGGGAAGGCGACGGCGGTTCCGGCTTCGGTGTCGGCTTCGGCGTGGGTGCGGGCGCAGGGGGCGGAGGCTTCGGTTCGGGCGGCGCGGGCCTGGGCGTGGGAGTCGGCGTCGGTGTCGGCGTGGGCGTGGGCGCGGGACAGATCGGCGGAGTCGGCCAGGCGAGGTCTCCGGCAACCGCCACGGCCTGAGTGCCGTCCGGCCCGACCGAGGCATACGCACAGGCATCGGCAGTCGCGACCCCGGCCGGCGCCCCCGCCAGGATCCAGGTCAAAGCAACAAGACAGCTCAGACGCGCCCCATAGGGGCGCGGGGAACTGCGCGACAAGCCACGACGAGGCCGCGGACACAAGACGACCGATCGCCCTCCATGCCGCGAAGCGCCATGCACCAACGCCCGTTCAGCGAAGGAAGTTTGAGTAGGTTCGGGTCCATACACGCCGAAGATCATGAGCCCTCGCGCGCCGGGGCGCGCCGTATCGCGCAGGTATTGGCTCGAACGGGGGAAGCGCCCCGCACGGCGGTTTGATCACTGCGCACCCCGGCGCCCAAGAAGGCGCACGCACGTGCGAACTACCGCACCGGTGTCACAGGTTCCGAAAAGAAATTTGTGAGGCGGTTGAACACAACCGAGGGTCCCATTCGTACCCATGCTCGTGCGGCGACGCAGCAGGGCGCTGCAACACCTTTGCGATAATGGGGAGTTGACGATGAAGACCTCCTGGCGGAGCGCCTCACTCGTGGCAAGCGCTGCGGCTGTACTGGCGCTGACGACGGCGTGCGGTCAGGAAAGCGGTACCTCGTCGGTGGGCAGCCAGAACGTGGGTGCCACCGCCCCGGCGGGCGGTTACGGCAGCGTCGGCGCGGCCGGCGCCGGTGCGAGCGCCAGCCCCAGCAATGGCTACGGCGCCGACGGCCAGAACTCCGGGGCCCAGTCCTCGGCCGCGGGCAAGCTGGCCGTCACCCAGAACGCCGAGCTCGGCAAGGTGCTGACGGACGGCAACGGGATGACCCTGTACCGCTTCGACGAGGACACCGCCGAGCCGCCCAAGTCCAACTGTGACGGCGACTGCGCCAAGGCCTGGCCGCCGGTCGCCGCGAACGACGCCGCCGCCGGCGCCGGCATCGACAAGGCCCTGCTCGGCGAGGTCACCCGGGCCGACGGCACCAAGCAGCTGACCGTCGGCGGCTGGCCGGCGTACCGCTATGCCAAGGACACCAAGGCCGGGGATGTCGCCGGTCAGGGCGTGGGCGGCAAGTGGTTCGCGCTGGCCCCCGACGGCAAGAAGGCCACCCTGGCGAGCCTGCCCGGCCTGTCCGTGCGCAAGGACCCCAAGCTGGGCGACATCGTCGTCGACAAGAACGGCATGACGGTCTACCGCTTCCTGAAGGACGTGGCCTGGCCGAAGCCGATCTCCAACTGCACCGGTTCCTGCCTGGAGAAGTGGCCGGCGGTCGGGATCGTTTCCAAGGACGACACCAAGGGCATCGAGAAGAAGGGCCTGATGGGCTTCACCCGGCCCGACGGCGTCAAGCAGATGACCGTCGACTGCTGGCCCGCGTACACCTTCTCCGGCGACGCCAAGCCCGGGGACACCAACGGCCAGGGCGTGGGCGGCACCTGGTACGCCATGTCGCCCGACGGAAAGCCGGTCGGCGCGCCGAAGAAGTAGCCATCACCTCCCCAGGGTTGATTGCACCGGACAGCGCGCTCGGCCCCGTCCGCCCCCTCCGCACCGCACGGAGGGGGCGGACCTTTTGGCGTTTTGTCGCCGGGGGTCGGGGGCCCGCGGCGGAGCCGCTGATGTCACGGCCCCCGAAAGGCGCAGCTTCGGGCGAATGCGGCAAGTGCCGCAGGCAGTGACCGGGAACGGACGGTCAATTTCCGTTTGGGCTCGCCCCGTTGGCAGGCGATCAGTAGCCTCAGCTCGAACACCGGATCGCCTACGCCTTGGAGAGATAGATGGAGCGTCCCGCCTGGGCCCCCCGGAGCATCGACATCTCGGTGCCCAGTGTCTCGCGGATCTACGACTACTACCTGGGCGGTTCCCACAACTTCGAGGTCGACCGGGAGGCGGCCCGCAAGGCGATGGAGTTCATGCCGGGACTCCCGAAGATCATGCAGGCGAACCGGGCGTTCATGCGGCGCGCGGTGCGCTTCGCGGTCGGCGAGGGCATCGACCAGTTCCTGGACATCGGATCCGGCATCCCCACCTTCGGCAATGTGCACGAGGTGGCCCAGACGGCGAACCCCGGCGCGCGCGTGGTGTACGTCGACCACGACCCGGTGGCCGTGGCGCACAGCCAGGCGGTCCTCGCGGGCAACGACGGCACGGGAGTCGTCGCCGCCGACCTCCTCAAGCCCCAGGAGATCCTCGCGAGCACCGAAGTGGAGCGCCTGATCGACCTGAACCGGCCAGTGGCGCTGCTTCTCGTTGCCATACTGCACTTCGTGGAAGACGCGGACGACCCTTACGAGGCGGTGGCCCAGTTGCGCGACGCGCTCGCGCCGGGCAGCCTGCTCGTCCTCACGCACGCCTCGTACGAGGGCATCCCGCTGCCGGCCGAGCGGGCCGAGGGCGCGGTGGACGTGTACAAGAACATCCGCAACCCGCTGATCATGCGCTCGCGCGACGAGATCGCGCGGTTCTTCGAGGGGTACGACATGGTGGAACCGGGACTGGTGGCGCCGCCGCTGTGGCGGCCGCAGGAGGCGCCGGAGGACGAGGATCCGTATGCCTTCTCCGGGTTCGCCGGCGTGGGGCGTACGGCGTGACCGCGGAGCCGGACGGGCAGCCGGACAGACTGCGCAGGTTCGCGACGATCTGGAGCCGGGCGGTGTTCCCGGTGACCTCGACGTCGCTGACCAGGCCGGAGTTCGAGGAGAAACTCCTGCCGCTGGCCCGTCGCTTGAGCCGGGCGTTGCACACCCGCACCCTCGACGCGGAGGCCGGCAGGGCGGTCGGTGCCGCCCTCGTCGCCGCGCACTGCACCGACCCGGACGCGCTGGCCCGCACCCTGGACTGCGTCGACGCCTACCTGGTGCTCTACTGCGGCGAGGACGGCGACCGGGAGGAACTGCGCGCGCGTTCCTCGCGGTTGCAGCACGCCATGGCCGCAGGGTTCGCCGAGGCCCTGCGCGAGCGGACGCTGGCCGAGCAGGAGGCGATCTCCGCGGCCGCCCTCCAGGCGCAGGGCGCCGTCGCGCAGGCCCTGCACGCCACCGAGGCCCGCTTCCGCGCGGTCTTCGAGGGCGCGGCCATAGGAATCGGCATCGCCGACCTGGAGGGCAGGATCCTCCAGGTCAACGGCGCCCTGCTGCGCATGTTCGGCATCACGGACGCGATGGCCTACGGGCGCAGGGTCCAGGAGTGGACGCACCCCGAGGACGCGCCGCAGACCTGGAAGCTCTACGACGAGCTCGTCCGCGGCGAGCGCGAGCACTACCACGTCGAAAAGGCCTTCTACCGCCCTGACGGCACGGTCCTGTGGACCAACCTGACGGTCTCCCTGCTGCGCGACGCGGACGGCACCCCGCAGTACCAGCTCGCCCTCATGGAGGACACCACCGAGCGGCGGCTGCTCAACCTGCGGCTGCGCTACGAGGCCACGCACGACGCGCTCACCGGCCTGCCCAACCGCACCTTCTTCTTCGAACGCCTGGAGAAGGCGCTGGGCGCCGGCCGGGGCCAGCGCTACGGCCTGTGCTACCTCGACCTGGACGGCTTCAAGACCGTCAACGACAGCCTCGGCCACGCGGCCGGCGACCGGCTGCTCGTGGAGGTCGCCGACCGGCTGCAGGGGTGTGCGACCGCGCCCGGCGAGATGGTCGCCCGGCTCGGCGGCGACGAGTTCGTGGCGCTGACCACCGGCCCCGACACCGAGCACGAGGTCGACGAGCTCGCCGCCCGCATCATGAACGCCCTCGTCGCCCCGATCAGCATCGACGGCAGGGAACTGACCGTGCGCGGCAGCATCGGCATCGTCGAGGGCCCGGCCGGGGAGCGCAGCCCGGCGGAGGTGTTGCGCAGCGCCGACATCACCATGTACCGGGCCAAGTCGGCGGGCGGAAACCGCTTCGAGCTCGCCGACGAGGAGGCCGACGCCCGCGCCATCACCCGGCACGGCCTGACCACCGCGCTGCCGGCGGCCCTGGACCGGGGCGAGTTCTTCATCGAGTACCAGCCGCTGGTCCACCTCGGCGACGGCAGCGTGCGCGGCGCCGAAGCCCTGGTGCGCTGGCTGCACCCGCAGCACGGCATCCTCGGCCCGGACCGCTTCATCCCGCTCGCCGAACACACCGGCCTGATCGTGCCGCTCGGCCGCTGGGTCCTGGAACAGTCCGTCCGCCAGGCCCGCGAATGGCGAGAACGTTACGAGGACGCGGGCCCCCTCCGCATCAACGTCAACCTCTCGCCCTGCCAGCTCAGCCACCCCGGCCTGGTCCAGGACACCGTCGACATCCTGGAACGCACGGGCGTCGACCCGGACGCGCTGTGCCTGGAGGTCACCGAGTCGGCCCTCATCGGCGCCGACGACGACCTCCTGAAGCCGCTGCGCCGGCTCGCCGAGATGGGTGTCGACATCGCCCTCGACGACTTCGGCACCGGCTACTCGAACCTGGCGAACCTGCGCCGCCTCCCGGTCAGCATCCTCAAGCTGGACCGCTCCTTCACCCAGAGCATGCAGCAGTTCCCCGCGGACCCCGTCGACCTCAAGATCGTCGAAGGGATCGTGTCCCTCGCCCACAGCCTCGACCTCGCGGTCACGGTGGAGGGTGTGGAAACCGGCGCCCAGGCCGAGCAGTTGCGGATACTGGGCTGCGACACGGCCCAGGGCTGGTACTACGCCCGCCCGGGCCCACCGGACCGGCTGCACGAGCTGGCGCTGGTGGACGCGACCGGCTGACGCCGAGGCCGTGCGACGGGCCGACGCCGATCTGCCCGTCGAGCCGCCTGCAAACGCCTGTGCGACTGCGTGAACTGCGGCCTTGCATGGTCACGTGCCGCCGGGACATCATGCGCGCAGCCGACCGGTGGAGGGGTGGATGGCACAGCGGTTGCTGGACGGGCGGTACCTTCTGGCCGACCGGATCGGGGCCGGTGGCATGGGGGAGGTGTGGCGGGCCCATGACCAGCGGCTGCGGCGCGAGGTCGCGGTCAAGCGGATCACCGGTCTCGGGCACGTCCAGGATCCGAAGGCCGTGGCGCGGTTCGTGCAGGAGGCCCAGGTCGTGGCGGGGCTGTCGAGCCGGCACATCGTCACGGTGCACGACATCGCGACGGCTGCCCTCGACGACGGGCCCGAACTGCCGTACCTCGTCATGGAGTTGCTGCACGGCAGGCCGCTTGACCACCTGATCAGGGGCGGCGGCAGCCCTCCCCGGCTCGACGACGCGCGCCGCTGGGGAAGCCAGATGGCCAGGGCCCTGGCGACCGCCCATGCCGCCGGCGTGGTCCACCGGGACATGAAACCCGCGAACGTACTCGTCACCGACGGCGAGGCGGGCGAGGACGAGGGCCTGGTCAAGGTGCTCGACTTCGGAATCGCCCGGCTCCTGGACGCCGCCGCGGCCCCGACGACGCTCACCGTCACGGGCGCGGTCCTCGGCACGCCGGGCTACATGTCACCTGAGCAGATCCGGGCGGACCCCGGCCTGCCGGTCGACGCGCGCAGCGATCTGTACTCGCTCGGCTGCATCCTCTACGAGCTGGTCACCGGGCGGCTGCCCTTCGAAGCGCCCTCCGTGTACCCGCTGTTGCGCAAGCACATCGACGAACCTCCCACGCCGCCGCGTCGGTTGCGCGCGGACCTGCCGACGCCCTGGGAAGCTCTCATTCTCGCGCTGCTCGCCAAGAGCCCGGACGATCGGCCGCAGACCGCCGGACAAGTGCGGGACCGGCTGGACGAGTTGGGCAGCGCCACACCATCGCCGCCGCCCCCGCGACCCCCGGGCACGGCACCACCCGCGGCGCACGCCGACGCCCACACCCGGATCACGCCGGCGGCACCCGGACCGTGGCCCGCGCACCCGCCGACGCAGCTGGACCGCGGAGGCGCGGCACCTCAGCGACCGGCGGCCAGGACACCTGACCCGGCGGCCTCTTCGAAGCCGGCTGCGGCCCCCCGCAAGCCGACGGTCCCGAAGCCCGTCGCCGCCCCCTCGGTCCACCGGTGCCTTCATCCCGGCCCTTGGCGCGCTCGGACCCCGGTGCCTCGGCGCCGCAGCATCCGGCCTGGCTCGACCGTGGCGGACCACGACGGCCGGAACGCCAGGAGCGGCAACGCGCGGTCTCACAGCCGTCGGCCCGCCGTAGGTCCAGGCTGGACGAACCCCTCACCGTGGCGGCGGTCGTCATGGTGGCCACGGCCCTCACGGTGCCCTGGTGGGTCGCGCTCATCCTGACGGTCGGCAGTGCGGCGGGGGTCCATCTGAGGAACCGCAACCGGAACCGACCTCGGTCCGGCAGCCACCTGTAGCCCGGCGGCCGGGCAACCCGGTTGCGGATGGGCCGGGGTGGGGCGCGAGGCGGCGCTACACCTACGAGGAGACGATCGCCGGGCAGCCCGCCAAGCCGGGCAGTTCCGCGGACGGCCCGCGCTACGAGCCGTCGGACATCACGGGAGTCCTGCTCGCCCCCGGCTTGGCCTGAACCGGCCGACGCCTGAGCGCCCGAGCCACGGTACGAGTGGGATGTCGCCTTGCGCTGCGCCGCGGTCACGCCGCGGGAAAAGCTAACTTCGTCGCTCCGCAGACCGTGGCCGCCTCAGGCGAAGTCTGCTGCGGTGATGCCGTCGGAATGTCCGGAGGGCCACTCCACCAACTCGATCCGGTACCCATCCGGGTCCGTGAGCCACGACGTCTTCGGGCCGTGAGGGCCGCCCGGGTACTGGACGGGTCCGGGCCTCAGACCGGCTTCGGTCAGCGCCTCCAGGGTGGTGGCGAGCCTCTCCACCTGGAGCGCGAGGTGGTCGAAACCGGTGCCCACGTCGACCGGTCCGTCGCCGGGGCGGTGGACCAGTTCGAGCGAGGCGGCCGGTTCGCCGGGGAACTTCAGGATCACGAGGCGAGCCCCGTCGCCGGCCTCGACCCTGCCCAGTTCGGCGTAGCCCAAGGCGGTGTAGAAACCGAGCGAGCGGTCCAGGTCGGTGACGCGGTAGGAGACGAAGAGCGTCTTCACGCGGCCTCCTCGGGTCGATGCACCCGGTAGCGGAGATGCGTGACGTCTCGGTCCTCGAGCCGTCGGACGAGGTCGAGTTCGATGTGATCGCCACCCAGGTGGTCGAACAGGCGTCGACCGGCCCCGAGGAGGACCGGAATCAGGTGGATCTCCATCTCGTCCAGCTGCCCGGCGCGAAGAAGTGCTTGGGCCGCCCCAGCTCCATGGACCATGACCGGCCGGTCCGCTGCGGCTGCGCGAGCCAGCCGGGCGCAGTCCTCGGCATCGGTGACGAAGCGCGCGTGGCCCGGTGGCACGTCCTCGTCATCCACCTGGTGGGTGAGGACGAAGATCGGCACACCGTCATGGTGATCGCCCTGCCAGCGCCCGGCGAGTTCGAAGGTCCGACGGCCGGAGATCACCGCGCCGGTCGCCAGCGCCTCACGGTAGACCTGGCCGCTCGGACCGTCGGACTCCCGGTCGTCGAGCCAGTTGAAGAGCCGTCCACCGTCGCGTCCGAGCTCCTGTCCCGGCCGATCGTCCGGGCCGGCGATATAGCCGTCGAGCGACATCGACATGTACAGCCGAATCGGATTGTTCATCCTGGCCTCCCTCTCTCCTCCATGACACCGGAATCCGGCGTTTCGCGATCCGCCGACAGGGCGGGTTGTCACACGGAAGACTTCAGGCAACCGGGGAATTCATCGGCCCCGTCCGTCCGGGCCCCCCGGACCGGCTGCACGAGCCGGCCCTGGTGGACGCGACGGGCGGGGGTGCCGCCCCGGTCCTAGGGCAGCGGCAGTGAGCGCAGGGAACCGTGGGTACGGGCCATGACGACGACGTGGCCCGTGTCCCCGCCCGGCGTGAAGACCAAGGGGTATTCGCCGGCTCTGGTCTGCGAGTACACCGCGGACATGCGGGGTGCGGTGGTTCCGGTCCCCTGCGGACCGGCGTGCAGGTCGAGGGTGATCACGCGGTTCCGCGTCGTGCGGTCGTTGCGGGGGGTGAAGGTCACGAACCGGCCGCCGGCCACGGTGGCGTCCGCCTCGGTGGCGTACGTGCTCCACAGTTTGCGGTCGTTCCCGAGGTCGTACGCGTACCAGTTGCCCGCGCTGGTGTCCTCGGCGCCGGCCTCGTACAGCACCAGGATCCCGTCGTCGGAGATCACCCCGCGTACGGGCTTGTCGGCCGTGTTCCTCGGGGTCGGCAGCGGCCTCAGCGTCGCCGGATCCAGGCGCCGCATGGGTGCGAAGGTGTCCCCGGCGGAGAGCGGGCTGCCGGTGCAGACCAGGTAGTGGCCGCCGGTGACGAGGTGCGGGCACTCGACGCCCGCGGGACTGGTCGCCACGGTGACGCCGGTGCGGGCGTCGCGGGCGGTGACCCGGGTGCCGTCGGCCGTGTAGACGCGGCCCTGGAAGGCCGCCAGGTGTTCGCCCGTCATCCAGCCGACGGTCCGGTGCCAGAGGGGCGTGCCGTCGGATGCGCGAACGGCGTCGAGAACGGGGGTGTGGGTGAAGGGAGCCGATGCTTCGAGAGCGTAGACGACTCCCTCCGCGGCGCCGAGAGCCAAGTAGGTTCGGCCGGTGGGGAGTTGATGGGTCCACGCCTGCGCGCCCGTCCGCAGGTTCGCCGCGCGGAGGACACCCGCGACCCCCGTCACGGCCCGTTCGTCGGCCGCGTCGACCACCAGTCCGGCGCTCTTGCCGTGGTCGCCCGCGGGCACCGTCCAGGTGATACGGCCGTCGGCCCGCGAACGCCCCGCGAATCCGCCGGAGTTGGTCGCGCACACCACCTGGTGCGCCGTCGCGCCACAACTGCCGTGGGCCTCCTGGCTGGAGAGGGTCACCGCCCAGGCACGCCACGGCCCCGAGACGGACTTCGAGGTCGTCTCCACCGTCGGTCCGAGGCCGCCGGACGGCGACGAGACCGCCGGGCTCTTCGGCCCGCCGGACGCGGTGTTCCCCGCGCAGCCCACCAGCACCAGCAGTGCCGCGCCGACCGCAATGATCCGCCGCTTCATCCCCGCCCACCCCCGTGTGAGAGAACCCCATGCTACGACCGCTCAGCGCTCCAGCAGCATCCGCTGCAACTCCCGTGCCGCCCGCCCGGCGCCCGGGTGGGTCGCGCTCATCCTGACGGCCGGCTGTGAGGTGCCAGGCAATCCGGTTGCGGACGCGCCGGGGTCGGAGGCGAGGATGCGGGGGTGAACGATGAAACCGAAGCGGTGAACCAGGCGATCGCGGGCGAACTGAGCCTGATGGATCCCGCCGTCCGCTCCTCCGCCGAGGGTGCCCGCCTGATCGATCCCGAGTTCGTGGAGGTCGGCGCCTCGGGCCGGCGCTACACCTACGAGGAGACGATCGCCGGGCTGCCCGCCAAGCCGGGCAGTTCCGCGGACGGCCCGCGCTACGAGCCGTCGGACATCACGGGAGTCCTGCTCGCCCCGGGCCTGGTGCACCTCACCTTCGAAACCGTCTTCGACGGCCGACGGGCCCGCCGCAGCTCGCTGTGGCGCAAACGGGACGAGGAGACGGGCTGGCGCATGTACTACCACCAGGGCACGCCGGTGCCTCCTGGCAGGACGTCGACCACTTCCCGGATGCGACGGGGATCGGCGCGGAGCCTGTCGACCAGGGGATCCGTGGTACGCAGCACCAACCGGTAATGCGCCGTGAGCCGCCACCCATCGCCCGGGCGCGGGCTGAGGCGGAGCTCGATCGCGCCGCCGGCGCCGGCACCCGGGAGGTTCTCCCGGGCACTTGCAGCGGTAATACGTGACGAAGTGGAGGCGCCCGTCGCACGTATTTCGCTGTGAGCTTTGAATGCCGTCCGAGCGGTTGTCTCCCAAATCAACAACCCCCACAGGACGCACACGACGGCGGCGCACAGTCGAAGAGTCCTCAACACGCCCGGCATCGGTTCCCCCTCCACGTCCGCTGCGCCAGGGTAGAGCCGGACAGGCCACCTGCGGAGAGTTTCACCGCTCCAACAGCATCCGCTGCAACTCCCGAGCCGCCCGTGGTGGCGCCACATCGCTGCGGTGGGCCAGGGCGATCGTGCGGTGGAGGCCGGGGCGGGCCAGGGGGGTGACCCGTAGGCCCCGTCCGGAGCGTGTCGCGACCATGCGGGGGACGACGGCCACGCCGAGGCCCGCGCGGACGAAGCCCAGCACCGCGTCCATCTCACCGCCCTCCACCGCGAAGTCCGGCTCGAAGCCCTCGGCGCGGCAGGCGGCCACCGTCAGTTCGCGCAGGTCGTAGCCGTGCCGGAACATGACCATGGGCTCGCTCTCCAGGTCGGCGATGCGGACGGTGCGCCGGCCCGGGCCGGCGGGCGCGGGCGACTCCGGGGACGACACCACGACCAGGTCCTCGCGCAGCAGCTCCACCGTCGTCAGCGCGGGGGAGGGGGACGGCAGCGGCAGCACGACCAGAGCCAAGTCCAGGGCGCCGCGGGCGAGTTCCCGTACGAGATCGTGGGAGCCGCCCTCCTCGATCAGCAGCCGGATGCCGGGATAGCGGTCGTGGAAGGCGCGCAGGACGTCGGGCAGCAGACCCGTGCACAGGCTCGGGGTCGCGCCCAGCCGCACCCGGCCGCTGCGCAGCTGCACCAGCTCCTGCACCTCGTGCCGGGCCGTGTCCGCGTCGGCCAGGATGCGGCGGGCCAGCGGCAGCAGCGCCTCGCCCGCGTCGGTCAGCGTGATGTTGCCGCGCGCCCGCAGGAACAGATCCGCGCCGAGCTCCCGCTCCAGCGCCTTGATCTGCTGGGACAGGGAGGGCTGCGCGACATGGACCAGGTCCGCGGCCCGGGTGAAGTGCCGGGTCTCGGCGACCGCCACGAAGTACTGGAGCTGCTGGAACTGCATCCTCGTACGATAGCCGCTGGCTATGGAATCAAGCCGGACCATGTCTTGGACCGATCGGGACCTTCGGCCCTAGCGTCTTGAGCCATGGCTCTGGCAACGCGGACGGACCGACGGCCGTCGATGGCGCGCACGGTGTGGGACAGCTCCGTCGGCAAGAAGACGGTGATGGCCGTCAGCGGCATGATCATGCTGCTGTACCTGGTCGCCCATGTGATCGGCAACCTGAAGATCTTCTTCGGCGCCGGCGAGTTCAACCACTACGCGCACTGGCTGCGCACCGTGGGCGAGCCGTTCATGCACTACGAGTGGACGCTGTGGCTGGTCCGCCTTGTACTGATCGTCGCCGTCGTCGCACACGCCGTCTCCGCGTACCAGCTCAGCCGCCGCGACATCACGGCACGGCCCAGCAAGTACGTGCACAAGAGGGCCAGGGCCAGCTACGCGACGCGGACCATGCGGTGGGGCGGGATCATCCTCGGTCTGTTCATCGTGTGGCACATCCTCGACCTGACCACCGGCACCGTGCACTCGGGCGGCTTCCAGGAGGGCCACCCGTACCAGAACGTCGTGGACACCTTCTCCACCTGGTACGGCAACGTCATCTACATCGTCGCGATGCTCGCCCTCGGCCTGCACATCCGGCACGGCTTCTGGAGCGCGGCCCAGACCCTCGGCGTCGGCAGCCGCAGCCGCGACCGCGCGCTCAAGACCGTCGCCAACGTCCTCGCACTGCTGCTCACGGCCGGCTTCATCGCCGTACCCGTGGGCGTCATGACCGGAGTGGTGAGCTGAACATGACCGCTGAGTACGTGGAGTACACGACCGGTGAGCCGGTCATCGACACCAAGGCCCCTTCCGGCCCGATCAACGAGCGCTGGGACAAGCGCCGTTTCGAGGCCAAGCTGGTCAACCCGGCCAACCGGCGCAAGCACACGGTGATCGTGGTGGGGACCGGCCTTGCGGGTGGTTCGGCGGGGGCCACGCTCGCCGAACAGGGCTACCACGTCGTCCAGTTCTGCTACCAGGACTCCCCGCGCCGCGCCCACTCCATCGCCGCGCAAGGCGGCATCAACGCGGCGAAGAACTACCGCAACGACGGCGACTCCGTCCACCGGCTGTTCTACGACACCGTCAAGGGCGGCGACTTCCGCGCCCGCGAGTCGAACGTGCACCGGCTCGCGCAGATCTCCGTCGAGATCATCGACCAGTGCGTGGCCCAGGGCGTGCCCTTCGCCCGTGAGTACGGCGGCCTGCTCGACACCCGCTCCTTCGGCGGCGTACAGGTCTCCCGCACCTTCTACGCCCGCGGCCAGACGGGGCAGCAGCTGCTGCTCGGCGCCTACCAGGCGCTCAGCCGGCAGATCGCCGCGGGCAACATCGAGATGCATCCGCGGACCGAGATGCTCGACCTGATCGTCATCGACGGGAAGGCGCGCGGCATCGTGGCGCGCGACCTGATCACGGGCCGCATCGACACGTACTTCGCGGACGCCGTCGTCCTGGCGAGCGGCGGCTACGGCAACGTCTTCTACCTGTCGACGAACGCCATGAACTCCAACGCCACCGCCATCTGGCGGGCCCACCGGCGCGGCGCCTACTTCGCCAACCCCTGCTTCACCCAGATCCATCCGACCTGCATCCCGCGCACCGGCGACCACCAGTCCAAGCTCACGCTGATGAGCGAGTCGCTGCGCAACGACGGCCGGATCTGGGTGCCCAGGGCCAAGGGCGACGACCGGCCGCCGAACAAGATCCCCGAGGACGAGCGCGACTACTACCTGGAGCGCATCTACCCGTCCTTCGGCAACCTGGTCCCGCGCGACATCGCCTCCCGTGCCGCCAAGAACGTCTGCGACGAGGGCAGGGGAGTGGGCCCCGGCGGGCAGGGCGTCTATCTGGACTTCGCCGACGCCATCAAGCGGATGGGCCGCAAGGCGGTCGAGGAGAAGTACGGCAACCTCTTCGACATGTACGCGCGGATCACCGCCGAGGACCCGTACACCGTCCCCATGCGGATCTACCCCGCCGTGCACTACACGATGGGCGGACTGTGGGTCGACTACGACCTGCAGACCACCGTTCCGGGCCTGTTCGCGATCGGCGAGGCCAACTTCTCCGACCACGGCGCGAACCGCCTCGGCGCCTCCGCACTCATGCAGGGCCTGGCCGACGGCTACTTCGTGCTGCCTGCCACCATCAACGACTACCTCGCCCGCAACCCGCACCACGAGCCGGTCACCGGCCGGCACCCGGTCGTCCAGGAGGTGCTGGCGGAGACCCAGGACCGCCTCAACCTCCTGCTGTCGGTCGACGGCGACCGTACCCCCGACTCCTTCCACCGCGAAGTCGGCGAACTCATGTGGGAGTTCTGCGGCATGGCCCGTACGGACTCCGGTCTGCGCAAGGCGCTGGAGCGTATCCCGCAGATCCGCGAGGAGTTCTGGCGGCGCATCAAGGTGCCCGGTACCGGCGAGGAGTTCAACCAGTCGCTGGAGAAGGCCAACCGCATCGTCGACTACCTCGAACTCGGCGAGCTCATGTGCCTGGACGCACTGCACCGGGCGGAGTCCTGCGGAGGCCACTTCCGCGAGGAGTCCCAGACGCCGGACGGTGAAGCCGCCCGCAGGGACGACGAGTTCGCCTACGCGGCCGCCTGGGAGTTCACCGGCACCGGCGAGGCCCCGACCCTGCACAAGGAAGACCTGGTCTTCGAGTACGTCCACCCCACTCAGCGGAGCTACGCATGAAGCTCACCCTGCGCGTCTGGCGGCAGCAGAACGCCGACGCCGAAGGCGCCATGTCCACGTACGAGGTGGACGGCATCTCCTCCGACATGTCGTTCCTGGAGATGCTCGACACCCTCAACGAGGAGCTCATCCTCAAGGGCGAGGACCCGGTCGCCTTCGACCACGACTGCCGCGAGGGCATCTGCGGTGCGTGTTCGCTCGTCATCAACGGCGACGCGCACGGCCCGGAGCGCACCACCACCTGCCAGCTGCACATGCGGTCCTTCCGGGACGGCGACACGATCGACATCGAGCCCTGGCGGGCCTCGGCCTTCCCGGTGATCAAGGACCTGGTGGTGGACCGGTCGGCGTTCGACCGCATCATCCAGTCCGGCGGCTACATCACCGCCCCGACCGGCTCCGCACCCGAGGCCCACGCCGCACCCGTGCCCAAGCCGGACGCCGACTTCGCCTTCGAGCATGCCGAGTGCATCGGCTGCGGGGCGTGCGTGGCGGCCTGCCCCAACGGGGCGGCGATGCTCTTCACCTCCGCCAAGATCAACCATCTGAACGTGCTGCCGCAGGGCGCGCCCGAGCGCGAGACGCGGGTGCTGGACATGGTGGCGCAGATGGACGAAGAGGGCTTCGGCGGCTGCACCTTGACCGGGGAGTGCGCCACCGCCTGCCCGAAGGGCATTCCGCTGGTGTCCATCACGAGCATGAACAAGGAGTGGCTGCGGGCTACGCGAAAGGTTGCGCGGTAGCGCCGTAGGGGAGACGGTCGTCGGGCGACTGCCGGTGGTCTGTGGTTGCTCGCGCCCGCGCGGCGGAGCCGCATGTCGATGCAGCCCCGCGCCCCTTTCGGGGCGCTGCAGTGAACGTTCGCCGACATTGTGCGGACGGGCGGGGTCGGGAGGTGCTCCCCGGCCCCGTCTCGCGTATGTGCGGCGAGCCGTTCAACAACCCCACACCCGCTCTCTCTGCGTCTGTCACGCGAAGGTCAGCCGGCGTCGGAAGAACAGGGGCGGCAGATCACGCGCCAACGGTCTGCTCCCGCTCCACCGTCCCCGCCAGCCGACCTGGAGAGAGCCATGACCGGCGTCACCACCCTGGACCGTCCCCCGAAGCCCGCCGCACCCGCCCGCTACACCGTGTCCCTCGCCCGCGACGAGGCCGACGTGCGGGCCGCGCAGCGGCTGCGGTACGAGGTCTTCGCCGGTGAGCTGGGCGCCCTGCTGTCCACCCCGCAGCCCGGCCACGACATCGACGCCTTCGACGCGTACTGCGACCACCTGCTGGTACGCGAGGAGACGACCGGCCAGGTCGTCGGCACCTACCGGCTGCTGCCGCCGGAGCGCGCGGCGGTCGCCGGACGGCTGTACTCCGAGGGCGAGTTCGACCTGACCGCGCTCGACGCGATCCGCCCCGGCCTGGTCGAGGTCGGCCGCTCCTGCGTCCACCCCGACCACCGCGACGGCGCCGTCATCAGCCTCATCTGGGCCGGCATAGCCCGCTACATGGTGGACCACGGCCACGAGTGGCTGGCCGGCTGCTGCTCCGTCCCGCTCGCCGACGGCGGCGCGCTCGCCTCCGCCACCTGGGAGAAGGTGCGGGGCAAGTACCTGGCCCCGGAGGAGTACCGGGTACGGCCGCTGCTGCCCTGGGTCCCGGACACCGCGGCCCCGGCCGCCGCCTCCGCCGAACTGCCCGCCCTGCTGCGCGGCTACCTCCGCCTCGGTGCCTGGGTGTGCGCGCAGCCCGCCCATGACCCGGACTTCGGGGTCGCCGACCTGTATGTGCTGCTGTCGATGCGCCGGGTCAACCCGCGCTATCTGCGGCACTTCCTCTCCCTCGTGCCCGCCTGATGAGCGTCTGGCAGCCCAGCGCGCCCTGCACCCCGGGGGCGTGCATCGAGGCGACGGGGTCCGTCACGGCCGTACCGCGTGCCGCGCTGCGGATGGCGGCAGTCGTGGCCCTGGTGCTCGCCGGGATCGTGCTGTCGCCGCTCGGCGGGAGGATCCCCGCCGAGCTGGTGAAGCGGTGGTGCCGGTGGATCGTGCGGGCGGCAGGGGTCCAGGTCCGTGTCACCGGCACCACCGCGCCCACCGGCGGCCTGCTGCTGGTCGCCAACCACATCTCCTGGCTGGACATCCCGCTGCTCGCCGCCGTCCGCCCGGCCCGCATGCTCGCCAAGTCCGACATCCGTGAGTGGCCCGTGGCCGGGCCCCTGGCGGCCCGCGGCGGCGCCCTGTTCATCGACCGCAACCGGCTGCGCGCCCTGCCGGAGACCGTCGCCCGTATCGCGGACGCGTTGCGCGACGGGCAGGCCGTCGGGGTCTTCCCCGAGGGCAGCACCTGGTGCGGACGCGCCCAGGGCACCTTCCGCCGCGCCGTCTTCCAGGCCGCCCTCGACGCGGGCGTCCCCGTACAGCCGGTACGCCTGCACTACCGGATCGCCGGGGGTACGGCCAGCACGACGCCCGCCTTCATCGGCGACGACTCGCTGCTGGCGTCGGTATGGCGGGTGGTGTCGGCGCGGGGCCTGGTGGCCGAGGTCGACGTACGGGACGCCATCGCGCCCGGCAGCCACCCGGACCGCCGCTCACTGGCCCGTGCGGCGCAGCCGGGGGCCACGGCTCAGGCGGACTGGATCCACACGGCGCTGGTGGCCTAGGCCCTGTCGTTTGGATCAGCTCGGCGTCGCGGGGTCTGGCACGCACTCCCCCACTGCCTTAAGGGCGTGGGGGCCCCGGCGGCGTTGTCGTCACTCTCCCCCACTCTCGAATTCGCTCGAGCGGGAGGGGCCCCCATCGCTCCGCGTCGCCCGCCGCGGCAGCGGCCGATGTCACGGCCTCCTCCGCCTTGCAGCTGCACGCTCCCCCCTCTCGGCTTCGCTCGAGCGGGGGGACCCCCACGACCCCGCTCGGGGCGGCTGCAAGGCGCAGTACCCTACGGCCGACCTGATCCAAACGACAGGACCTAGCGCCGTTTCGACGGGCGTTCAGTGCTGTACCGCGAGTCCGGGGCGGTGGCGCCGCATCGCGTCCAGGACCGCCTCGGGCGGCACCGGCAAGGTGTTGGTGGCCAGGGTGGCCGGACCGAAGCCGAGTCGTACGTTCATGGACGCGGTGCTGCGGACCAGCTTGGGTGCTCGGGCCAGATAGGCGTCCGGGTCGTGCAGCACCAGCTCGATGAACGACTGCGAGGTGTTGCGCACCCGCTGCTCGCGTATCCGCACGCCGGCTATCTCGTCCCACCCGAACCGGCCCAGTCGCACATGGTCCACGCCCGCGTCGTCCAGCACCAACTCAGGCAGGTCGCGGAGCAGGCGCTGGAGGATGAGCACCGAGCACAGCCCGAAGAAGGGCACGGCCAGCGCCCCCGCCACAGTCATCTTCAGGGTGCTGTGGGCGGCCAGGAAAGCAATGCCCACAGCGACGAAGACGAGAGACCCGGCCAGCATGGCCCATGCGCGGCCCTTGGCGAGCGGGTAGACCGTCGGGGGCAGCGGAACGCTGTTACTGATCACGGGCTCAGACAATAGGACCGCGGCCCTCGTCGGCGGAAGCCTTTTCGTGCCGCACGGCACGAGACCCCACCCGATGCCCGGAAACCCGGAAGACGGGCCGCACCACCCCCTGTTACCGTCCCTTCCATGAAGGTCAGGACCTGCTCCCCCCACACCGCAGCCGCGCGAGCGACCAGCTCCCCGGCTGCCGACGCCTGACCTCTCCACCTCTCCTCGGCGGCCGGAAACGGATCGCCGGGATGTGGTGCCACCCCGCTGCGGACGCTCGCAGGGCTCACAGGCTGCTCCCGCGGTCCTCTCCGGTCCCCACGACCTGAACGGACACCGCCATGGACACCGACCAGACCGTACGCACGTTCACCGACTTCTACCGTGAACGCGGCCACCGCCTGATCACCGGAAGCTCCCTCCTGCCACCGCCCTCGGACCCGGTGCTGTTCACCACCTCCGGCATGCACCCCCTCACACCCCACCTCCTGGGCCGCCCCCATCCCCAGGGACGGCGCCTGATCAACGTCCAGCGCTGCCTGCGCACCACCGATCTCGACGAGGTCGGCGACTGCACCCACCTGACGGTCTTCGAGATGCTCGGCTCGTGGTCCCTCAGCGACTACGGCCACTCACAGAGCCTGCGCTGGGGGTACGAGCTGCTGCGCGACGGGTTCGGCATCCCGCGTGAGCGGCTGCACGTCACGGTCTTCGGCGGCGGTGACGAGGTCGGTCCCGACACCGAATCGCTGGACACCTGGCAGGAGCTGGGGCTGCCCGTGGAGCAGACCGGCGAGGAGAACTGGTGGTCCAACGGCCCCATCGGCCCCTGCGGCCCGGACTCGGAGATCTTCGTCTGGACCGGTGACGTCGGCACCCCGCCCCAGGGCACCCCCACCACCGACCCGCGCTGGGTGGAGATCTGGAACCACGTCAACATGCGCTACCGACGCAACGAGGACGGCACCCTCGAATCCCTGCCCCAGACCGGCATCGACACGGGAATGGGCCTGGAACGCCTCATGACCGTGCTGCAAGGACACCGTTCGGTCTACGACACGGATCTGTTCGAACCGTGGATGCGGCTGCTCCCGCCGCTGTGGGACCTGGACGAGCCCTCGACCCGTCTCGTCTGCGACCACCTGCGCTCGAGCATCGTCGTGCTCGGCGACGGCGTACGCCCGTCCAACACCGGCCGCGGCCATGTACTGCGCCGCCTCGTCCGCCGCCTCCTGACCACGCTGCGCCGCGACGACCCCTCACGCACCCTGACGGACCTGCCCCTGGAACTGGTGGACCACACCCTGAACCACTTCCGCCAGCCCCGCGGTACCGACACCGTCCGCACACTGCTCCTGGAAGAGGAGCACCGCTTCACCGGGCTCCTCGAACGCGGCCAACGCGTCCTGTCCCGACCGCAGTTCAAGGGCCCGCTGACCGAGGAGGACTACCACTACCTCCACGACACCCACGGCCTGCCGCGCGACCTGGTGGCCGGTCTGCTCACCGGCGACTGACGGCAGTTCGTTCATCGAGGACGCTGCGCAGCGGCCGTAATGGCCTGTTGCAGGGCCTGGCGGGCGTGTGCCAACTCGGCCGCGCGCCGGTCGAGGCGGGCGAGCTGGGCGTGGAGCTTGTCCAGTACTCCTGGGCACGGACGCAGCGAACCGTCCGCCAGAGCGCACGGCAGGATCTGCCGGATCAGGTTGGTGGACAACCCGGCCGCCAGCAGGGCGCGGATCTGTCCGACCGTCTGCACGGCGGTGTCGTCGTATTCGCGGTATCCATTGGCTCGACGGCTCGAGGTGAGCAGGCCGACGCGTTCGTAGTACCGCAGCAGACGCTCACTGGTCTCGGTTCTCTTGGCCAACTGCCCAATCAGCATCGTCTCTCCACGGAGCTTGACCTTGCCACGGTGTCAACCTTCAACGATGGGGCGGGCGGCGGCATTCCGTCGCCGTCACCCGCCCTGACCAGGAGAATCCGTTGATCATCGATGCGCACAGTCACGTCCACGATCCCGTGCACAGCCACATCGCCCTGCTGGACGAGGCGGGAGTCGACCGGGCCGTGCTCTTCGGCACCCGTCCGCATCCCGAGCGGGCCACCGATCTGACCTCGTTCCGGCGCGAGATGAGGGCGCTGGACGAGACGATCAGTGGACGATCCGGCGGTCCGGACCACCACCGGACCGCAAGGCAGGAGCTGGACGCGGCGTGCGCGGCACACCCGGATCGTTTCATCGGCTTCGGCAAGGTTCGCCTGGACCTGCCGGCCCAGCAGATCGCGGTAGAAGTCGAGGGGGAGGTCGTCGGCCGGGGCTTTCGGGGAATCGGTGAGCTGACCCCGCCACCGGACGGGGCGGGCCGGATCGAGCCGGTTCTGCGGGCGGCCGCCGATCACGGCGGGCTACCGGTCGTCGTGCACGGTTTCGCCCCCACCACGGCGGGAGACCTGGCGACACTGGCCCGCCTCGCGCGCCGTCACCCGACTGTCCCCCTGGTGATCAGCCAGCTCGGTGGACTGAACTGGCTCACGGCGATAGAGCTGGCGCGGGACACCCCGAACCTGTACCTGGAGCTGTCGACGGCGAACATCGTCTTCGCGGTGCGGCTGGCCATCAACGAGGTGCCGGACCGCACCCTGTTCGGCTCGGACGCGCCCTACGGCGACCCGTTCCTCGCCCGCACCACCGTCGAACGCGTCACCGCGCCAGGCGCACTGCGCGATCGCGTCCTGGGCGGCACCCTCGCGGAACTGATCGGTCTCTGACCGGCTGAACCAGAACGCGGAGCCGACACAGCCGTGCCGCGCGCTCGGCGCAGTCGGCGAAGTGGGGAGCCCCGTGCAGCGTCTCGATGCGGTCCGGATCGCCGTGCTGTGATGCCGACAGCGGCGTCGACGGCTGCGCTCACGCCTCCCGCGGTGGCAGCACCCGTGCCAGATACGGAGCCGTGGCGCTCCCCGCGACGCCCGCCACCTCCGTCGGCGTCCCGGCCGCCACGATCCGCCCGCCCGCGTCCCCGCCGCCCGGCCCCAGGTCGATCACCCAGTCCGCACCGGCCACGACCGACATGTCGTGCTCGACGACGATCACCGTGTGACCGGCCTCGACGAGACCGTGCAGCTGCCGCATCAGGACCTCGACGTCCGCCGGATGCAGACCGGTGGTCGGCTCGTCGAGGAGGTAGAGGGTGTGGCCGCGGCGGCCGCGCTGCAACTCGCCGGCCAGCTTGATGCGCTGGGCCTCGCCACCGGAGAGCTCGGTGGCGGGCTGGCCCAGACGCAGGTAGCCGAGGCCCACGTCGAGCAGGGCGGCGAGACTGCGCTCCACCGCCGGGGTGTCCGCGAAGAACTCCGCCGCGCTCTCCACCGTCAGGTCCAGCACCTGGGCGATGCTCCGGCCCCGGTACGTCACTTGGAGCGTCTCGGGGTTGTAGCGGTCGCCGCCGCAGTCCGGACACGGCGCATACGTGCTCGGCAGGAACAGCAGCTCGACGCTGACGAACCCCTCGCCCTGGCAGGTCTCGCAGCGCCCGCCGGCGACGTTGAAGGAGAAGCGGCCGACGCCGTAACCGCGGGCCTGTGCCTCCTTGGTGGCCGCGAACACCTTGCGTACGACGTCGAAGAGGCCCGTGTAGGTGGCGAGGTTGGAGCGCGGGGTGCGGCCGATGGGCTTCTGGTCGACGGAGACCAGGCGTGCCACGTCCGCCAGATCCTCGGTGATCTCGCCGATGAGCGTCGACTTGCCGGAACCGGAGACACCGGTGACGGCGGTGAACACGCCGAGCGGGAACTGGGCCGTCACCCCGCGCAGGTTGTGCCGGGTGACGGGACCGACCTTCAACTGGCCGCGGGGAGTGCGCACTTGGCGTACGGCGGTGGGGGAGCGGTCGAAGAGGAAGCGGGCCGTCGCGGACTGCGGGACCGAGGCGAGGTCCGCCACCGGCCCGCTGTACAGCACCTCTCCGCCGTGCTCGCCGGCGCGTGGGCCGACGTCCACCAGCCAGTCGGCGCCACGCATGACGTCCAGGTGGTGCTCCACCACGAACACCGAGTTGCCCGACGACTTCAGCCGCTCCAGGACGGTCAGCAGGGCCTCCGTGTCCGCCGGGTGCAGGCCGGCGGACGGCTCGTCGAGGACGTAGACGACACCGAACAGTCCGGAGCGCAGCTGCGTGGCCAGGCGCAGCCGTTGCAGCTCGCCCGTCGAGAGGGTGGGAGTGGAGCGGTCCAGGCTGAGGTAGCCCAGGCCGAGTTCGAGGACCGGCGCGATACGGGAGGTGAGGTCCTCGGTGAGGACGCGGGCGGTCTCGTCGCGCGCCACCAGACAGCCCGCGAGGTCGGTCAGCGGCAGCGCGGCCAGCTCGGCGATCGTACGGCCCGCGAAGGTCACCGCCAGCGCCTCCGGACGCAGCCTGCTGCCGCCGCACGCCGGGCAGGGCGCGCTGGCCAGGAAGCGTTCGGCCCTGGCCCGCAACGTGGGGCTCTTGGAGTCGGAGAAGGTCTTCATGACGTAGCGGCGGGCGCTCATGTACGTGCCCTGGTAGGGCCGCTGGATGCGGTCCGCGTCCCGTACCGGGTGCACGGTGACGACGGGCTGCTCGTCGGTGAACAGGATCCACTCCCGCTGGTCGGCCGGGAGTTCGCGCCACGGCCGGTCCACGTCGTGGCCGAGCGCGTCGAGGATGTCGCGGAGGTTCTTGCCCTGCCAGGCACCCGGCCAGGCGGCGATCGCGCCCTCGCGGATCGACAGCGACGGGTCGGGGACCAGCAACTCCTCGGTCGTTCGGTGGACCCGGCCCAGGCCGTGGCACTCCGGGCAGGCACCGGCGGCCGTGTTGGGCGAGAACGCGTCGGAGTCGAGGCGTGGGGCGCCGGGCGGGTAGTCGCCGGCCCGGGAGAACAGCATCCGCAGGGAGTTCGACAGGTTGGTGACCGTGCCGACCGACGAGCGGGACGTCGGGGCCGAGCGCCGCTGCTGGAGGGAGACCGCGGGCGGCAGTCCCGTGATCTCGCCGACCTTCGGCGCGCCGACCTGGTGGATCAGGCGGCGCGCGTACGGGGCGACGGACTCGAAGTAGCGGCGCTGGGCCTCGGCGTAGATGGTGCCGAAGGCGAGCGAGGACTTCCCGGACCCGGAGACCCCTGTGAACACGGTCAACACGTCCCGCGGGATGTCGACGTCCACGCCCTTGAGGTTGTGCTCGCGGGCGCCGCGGACGCGGACGTAGGGGTCGTGAGGGTCGTGCATGAACGGGAACTCCGTACGGGTCTTCGGCTGCGGCGGGACAAACGCCGCGATTCTAAGCCGTCGGCCTCGCCTGCGGGGCGTCTTCCCAGGTCACGCCGGGTAGGGCGCGGCCTCGCGGGCCGAGCGCAGTGCACCGGCCCACCAGGCCAGCTGCTCCAGCAGCGTCTTGGCGTACCCGGCGGCGTCGGGGTCGAGGGGACGCCCGTCCTGCCAGGCGGTGAAGTAGTTCGGAAAGGCGAGACCGTCGCGGATGGTCACCGCGTGCAGCTCGGTCAGCACGTTCTCCAGGTGCAGTACGGCATGCCGGCCGCCTGCCGCGCCGCCGTAGCTGACGAAGGCGACGGGCTTGGCCGTCCACTGGGTGAAGTGCCAGTCGATGGCCGCCTTCAGTGAGGCGGGATAGCTGTGGTTGTACTCCGGTGTGACCACGGCGAACGCGTCGGCGCCCTCCAGGGCCGACGTCAGTGCCGCCATCCCGGCCGGGCGGGGGTAGGCGTCACCGGCGTACTTCGGCGGCTGTGCGGGCAGCGCCAACGGGATGTCGATCTCGGCCAGGTCGACGACCTCCACGTCGAAACCACCGTGCGCGCCCGCCTGTCCGGCCATCCACGAGGCCACCACCGGGCCGAACCGTCCGTCCCGGACGCTTCCGACGATGATCACCAGCTTGTGCTTGCTCTGCTCGTTGTTGTCCATGCCCACCACGGTCACGCCGCGCCCCGACGGCAACCAGACCGTGCTCAGGCCGGCCCCCGCAGGGCCAGGCTGAGCCCTCCGCGAGCGGCGGGCAGCGGCCTATGCTCGGCTCATGGGCACGCCGTTGGGGGACTTCATCCGGGCCAAGCGCGACAGCATCCAGCCCGAGTCGCTGGGGCTGCCGCATCACGGCCGCCGCCGCTCACCGGGCCTGCGGCGACTGGATCTCGCCGCGCGGGCCGGCATCAGCGTCGAGTACCTCACCCGCATGGAGCAGGGCCGGGACCGCAACCCGTCGGTGGCGGTGGTCAACGCCCTCGCAGATGCGCTCAGCCTCGATGCGGCCGAGCGGAGCCACCTGCGCTACCTCGCGAAGATCACCGGCGGCGCGTGTGTCGCTCACACCCGGCCCGCGCCTGTCCGCCGAGAGGTCCGCCCCTCCGTCTTGGAGACACTCCGCCTCCTGGAGCCGGGCATCGCGATGGTCACCAACCGGCTGGGCGACGTCCTCGCCCACACCAGCGGCTACGCGTCGGTGATGAGCGGCACCGGACTGCTCGACGCGGACACCCCGAACCTCACCCGCTACGTCTTCACCGACCCGCGCGCCCGGACGTTCTTCTCCGACTGGGACGACATCGCCGACCAGCAGGCCTTCGACCTGTGGCTGGCACCGTCGGCCGAGAGTTCCGAGTGGTTCAGCACCGAACTCGCCCCCGTCGCCGGCTCCGACTTCACGAGCCGCCTGCACCGTCATGTGGTCCCGCGGCGCGGGGACCTCCGCCTCGACCATCCTTCCGGGTGCGCACTCCGGCTGGTCCGCGAGGTGCTCGAACTCCCTTCGGATGCCCAGCAGTTGGTCGTCCTCCTGCCCGCGGACGAACGGACGGCCCAGGCCGTCGACCAACTCCGCCGCCGGGCCCGCGGCGGACTGCGGGCCATTTCGTGAGGCCGGGCCGTCGTCCTTGATCGTTTCGTCTGTTTCGCGCGCGGGATCGGCTTCGAGCTGATGTGCTGGACCCTGGGGCTTTCGCCCCGTTCCTGCCCACCCCGGAGGGACAGATGAGCAGTACCTATCGAGTCGCGCAGGCGATCGAGGCCGGCGGCCCGTTCCAGATCGTCGAGCGCGAGGTGCCGCAGCCGGGCCCGGGTCATGTACGGGTGGCGGTGGAGGCCTGCGGGGTCTGCCACAGCGACACCCTGTTCGTGAACGGCGGTGCGCCGGGCATCAGTTTCCCCGTGGTCCCCGGACACGAGATCGCCGGACGGATCGACGCGCTCGGCGAGGGCGCCGCGGAACGGGGGTGGCAGACGGGCGACCGGGTGACGGTCGGCTGGTTCGGCGGCAGCTGCGGCCACTGCACGCCCTGCCGGCAGGGCGACTTCGTCGTCTGCGTCAACCTCAAGGTGCCCGGCTGGGCGTACGACGGCGGCTTCGCCGAGATGCTGATCGCCCCGGTCGACGCCCTGGCCCGGATCCCGGACGCCCTGTCCGCGACCGACGCCGGGCCCATGGCCTGCGCGGGCGTGACCACCTACAACGGGCTGCGGCGCAGCTCCGCCCGGCCGGGTGATCTGGTCGCCGTGCTCGGCCTGGGCGGCCTCGGGCACCTGGGCGTGCAGTACGCGGTGGCGATGGGCTTCGAGACCGTGGCGATCGCCCGCGGGGCCGAGAAGGCCGACTTCGCCAAACAGCTCGGCGCCCACCACTACGTCGACAGCACGGCGCCCACCCCTGTCGCGCAGGCCCTGCAGTCCCTCGGCGGCGCCAGGGTCGTACTGGCCACGGCGGGCAATTCCCAGGCGATCACGGCCACTGTGGACGGCCTGGCACCCCGCGGCGAACTCGTCGCCATCGGGGCGGACCCCGAACCCCTGGGCATCAGCCCGGTCCAGCTGCTCATGAGCGGCAGGATCGTCCGCGGCCATCCGTCCGGCACCGCACAGGACGTGCAGGACACCATGGCCTTCAGCGCCCTGCACGGCATCCGCCCGATGACCGAGACCCTGCCCCTGGACCAGGCCGGCGAGGCCTACCGGAAGATGCTCTCCGGCACCGCCCGCTTCCGGATGGTGATCACTACCGGGAGGTGATCCGGGCGAGGCGCCGGTACGAGTCGACCAGCGCCGCACGGTCGTACGTACTGGTCGTGACCAGCACCTCCTGCGCGCCCGTCTCCTTCAGCACCGTCTCCAGCTCGTGCGCGACCTGCTCCTCGGTGCCCGCGATGTGGCCGGCGAGCCCGGACTCGTAGAATCCGCGTTCCTTGCCGGTCATGGCGAGACCCTCGACGCGCTCGGCGGGCGGCAGCGGCGGGAAGGTGCCGTGCGTGCGGGAGTACGCCATCGACCAGGCCTCCGGGACCAGCAGCCGACGCGCCTCCTCGGGCGTGGCGGCCACGGCGACCGTGCCGGAGATGACGACGTACGGTTCGCTCGCCCACGGGGAGGGCCGGAAGCGGGCGCGGTAGTGGTCGATGGCGCGCTGCATCTTCTCGCGGCCCCTGAGGTCGCCGATGACCATCGGCAGGCCCGCGCGGGCCGCGACCTCGGCGCCCTCGCCCATGGCCAGCACGAACGGCGGCACGGTCAGACCCTCCGCGGGGCGCGCGTGCACACCCGTCGGGGACGTCCCGCGGAACCAGCCGAGCAGCTCCTCCAACTGCGCCCCGAAGTCCTCGGCGTCGCCCTTGTCCCGGCCCAGCGCCTTGCGTACACCGCCCGTGAAGCCGACCGACCGCCCCAGCCCCATGTCGATCCGCCCGGGGAAGAGTGACTCCAGCACCCCGAACTGCTCGGCCACGACCAGGGGTTGATGGTTGGGCAGCATCACACCGCCCGTGCCGACCCGGATCGTGCGCGTGGCACCCGCGACGGCGGCGGCCAGGACGGTGGGCGCGGAACCCGCCACACCCGGCACGCCGTGATGCTCGGACACCCAGAACCGGTGATAGCCGAGATCCTCCAGCTCCTGCGCCAGCCGCACGGTGTCGCGCAGCGCCTCCGCGTCCGTGTGGCCCTCGCGGACGCGGGAGCGGTCGAGGACGGAGAAGCGGGTGGCGGCGATCAGGGAACTCACACGCGGTTCAACGCCTGACAGGCTCCGGCATTCCCGCTCCCCCCGGGTCGCTGCCGGCTACATGACGTCCTGGTGATCCTCCGGTGCCTTCTCCAGCTGCTTCACCTCGTCCGGGGCGGGCTCGGCCGCCAGGAGCTTCTCGGCGCGCTGGTCGATGGTGCGGGTCAGCGCCAGCTGGGCCACCCCGAACACGAGGGCGTAGGCCATCACACCGCGCCACGAGTCGGGTGCCTGGACCACGGGCAGGGCGGCGGTGTCCACCAGCACCAGCCCGGTCACCGCGGTCAGGGCGCCGGTGGGCAGTTTGATGAGTTCCTGGAACAGCGGCAGCCCGTACGGGTTCCAGCTGCCGCCCATCTGCTGGAGCCGCGCCGCCACGTGCAGGGCGGCGCCGAGCACCCCGAGCAGCATGACCACGGCGATCTCGCTCACGCCGGGCGCCAGGTCGCCCGGGCAGTTGCGGCCCGTTTCACAGACGGGCACGGCGCCGACGGCCCACAGGGGCGCGCAGAGGGCGGCGGCGAGGAGGAGACACAGGACCAGGCCGGCCCGGATGAGCCGGTTGCGGAAGTTGCGGCTGCGCACCGCGCGTTCCTCCTGGAGGGCGTAGGCGGCCTGCAGGAGCGCGGCCAGGGCCCACGGCAGACATGCGTCGTCCGGATTCTGCCGGGACTTGAGCGCCTTGACGCGGGCGAACCTCGGATCGTTGCGGGGCAGCGGACGCGCCGTGACCAGGATCGTGTCGAGGCGCTGCCAGGCACGGCGGGGCCGCGACACGGCGAGGATGGCGACGTCGGCCGCGTGCAGACAGGCGAGTGTGCCCTCGTAGGCGTACCCGGACCACCAGCTGCGCAGCCGCCACAGCCAGGACCGGCGCCCACCAGCCTCCTTGATCAGGCTCTGCGCGGAGTCGAGGAGGCATTGGGCCCCGGTGTGCAGCACCGCGTACCGCACCCCGTCCCGGGTGGGCCGGTCCGGTGGGAGGCAGGTGGCGTCCAGTTCCACCTTCAGCACGCACAGACGGGCCTGGGCCCGGTGCAGCCAGGTGTTGGGCCTCCCGGCCAGGGGATAGGGGTACCTGCGGGGCCGGACGGGACGCGCACGGAGCGCGGACAGCCCTCCCGCGAGGGAGGTGCGGGGGCGGGGTGCCGGCGCGCGCAGGCGTCTGTGCGGGCGGGAGCGAGGGCTCATGGTTCCTCCGCCGCCCGGTCAGCAGGCCGCGGCGGGCGGCTCGGACCGCGGGGGCCGGCTCGAGTCCGGGTCCACACCGCACAAGGTCACGACGTTCTTGCGGGCCAGGCGCTCCTCGTTCAAGGCCAGTGCCGCCCCGGGCTTGCCGAAGTGGCGTGCCCAGCCGTCCTCGAAGGATGCGAACTGCCTCTTTCTGAGGGTCCCTTCGAGCTCGGGCACCGTGCAGCCGGCCGCGACCAGCGCCCCGACGAAGGCGATCCCCTTGCCCCCTCCGCCTTCCCGAACCAGGCCCACCCGGGATGTTGTCGCCTCCGGGCCGGCAGCCGCGTGCGCTTCCACCGTCCTCACCCCCGTCGCGGTGGCGGGCGCGCCCGCGGTGGCGTGCCGCACTGTCACACCGCTTGCACTCGAGCATCCTCACAACTGCCGACCGTGTCCAGGATGTCGACAGGAGTCGGCACATGAGCGGTTTGCTGCTCGTGCTCACACATGTCGTCGATGCCGTACGTGTCCCAGACGGGGAACGGGTCGACCTCCGGGAGGCGTTCGCCGGGCCGCATGAGGCACTCCGTCAAGGCCGCCTGGATCCTCTCGGCGTCCAACCGGACGCCGATCAGAACCAGTTCCTGCGCATACGGCGCCTCGGGATCGCGCGCGGCCGACGGCTCGAAGCGGGCCACCGAGCCGGCCTGCGACCACAGCCCCGTCACCTGGGAGCGGCCCGCCAGGGTGAAGAAACCCTTCGAGCGCAGCACCCGGCCGAATGCGCCGCCGTCCAGGTCCTCGGTCACGAAGGTCCACAACCGGCCCGGATGGAAGGAGAGTTCGGAACGGAACACGGTCGACGAGATGCCGTACTCCTCCGTCTCGGGCACATGGTCGCCGTTGAGCTCCCGCACCCACCCCGGCGCCTGCTGGGCGCGTTCGAGGGCGAACAGGCGGGTGCCGAGGACCTGGTGGAGGTCCACGCGTCCGTGGGTGGCCGGGACGATGCGGGCGAGGGGGTTGAGGCGGGCGAGCGTCGCCCGCAGCCCGTCGGCGGCGCGGGAGTCGACCAGGTCCAGCTTGTTGAGGACGATGACGTCCGCGAACTCGACCTGGTCGATGAGGAGATCGCTGACGGTGCGCTCGTCGTCCTCGTACGGCGCGAGGCCGCGCTCGGCGAGTTCGTCGCCGCCCGCCAGCTCCGGCAGGAAGTTCGCCGCGTCCACGACCGTGACCATGGTGTCCAGCTCGGCCACGTCGCCGAGGGTGGCACCGTCGTCGCGGGCGAAGGCGAAGGTGGCGGCGACCGGCATCGGCTCGGAGATCCCGGACGACTCGATCAGGAGGTGGTCGAAGCGTCCCTCGCGGGCCAGCCGGTCGACCTCCTCCAGCAGGTCGTCGCGCAGGGTGCAGCAGATGCAGCCGTTCGTCATCTCGACGAGGCGTTCCTCGGTCCGCGAGAGCGCGGCCTCGCCGCCGCGCACCAGCGCGGCGTCGATGTTGACCTCGCTCATGTCGTTGACGATCACGGCCACCCGCAAGCCCTGCCGATTGGCGAGGACATGGTTGAGGAGCGTGGTCTTGCCCGCCCCCAGGAAGCCGGACAGGACAGTGACGGGCAGGCGGGCATGCGGCATCTCGTACGGCATCGCGGGCTCAGCCTTCGGGGCGCAGCAGCCCGCGCTCGTACGCCTTGACCAGGTGCTGCGGTACGAGGTGGCGCACGCCGTCGAGGGTGAGCGGGACGAGCCGTGGGGTGGCCGCCTTCCACTGGGCGCGGCGGTGGCGGGTGTTGCTGCGGGACATCTTCCGCTTGGGGACAGCCATGGGAAACCTCCTCGGTGGGCGAGCACCGAGGACGCTACATGAAAATGGATCCCATTAACAATTGGCGGGTGGGTGGTTCACCGGCGGCTGCGCACGCGTGCGTCCCGAGGCGGCTGGATGAACTGCAGCTCCAGCGTCACGGGCGGTTCCGCGATGCCCGGCCCGCCCGCCGCCGCCCAGCCGATGAGCTCCTCCGTGCAGTCGTCGTCCATGGCGAATCCGACCCAGGTGGCCCGCCCGCCGGCCCGGCGCCCCGCCGCCGAGGGCTGCACGACGATGACGTTCGCCTGGTCGCAAGGGCCCAGACAGTCGGTCGTACGAACCTGGAAGCCGTGCTCGGCCGCGGCTGCGCGCAGCCGCTCCAGCTGCCAGACGTGGTCGGTGCCGGGGTGCTTGCGCGGGTCGCCGCAGCAGCAGCCCCGGCAGACGACGAGGGTGCAGGGGCGCTGCTGGGCGGCGCCGATCAGCGTGCGGCGGGGAAAGGGGGCGGCGGATGGCATGGAACAAGCATGATCCATACCCCCTTGGCCCCGTCGCACCGGGGCGGACGGATCAGAACCGGGCCCCGGTGTGCGCCCCACTCCGCGGCACGAGGAACTGTGGTGCCGGGTCCGCGCTGAGAGCGGAGGAGGCGTTCCAAGTGCCGCCCAGCTCCCAGGAGTTGCCCTTGGGGACGGTCGCCGGGCCGGGGGGCGGCGGCCCGGCCGTCGGTGACCGGGAGATGGTGCCGCCGCCGAGTTTGAAGCCGCTGCCGTACGCGACCGAGTTCTCGATGAGGAGCGGCGAGGCGAACCCTGGTGGAGGCAACTGTCCGGGTTCAGGATCTGCTTGTTGTTGGAGGCGCCCTGGAGCTGAAAGCCGGATTCGTGGTTGTCGTGCGTGGACAGGAGGGAGAAGACGTGGTCTCCCCCCTCAGCAGTGGGTGCCGGTGGCGGGAAGGTGCCCGCCACCGGCGGCAGGGTTGCGGAGCCGGAGCGCCTGGACTGGTCGCCTCAGTCGCGGGCGTGGTCGCGGTTGTTGCAGGCGTCGTCCACCGCCTGGTCGGTTCCGGTTGCGAACACGGGGACGAGGGCGAGTGCTTCCTTGCAGAGGCCGGTGGCGAGGGGGCTTCGGTGGCTGACGTTCATGTGGCCGCGGGGGCTGTCGTCGTTGTCGGCGTGGGCTGGGGTGGCGAGCGCAAGGCCGGTCATGGTCAGGACGGCAAGCACGCTGAGCTTCTTCATAGCCGGGTCAACGACCTCGGATCGGCCCAGGTCACGCGGCTGTTCGAGGCCAACACAGAGGCCGCCGGGACGGCGGTGTCACCGTAGCCGGTCGACCAGAGCGAAGGCGTCCTCGGTCTTGGGGTGCGTCCTGCCCAGTCGGGTCTGCAGGATCTGAGCGCCGCTCGGCGGGGCCCCGGTGGCGGGGGTGGACGGGGGTGACCGCGTGGCGGAAGCCGCGAAGCAGGTTCACGCCCGGAAGCCAGAACCCTCCCGCGGGCGCTGGCAAACGCACCTGCGGCCCGGCGCGGTCGCCTCCTTGGGTGAACCGACAGTGCCGCCATCCATCCCCAACCACTGCCGCACCCCGGACGTGAGTGGTGAGCATGTGCCACGCTTATCGGCCGGGCTTCCCCGGACAGTCATTGACAGTGGTTCGCGATATGAATCTTAATTCAGAGTGAGGTCGGATGATTTCCCTTACTGATTTGCTCGATTTGGCACGGCAGTTTGAGGGTGATCTCTCCTTGCCCGTCGACCTACTTCGCGTGGGCAATCGTATAATCGATGTCGACGCCACTCCTGTCATAATGGGATGTGTCAACCTTTCTCATGACTCGACATATAGAGAAAGTGTCGCGACCTCGACTGGCTCTGCTATCAGAAAAGGGCGTATCCTTGCGGCACAAGGAGCCGATATTGTCGATATCGGGGCCGAGTCCAGTAATCCCCGTACTGTGCGGGTGACGGCACGCGAACAAATCTCCGCACTTGTGCCAGTCGTGAAGGAACTTGCCGAGCAAGGTGTAGTCGTCTCAATCGAGACTTACGAGCCTGCCGTGGCTCGATCGTGCCTGGAGGCGGGAGCCCTCCTTTTGAATTACTCCGGTGGATTGGCCTCAGACGGTGAAATATTCCCCATAGTGGCTGACCATCAGGCGACGATCATTCTTTGTCACATCAAAGGTGAGAACTCTCGCGAGGTGAACGCAAAAGGTATCCGTGAAGACCCCATCCCTGGGATGCTTGACTACTTTGAGAGGCGCGTGGAACGCGCTCGCTCGGTGGGAGTCGATCGAATCGCCATCGACCCTGGAATCGGCTTCTCGCAGGAGGGATCTGTAACCGCCAATGATCGCATTCGCTATCAGGCCAATGCCCTGCTCAATACATTCCGATTGCGAAGGATAGGTCTGCCAATCTGCCACGCCCTACCACATGCCTTCGGTCTCTTCGAGGATGAGTTCCGGACCGCAGAAGGTTTCTTTGCAGTGTTGGCACATCTCGGAGGAACAGGTATTTACCGCACTCACGAAGTTCCTAGAGTCAGGGCGGTACTCGCCGCTCTACGAGAACTGGGCCCTCAAGCCTTCTGTTTGGACAAGACCAAGTCGACTGCCCAGTGATTTCCCAGAGGCTCAACGAGCCGATCGAAGAGACAGAACCCGGGAGTTGCCCCGTGAGTGACTGGCTGCTGACCAAGACCTTCCGCAGTACCTCCGGAGACGTCCGCTGGGACCACCTCGGCGAGCCCGGACGAAACCCGGTCGTCCTCTGCCACGGCACCCCTTTCTCCTCGTACGTCTGGCGGGCCGTGGCCCGTTCGCTCGCGCGCCGGCACCAGGTGTTCGTGTGGGACATGCCCGGGTACGGCGCATCGCAGATGTCCGCCGGGCAGGACGTCTCCCTCGCCGCGCAGGGCCGGGTCTTCGCCGAACTCCTGGCGCACTGGGGACTTGCCGAACCACTCGTGGTCGCCCACGACTTCGGCGGTGCCGTCTCCCTGCGGGCGCATCTGCTGCACGGAGCCCGCTACCGGGCGCTCGCCCTCGTCGACCCGGTGGCGCTGGCGCCCTGGGGATCGCCGTTCTTCCGGCTGGTCGGCGGGCACTGCGAGGTCTTCGAGCAACTGCCGCCCGCCCTGCACCGCGCGCTGGTACGCGAGTACATCGGCTCGGCCAGCAGCCCCGGCCTGCACCCCGCCGTGCTGGACCGGCTCGCTCGGCCCTGGCTCGGGGAGGTGGGCCAGGCGGCGTTCTACCGGCAGATCGCCCACGCGGACCAGCGCCACACCGACGAGATTCAGGACCGCTACGGCGAGATCGGCATCCCGGTCCTGGTGTGCTGGGGCCGGGAGGACACCTGGATCCCACCGGCGAAGGGCCACGAACTCACCGCCTGCATCCCGGGCGCGCGCCTCGAACCCGTCACGGGCGCAGGCCACCTGGTCCAGGAGGACGCCCCCGCCGAACTCACCGCAGTGCTCGTCGACTTCCTGCAGAGCGTCCCTGACGCCTCCGACTGAGGCTTGGGCAGGGCAGCGATCACTCCGCTGATCCGGGGTTGCGCTGTTGGGCCTGGAAACGCGCCTTCTGAAGGCGGCTCGGCAGGTCGGTGATGCACACAAGGCCGGTTTTCCGTCGCGTTCGCCCGCGATGCTGCTGATCGCGGCGGCGGCGATCACGCCGAGGGCGTCTTCCACGCTGCCAAGCTCCACCTCGCCCGGGAACTGAGGGAGTCGATTCACGCCGCAGCGACAGCAGCCGCGCTCCAGGACGCACTCCCTGCGCCTGCTGTCCAGGTCATCAACGACTGCAGCGCCCAGGGTGCAGGAGTCCACTGCGAGGGGCACAGGAGCGGTACCAGCAGATCATCCGATGGAGTTCGCCCGAAACCGGGGGACATTCCCCGGCTCTGGAAGTTCCCGAGTATTTCGTGAAGGACCTGCAAGAGGGCCTCGCGGCCGTGCCGGCCGGCCATCGCTGATCGTCGACACACATCGCTGGCTCCCACCCACGGAGTCACGTCCTGAACCGGGCAAGCGGGACAGATCTAGGGTGGGCGTGTGACCGACAGCAGCAAGCGCCCGATCGCCGTGTTCGACCTGGACAACACCCTCGCCGACACGGCCCACCGCCAGCGGTTCCTGGAACGCAAGCCGCGCGACTGGGACGCGTTCTTCGCCGCCGCACCGGCCGACCCGCCGATCCCGGAGGGCATCGCACTGGTCCTGGAGAGTGCGAAGGAGTGCGAGATCGTCTACCTCACCGGCCGGCCCGAGCGCTGCCGGCGCGACACGCTGGACTGGCTCGCCGCGCAGGGCCTGCCCGACGGGCGCGTCCACATGCGCCGCAACGACGACCGCAGGCCCGCCCGCCGCACCAAGCTGGAGATCCTGCGCAGCCTGGCCCGCACCCGGGAGGTCCGCGTGTTCGTGGACGACGACGAGTTGGTGTGCGAGGACGCCGAACGGGCCGGCTTCCCGGTCGTACGGGCCCACTGGACCGCCCCATCGGCCGCTCTGGAGACGGCGCAGGAGGTGGAGGGGCGGACCTGACGGGTCCGGCCAGGGAACCTGCCGCCGGGCGCTTCCTCGGCGGCCGACTGAGGTGCCCCGGCGCGTCACGCACCAGTGCGACGACCGGCGGGCCCTCGTGGCCGGCCCGATGGGCGCCTTCTGGCCGGCGTGTGGGGAGCCTGTCCGCGCGGGCAGGTCGGGCTTGGTGGGCCCGGCAGGCTCAGCGCGGCCGCAGTGCTGTCGGCAGTGGCGGGTCGACTTCGCCGGACTGCGCGGCATTGCTTATCCGCAAGCGGGTGTGCAGGCCGGCTCATCTACCCGCTCCAGCGGGTGTTGGTCCTGGGGGCGGCATGTTTGCGGGGCTTGCTGGGTCATCCGCGGGCGGATCTTTGTCGCCGGTCCGGCGCGTCTGGTGCGAGCGCGGAGGCCGGTTCGTCTGGCGCAGCCCGCCGGCGGCTGTGTCTTCTGTTCGCCCTGCGGGCCTCTCCACGGGCCGTCCTGCCCGCCCGGCTTGGGCCCCGAGCGGGAGGATGCCCTCTGCCCGGTTCCCCACTGGTCTGGCCACAGACCGACCCGTCTGCCCGGCCCGCCCGGCGCTCGCCCGGAACCTGCTTGGTCTGCCTGGCGGGTCCGGTGCTTGCCCGAAGCTGTTCCGTCTGCCCTGGGAGGGAGGTTCGCCGGTCCGGCCGGTGCCTGCCCAGAACCGGGTTCGTCTGCTCGGCCCGTCCGGCCCCCGCCCGGACCTGTTCCGTCTGCCCGGTGGTTCGGTGGCCGTCGAAGCCGCCCCGTCAGGCCGACTCGTCCAAACGGAAGCCCACCTTCAGGCCGACCTGCCAGTGGGCGATCCCGCCCTCCTCGATCTGGCCCCTGACCTGGGTGACTTCGAACCAGTCCAGGTTGTGGAGGGTCTGCGAGGCGCGGGTGATGCCGTTGCGGATGGCCTGGTCGACACCCTCGGGTGAGGTGCCGACGATCTCAGTGACCCGGTAGGTGTGGTTCGTCATGCGGGTACTCCTCTCCGCCGTGACACCTGCGTCACGCGTCACTCCACCGTGCCCCAAGGCGGAGCGGAGCGCGACATGTCCGAGCCGCTTTCCTGCCCCCGCCCGCGCCGTGCACGCCGTCGTGAGCGGGCGCCCTTGGCCCGGGGTGTGCGGGCGTCCTCGTCGCGCCTGGGCGGCGGCGGGTCGGCCGGGCGGTCGTTCCAGGACTCGTATCCCTGGAACCCGTCGACACCGACCGGCGGCGCCCCCTGCGTGGCGAAGGACTCCGTCGAGATGCTGCGCCGTGAGGAGGAGGCCTCCTTCACGGCGGCCAGGGCCAGGGTCTCGGTGTCGGGCTGCTCTGCCGCCGTCCGGTAGGTGATCGTGTCCGGCAGCATGACGAGCGACGTCGTGCCGGACTGCTCTCTGGCGGGGCGCAGCTGGACGCGGATGCCGTGCCGGCCCGCCAGCCTGCCGACCACGAACAGTCCCATGTGCTGGGAGATGTCGGCGTCCACGGTCGGCGGATTGGCCAGCTTGCGGTTGATCATCGCGAAGTCCTCCGCCGGCAGGCCGATGCCCTGGTCGTGGATCTCGAGCATGATGCGGCCGTCCGGCAGCTGGACGGCGGTCACGCGGACCTCCGAGTGCGGGGAGGAGAACGAGGTGGCGTTCTCCAGCAGCTCGGCCAGCAGATGGACGAGGTCGGTCACGGCCCGGCCGTGGATCTCGGCCTCCGGAATCCCGGAGAAGGCGATGCGCTCGTACTGCTCCACCTCGGAGGATGCGGCACGGATGACGTCGATCAGCGGCAGGGGCCGGTCCCACTGGTGGGCGGGTTTCTCACCCCCGAGCACGAGGAGGTTCTCGCCGTTGCGGCGGACCCGGGTGGCGAGATGGTCCAGCCGGAACAGGTTCTCCAGCTGGTCCGGGTCGGTCTCGTGGTCCTCCAGATCGGTGATCAGGGCCAGTTGACGCTCGATCAGGGACTGGTTGCGCCGGGACAGGTTGGTGAAGATCGTGTTGATGTTGCCGCGCAGCAGCGCCTGTTCCGCGGCGAGCCGCACGGCCTCACGGTGGACGTGGTCGAAGGCGCGGGCGACCTCGCCGATCTCGTCCGTGCTGGTGATCGGGATGGGGGCGACCCGGGAGTCGACTTGGACGGGGGTGGCCCGCGACAGCCGGGTGATCAGTGCGGGCAGCCGCTGTCCGGCGATCTCGATGGCGGAGGCGCTCAGCCGGCGCATTCGGCGGCTCATCGTGCGCGCCACCCAGGCGGCGAGGAGGAAGGCGACGAGCACGGACGCGAGGACGAGCACCGCGTTGACGATCGCGTCACGGCGGGCGCCGTCGGCGATGTCGCGGGCGCCCGCGAGGGCCGTGTCGGTGAGGTGGACCTCGATGCCGCGGTAGGCGTCGAAGCCGAGCGTGGACGCGGCGAAGAACGACTCGGGCGTGATGCCCTCGGCGGTGAGCCGCGCGGTCGTCCGGCCCGCGGCGATCTCGCTGACCATCTCGTCCAGGGCGGGCGGGGCGACGTAACCACGGCCTGCCGCCTTGGCCCTGGCCGCCGCTTCGGCGCGCTGCTGCTCACCCCGCGTGTCCGCGGCCGCCAGTGCCTTCCGCAGCCGTGCCATGTCCTCGGCGGTGCCGGCACCCGCGTACTCCTGGAGCGCGACCTTTTCGAGATAGGCGTACGAGCGGAAGGACGCGAGCTGGCTGTCCAGTTCGCCCGGGGCGAGGGTGCCGCGGTCCTCGGCCAGCAGATGGGTGCCGATGGAGCGGATCAGGGACTCGGCCGCCTGGGTCAGGGAGATGGCGTAGAGAGTGCGGCCGAAACTCGCCTGGTTGTTGCTGCCGAAGCCCAGCTCGTTCGAGATCTCCATCAGGGGGTGCTGGACGATGTGGTAGCTCTCCTCCGTCTGCACACCGGGCAGGCGTGAGGTGAACGCGTTCGCGCGCACCGTCGGCAGCTGCTTCTCGCCGGCGCGGACCAGGCCGACGCGCCGCAGGAGGCCGGCGTTCTGCGGCATGCGGTCGACGGCCCGGTCGAAGGCCTTGGCGTCCTCGTCGGTGGTGCTGCGGGCCTGCACGACTGCGGCGGCGGTGCGTTCGCCCTTCAGCAGCGGGATGACGGACACGTCGCGTTCGTTGATGGCGTCGCCGGCGTACTTGTTCGCCGCCTGCACCAACTCGGCCACCCGGACCGCGTCGTCGGCTGCCTGCCAGGTGTCCACGGAGTGCTTGACCCGTATGCCGCCGAGGACGAGGGCGACGATGACCGGGATCAGCAGCACGGCCCTCAGACGCCTGGCCACGGGCCAGTTGCCGGTCAGGGATCTCCGTGGCGGGTCTTCGGATGTCGGGGAAACCGTGTTCGGCAAGATCGTCCTATCGCTGCGGGATCGCCTGACGTTCGACGCAGGCCCGGCATATCTCTTTACGTCCCGCCTACCACCCTCCGTTCACCCAGCGACCCAATAACGGCATTTTTTACGGGGGGAGTTGAGGCTTGTGCCCCGTGGGCGGCCGGCCGAGGAGCTCTTTGGCTTACCGCCCGCACGGTGGTGTGGGGCCCTCAACATCAGCGAACGCACCCTGGATGTCCGGCTTCTGCATGATGGTGGCCGTGCCGGGCCGCCACCCCGTCGGATCCTGACCGGGGCGGCGGCCGGTGTTCGTGCGGGTGGTACCGGTCAGGACGGGGCCACGGCGCGCCCTGTCTGCGGGGAGATCATGCCCGCGCACAGATTGCGGGCGGCCAGGCCCTGCGCGATGCGGGGGATCGCGGCGACCGTGTTGGCGGGCCAGTCGTGCATGAGGATGACCTGCCCGTTGGTGAGCCGTGCGGCGGCGGCCACGATCGCATCCGTACTGGCGCCGTTCCAGTCCTGAGAGTCGACGTTCCAGAGGATCTCGGTCAGACCGTATCTGGCCTCCACGGCCTTCACCGTCGCGTTGGTCTCTCCGTACGGCGGCCGGAAGAGTCTCGGCGTGCCGCCGCCCGCGGCCGCGACGGCCTGCTGGGTGCGGGAGATCTCCGAGTCGATCTGCGCCTGGCCGAGCTGGGTCAGGTGCGGATGCGTGTAACTGTGGTTGCCGACCCACATGCCCGCGGCGACCTGGGCCTTCACCTGCGCCGGGTAGGCGGCGGCGTAGCGGCCCTCGTTGAACATCGTGGCCCGCAGCCCGTTCTGCTTGAGGGCGCTCAGCAGGGCCGGTGTGTTGCCGGACGGGCCGTCGTCGAAGGTGAGCCCGACATAGCCGTTGCAGGTGGCGGCCTGCGCCGGCGCGGTGTGGAGGGTGAGGGTGCCCGTGGCGGCCAGGGCGACGGCGGCCAGGGCCGTCGTCCAGGGACGTAACGGGAGACCTCGGCCGGTGCTCATCCCGACACCGTGATGTTGGAGCTGCCGCTGCTCTGGTAACCCTCGGTCGCGAGGATCATGTAGTACTTGAAACTGCCGAGGGGCATTCCGGCGCGGGCCCAGGCGTCGAAGTGGTTGCCGGTGGTGATGGTGCCGCCGGTCCGCTTCGACTGCCGCACGCTCCAGTACTGGTTGAAGGTCTTGTTGCCCTCGACGGACGGGGCGTTGTACCGCGTCGTCTGGTAGATGTCGTACGTGCCGCCGTCGCTGGAGACCGTGCCCTTGTACGCGCCCGTGGGCCGGTAGGTGCCCCAGTTGTCGACGATGTAGTACTCGACGAGCGGGTTCGAGGTCCATCCGTACAGCGACAGATAGCCGTTGCCGGACGGGTTGAAGCTGCCCGAGTAGCTCACGTTCCTGCGTGCGCCGGTGCTCCAGCCCTTGCCGGCGACGAAGTTGCCGGTGTTCCTCCAGCTGGTGCTGTAGTTGCCGCCGGAGTTCAGAGTCATGGAGACGGTGCCCTGGGCGTCGGTCCAGAACGAGTAGTAGAAGCCGTTGTTGGTGCCGGTCTGGTTCGTGGTGATGACCGTGGCGGCGCGGGCGGTGCCGGGCAGAGCCAGCACCGACGCGGCGCCCAGCAGCAGGCCGCAGGCGGTCCTGCGGTTCATCGGCAGTGCGGGTTTGCCGTTCATGTGGGGTTCCTCCTCGATGTCCGAGGCCGGGTATTGGTCGAACAGTGTTGGCCTGTCCCCGTCAAGCGTCAATAGTTTCGGCATTGATCACGAAACATTCGGAGTCTTGGACAGCGGTTATCTGCCACGGATCGGGATATCCGGACGACGACCGGGCGTGATATCTCGAAAGTTTCGAAGAATTTTCGGACCGTCGAAGTCGCTGACTGCCGCTTACGCTGCGTCCAGGTCGGCGAAGAGCAGGTGGTGATCCGAGTACGAGGTGGGTTGCACGCGGTGCTCGAGCGGGGCGATGCCTCGTAGGAACACGTAGTCGAACCTGCTGTACCAGTCGGTGGTCGGCTCGCAGGTGCCGGCGCGCGAGGGGCGGCACCGGGGGTCCGCGTCGGCGGCCAGTGCCCACATCCGGGCGAGTTCGGGGGCGTCCGGCACGGCGTTGAAGTCGCCGAGGACGATGGCGCGGTCGTGCCGGGCGACCTCGGCGGCGAGTACGGCGGTCTGGTCCGCGCGGACTGCCTCTTGACGCCGTTGGGCGAGGTGGGTGTTGAAGACCCGGACGGGCCGGCCGTCCACCGTGGTGGTGACGGCCATGTAGCCACGGTCCTCGGAACCGCCGTCGGGGTATTCCACGGTGACGCGGTCCGTCATCGGCGCCGCCGAGAGGACCGCCTGGCCGAAACCTCCCGGACGCCACGGCGCCCCACCGCAGCGACCCCAACTCCGCAGCACCGGCCCGTACTCGACGTGGTAGACCAGCCCGTACAGGCGCCTCAGGTAGTCCCGGATCCGCTCGACATCACTCACGCACGCTTCCTGCAGGCCGATGACCTGCGGCGCATACGTGGCGATCTCCGCCGCCCGGTCGACGTTGCCCGCCTCGCAGGGGTTGCAGAGGTTCCATGTCATGACCCGGTTGGGCACGACATTCCTGGCGGCGTCGGCGGGCAGCGACCTGGCGAAGAGGGCGCCGCCCGGGACACTGGGGCCGACGATCAGCATGCAGGCCACGACCATGGCGCCGGCGAGCAACCGCGTGCCCCTTTCGAGCACCATGGCCTCCTCGCGGCGTCCGACGTCTCCCTGCACGAGGTTATGCGACCCGGTCGTCGGCATGGGCTGTTGGGCCACTCACCAGTGACGGGCCCGACCGCCGTTCCCGGCGGTCGGGCCCCAGGGTGCGGAGATCAGCGCGCCACGCTCAGCGACAGCGCGAACCGACCCTCCTCGTCCGTCCACCAGTGGGCCAGCTCCAGCCCCGCCGCGGACAGTTCGCTCCGTACGCCTTCTTTGCGGAACTTCGCCGACACCTCGGTGCGCAGCTCCTCGCCCGCGTCGAAGTCGACGGCGAGGTCGAGGGCGGGGATCTTCACCGACTGCGCGGAGCGTGAGCGCAGGCGCATCTCGATCCACTCGTTGGCGGTGTCCCACAGGGCTACGTGCTCGAAGGCGTCCGGATCGAAGTCGGCGCCCAACTCGCGGTTGACGACGGCCAGGACGTTCTTGTTGAACGCCGCCGTCACTCCGGCCGCGTCGTCGTACGCCCGGACCAGTACCTCCTCGTCCTTGACCAGGTCCGTGCCGAGCAGCAGCGCGTCACCGGGGGACAGCAGGGAGCGGATCGAGGCGAGGAAGGCGGCCCGTTCGACCGGCAGCAGGTTGCCGATCGTGCCGCCGAGGAACGCGATCAGCCGGGGCCCCGGCGTGTCCGGCAGCGTCACGCTCGCCGTGAAGTCGGCGATCAGCGCATGGACCTGGAGGCCGGGACGCTCGGCGACGAGTGCCTGCCCGGCCTGGGTGAGCGCGCTCTCACTGACGTCGACGGGCACGTAGGTGTGCAGCTCGGTCAGCGCGTCCAGCAGGTAGCGCGTCTTCTCCGACGACCCGGAGCCGAGTTCGATCAGGGTGCGGGCGTGTGTCGCCGCGGCGATCTCGGCGGAGCGGGCGATGAGGATCTCCCGCTCGGCGCGCGTGGGGTAGTACTCGGGCAGCTCGGTGATCTGCTCGAACAGCTCGCTGCCGTGGGCGTCGTAGAACCACTTCGGCGGCAGCGTCTTGGGTGTGCCGGTGAGGCCGTGCAGGACGTCCGCGCGCAGGGCGGCGTCCGTGGCGTCCTCGGGCAGGGTGCGGGTGAGAAGGAACGGACTCACGTACGGGGCTCCTTCGGCAGTGCGGGGGCCGAGGCGTCGCTCGGTTCCTTGAGGGGGGTGAGCAGCACGTCGGTGCGGCTCGCCGCGAGCAGGGTGCGGTCGGGGACCTCCTGCCAGTGCGGGTCGTCGTCGTAGGGCTCGGAGGCCACGACGGTGCTGCGGCCGGGCCGGGACAGGTACCAGAGGGTGTCGCCCCAGGTGGTCGCGGTGATGGTTTCGCCGTTGGTGAGCAGCAGGTTGAGGCGGGATCCGGGCGCCGCCTCGGCGACCTCCACGACCGTGTCGGCCAGCGCCTGCGCCTCGTTGTCGCCGGCGCGCAGCCGTGCGAGAACCAGCGCCCACACGAGCGCCGAGTCGTTGCGGGCCTCCATCGACAGCACGTCGACCGCGGGCAGGCTCGCCACCAGGGGAGCCAGCGAACCCGGCCACCCCTTCACGGCACCGTTGTGGCTGAACAGCCAGGGCCCGGCCGCGTACGGCGCCGCCGCGGCCTCCGCGTCGGCGCCCGACAGCGTCGCGTCCCGTACGGCGGCCAGGACCGCCCCCGAGCGCACGACGCGGGCCAGGTCGGCGAAGGACAGGTCGGCCCAGATGGGCCCGGCCCTGCGGTAGCGGGCCGGCACCGGGTCGCCCTCGGCGTACCAACCCACCCCGAAACCATCGGCGTTCACCGTCCCGTACCGCTGCCGCCGGGGCGCCCACGACTGGCGGTAGAGGCCGTGCGCGGGCTCCACGAGGACGCGGCCGAGCGGCTCCTCGGGCCCCAGATAGGCCAGATGACGGCACATCAGACGTCTCCCGCGGAGCGGGCGGTGCGGAACCCGGAGAAGATCTGCCGCCGGATCGGGTAGTCCCAGTTGCGGAACGTCCCCCGGCAGGCCACCGGGTCCACGGCGAACGAACCGCCGCGCAGCACCTTGTACTCCGGCCCGAAGAACACCTCCGAGTACTCCTTGTACGGGAAGGCCTCGAAGCCGGGGTAGGGCGCCAGGTCGCTCGACGTCCACTCCCACACGTCGCCGATCAACTGCCGTACGCCGAGCGGGGATTCGCCTGCGGGGTAGCTGCCGGCCGGGGCCGGGCGCAGATGCCGCTGACCGAGGTTGGCGTGCTCGGGCGCCGGGTCGGCGTCACCCCACGGGTAGCGCATCGAGCGGCCGCTCGCGGGGTCGTGGCGGGCGGCCTTCTCCCATTCGGCCTCGGTGGGCAGCCGCCGTCCGGCCCAGCGGGCGTAGGCGTCGGCCTCGTACCAGCACACGTGCACGACCGGCTCGTCGGGCGGTACGACCTCGGTGATGCCGAAGCGGCGCCGCAGCCACTGCTTGCCGTCGCGCTTCCAGAAGAGTGGGGCGTGCACGGAGTGCTCGCGGATGTGCGCCCAGCCGGCCGCCGTCCACCACCGCTCGTTGTCGTAGCCGCCGTCGTCGATGAACGCCTGGTAGGCGGCGTTCGTCACCGGGGTGGTGTCGATGTAGTACGGCGCCACCTCGCGCCGGTGCGCGGGCCGTTCGTTGTCCAGAGCCCACGGCTCGGTGGAGGTGCCCATGGTGAACGGGCCGCCGGGGACGAGGACTTCGGCCGGGCCCGTGAACAGCGGGACCGGATCCGGGTCCGGGGCGGTCAGGGCCTGTGGGCCCTTGCGGAGCTGATGGGTGATCAGCATCGTCTCGTCGTGCTGCTGCTCGTGCTGCGCGATCATCCCGAACGCGAAGCCCGCTTCCGTGAGCCGGGTGCCGTGGAAGTCGGCGCCTTCCAGCAGGTCCATCACCCGCCCGCGCACCTCGGCCGCATAGGTGCGGGCCTCGGCGGGCGGCAGCAGCGGCAGCGAGGGCCGCTCGGAGCGCGGGTGCTCGAAGGCGTCGTAGAGGCCGTCGATCTCGGGCCGCATCGCCTCCCGGCCGGCGACGGCCCGCAGCAGCCACAGCTCCTCCTGGTTGCCGATGTGCGCCAGGTCCCACACCAGCGGCGACATCAGCGGCGAGTGCTGCGCGGTCAGGTCGGGCACCTCGACACAGCTGGTCAGGAGCGTGGTGCGGGCGCGAGCGGTGGTCAGGGTGGTCAGGGCCCGCTCGCGCAGGGTCTCGGCGTCGATCGAGGGTTCGTCGAGGGCGGGGTCGGTCATGATGTGCGGAGATCCTTCCCGTGCGGGCGCCGGTCGGTGCCGCGCACCCGGTCCAGCAGATCGTCGGCCGGGCTGCGGCCCTGCATGACGTAGCGGTCCAGGTACGCCGCCACGGCGTCCGTGACCTGGGTGGTGGCGCCGAGCCGGGGCAGGGCGTCGAGCGCGGCCGTGAAGCAAGCGACGGCCGCCTCGTGCAGCTCGGGGTCGGCCAGACCGCCTCGGGCCGCGTCGATCCACAGCGGATTGTGCGGCGCCGGCAGCGAGAGCGCCCGTTCGGCCAGCGGCTTCACGGTGCGGTACGCGGTCTCGGCGGCCTCCGGGTCGTCGAAGAGCGCCTTCGTCACGGCGAGCGGGACGATCCACCCGTCCTCGCCCGGCTGGGCGTCGATCATGCGTAGTTCGAGGAAGCCACGCGGTCTCACCGGCGGGAACAGTGTCGTGATGTGGTAGTCGAGGTCCTCGCGGGTGGGTGGCCGGGGCGCCCCCGACCTGGTCCACTCCCGGAAGGTCAGCCCCTGCGGAACGTCCCAGGGCCCGTCGTCCCTCCGTACGCACATCACCGGCGCGTCCATGACGTGCCGGGCCCAGGCCCGGCGGGGATCCCCGTCCAGCGGGGGTGCGCCCGCGCGGCCGGGACCGATCTCCAGCCACAGCAGCTGCCGGGTGGAGCGCCAGCCGGTGGGTTCGTGTCCGGCCAGCGGGGAGTGGGCGAAGGCGGCCACCAGGACCGCGCCCAGCTGGTGCGCCAGCCACCAGCGGCGGCCGTGGCCGAGGGGGCCGGGCTCCTCGTATCCGGCGTCCAGGCAGACCTGGACGGAGGCCGAGGTGCACATCATGCGGCGCCCGGACGGGCCGGTGCGGTCCAGACAGGTCTCCATGGCGTCGTAGCGCCGCTCGTGCAGGAAGCGGCGGGGTGGATGCCAGGGGTCGTGTCCGATGCCGACGAGGCCGAGATCCTGCCCGGCGAGGACCGAGCGTACGGCGTCGAGGTCGGCGGAGACGGTACCGATGCACTCCATCAGGGAGGTGGCGGGCGGCGAGCTCAGCTCCAGCTGGCCGCCGGGCTCTATGGTGAGCGCCGACCTCAGGGGCACGGTCCGCAGTGCGGCGTAGGCCGCTTCGAGTCGTTGGAGTGTGACGGGGAGCTGCGGTGTGCGCAGCTCGTGGACGAGCCATTCCACTTCGACCCCGACGTTTCGGGGTGGGCCGGTCTTGAAACAGATGCCCCGGACCAGTGCCTCCACCTCGGGCGGGGTGAGGGCGGTGCGGGGCTCCGTACAGTCGCTTGCCGGAGCGGCGCTCGGCGTATCTGACATGTCGGGAACCTCCTGAGATTCGACCGTGCCACCGGCCCGGCCCATCAGGTACCCGGACGGCAGCACTCGTCCCACCCAAGACCCTCCCGCCGCATCGCACAAGGGTGCGTATCGGCACGTTCCGACTCGGTAATCTCCTCGTTCCGGGCGTTTCCTCTGGCTTTCCTGGGTGTTCGCGGACGTGGAAACTCTGTTGCACCGCATGTCCAGGATCGCCCACGATCGGTCCATGAGCACGACGGGGGAGCGCGCACGGCGCGCGAGCATGGCGCACACGGGGGTGGCGCCATGAGCGCGCGCCTGCGCGGCATCGCGCAGCAGACCGAACAGATCGTGGCCGCGGGCGTCTATCGGGCGCCCGACGGGCGCGAGGTGTCCATCACCGCGGCGGTGGAGGCGGCGCGGGCCGGTACGCGGATGTACGGACCGGAGCCCGTGCAGGTCTCACCGACCGCCGCTGCGGACACGTTGTTCGAGGTCACCGGCGAGAGCAGTCTGGAGGCCGCGCGGCGGCTCGGCGGGCCGGTGGCGGTGCTGAACTTCGCCTCGGCCCGCAACCCGGGCGGCGGTTTCCTCAACGGCGCCCAGGCCCAGGAAGAGGCCCTGTGCCGCGCCTCCGCGCTGTACACGTGCCTGCTCGGGGCCCCGGAGTTCTACGACCACCACCGCACCCACCGCGACCCCTTCTACACAGACCGGGTCATCCACTCCCCGGCGGTGCCCGTCTTCCGCGACGACCGCGGCCGCCTGCTGGACGAGCCGTACACCGCGGGCTTCCTGACCGCCGCCGCGCCGAATGCGGGAGTCATCAGGCGTACGGCGCCGCAGCGCGCCGCCGAACTGCCGCAGGCCCTGGCCGTCCGCGCCGAGCGGGTGCTGGAGACGGCCGTGGTCCACGGCTACCGGCGCCTGGTGCTGGGGGCCTGGGGCTGCGGGGTCTTCCAGAACGACCCGGCGCAGGTGGCGGGCGCCTTCCGGGCGCTGCTCGGCCCCGAGGGCCGGTTTTCCGGGGCCTTCGAGCGCGTGACGTTCGGGATCCTGGACCGCACGACGGGCCATACGGTCCGAGGCGCGTTCGCACGGGCGTTTCCTGTGGTGCAGTCCCAGTCGAGCCGGTGAGCCCCCCGCAGACGGGGGATGCTGCGGGGGGCTCACACAGGAAGAGGGGCGAGAGACGCCCCGCGTTCCCCGGCGTCAAACGTTGCATCTCGTGGCTTTCGCACAGGCTCCGGAGTGCCCGGCAGGCCCCGTCCGGGTGCGGTCTCAGGGAGCCTGGCCGATCTGCAGACCGGCACGGCGGCGGTGGACCGTCAGATAGGCGAGGCCGTCGTCCCCCGCGGTGATGCTGCGGGTGGAGCCGTGCGGGAGCCAGAGCAGGGTGCCGGAGGTGAGGGACTGCTGCTCGTCCCGCGGATCGGCGCCGAGGACGCCGTCGCCCTCGACGACGAGCAGCAGTACGTCCAGGTCGGGCTCTGCGTGCGGGGGGATGTGGCGGCCGGGCGTCAACCGGACCAGATTGGCGTCGAGTTGGCGTCCGCTCTCGGCGAGCTTCCACAGCACCGCGGTATCGCTCCAGGCCGTGGCGGTCAAGGCGTCGGTGTTGCCCAGGATGCGCGGGATCGCGGCCTCCGGCTCCGGACCGACCTGCCTGTCGGCCTTGCTCATCGGCTCCCCTCCATCCTGTCCGCCTACGTCCGCCCTACCGCCCGCCCACCAATTATTACAAGTACTATTTGGAGAAAATGGTTGCGGGTGGAGGGGGAATGAGGGGCATGCCCGGGGCGCACAGAAGCGCGCGTCGTCGTGCGGTCCTCGACGTGCTGCGCACGGCCGCGGCCCCGCTCGGCGTCGCGGAGACGGCCGAGCGCATCGGAGTCCACCCCAACACCGTCCGCTTCCATCTGGAGGCGCTGACCGGCGAGGGACTGGTCGAGCGGCAGGTACTGGAGCCGTCCGGACGCGGGCGGCCGCGCACCGTCTACGCCCCGAGGCCGGGCATGGACCGTGGCGGAACCCGCGGCTATCGGCTGCTCGCACAGATGCTCCTCGGCCGCATCGCCGCCATGGGGCCCGACGCGCGGGCCACCGCGACGGAGGCCGGCCGGGCCTGGGGCCGTTCCCTGGTCGAGTCGCCGCCCCCGTCCTGGCGGCCCACCCCCGAGGAGTCGGCGGGCCGGCTCGTCGAGCTGCTGGACCGTCTCGGCTTCGCCCCGGACCCGGAGGGCGGCGAGGTCCCCTCGCGGATCCGGCTGCGGCACTGCCCCTTCCTGGAACTCGCCGAGGAGTACGGCCAGTTGGTCTGCCCGCTGCATCTGGCCCTGATGCAGGGCGCATTGGCCGAGCTGCGCGCCCCGCTGACCGCGACAGATCTGGAACCGTTCGCCGAACCCGATGCGTGCCTGGCCCACCTGGCGCCCGCGCCGCGGCAGACAGCAGAAAGGCATCCTTGATGTACCCCACGTGGGCCGCGGTGGCGGTCGCGGCCACCTTCGTCTGGCTCGGCATGGTCCTGGCGATCTCCTTCCTGGAAGCACCGCTGAAGTTCCGCGCGCCGGGCGTGACCCTCCCCATCGGGCTGGGGATCGGGCGGTTGGTGTTCCGGGCGCTGAACCTCGCGGAGGCCGTGCTCGCCGTCGTGGTCCTGGCCGCCGTCGCGGCGGGCGATCCGCCGGGCCCGGTCTTGGGTCCGGTCACCGCCGCGGCGGTGCTGCTCCTCGCCCAACTTCTCGCGGTGCGCCCGCGCCTCAACAGCAGGTCGGACCGGGTCCTGGCGGGCGAGGACCTGCCCCGCTCGCGCGACCACCTGTACTACGTCGCCCTCGAAGTCGCCAAGGTCGTGGCCCTGATCGCCCTCGGGATCGGTCTGCTGACTGCCGCGTGAGTGAACCTTGTGCGAGCCACAGGTGTCTTCTCAGTCGGCGCGGGCATCGCGAGGCCGTCCGTGACCAGCGAAACCCACTTGCACCGCCCCGATAGCATGTTCGAGCTCGCGACGATCGCCGTCATAGTCCGCCCTCTACCGAAAAGCCATGCAATCCAGCACAAAAAGCGACCTGACTAACCAACATCTGAAAAATCGGCCAACCAATTGATATCCAGAGAATCGCGGTCATTTCCGCGAATAAGATCCGGTTCAGCCTTCGCCACCTGGTGGCGGCCGCGGACCATGCTGTGGACCGCGGCGGGTGTAGTGGTGCTCGGATTCCTCCTCGCGCTGGAGGTCGCCGCGCGCCACTACGGCCTGCCGGGGCCGCTCACGACCCAGGTGCAAGAGGTGGTACTGCCCCCGAAATCGGGTTTCCTCCTCTACGGCAGCATGAGTTTGATGATGGTGGTGCTCACCCGGCGGCAACGGTTCATCGCGGCGGGTACCGCGATCGGCATCGACCTCGTCTTCGTGGTGGTGCGCTGGGCCGGCGACGTCAAGGTGACCGACAACCATCACCCGTTCGGCAACGGCGCGTTGTGGGTCATTCTGGGCTGCGCCGTCATCGCCGTCACGCGCCGCACCGGCCAGGAACGTCTGCTGCTGCTGAAGGGCGTCGGGCTGGCCCTGCTGCTGGTCGCCGGGCGCAAGACCGGTGACACCTGGCTGCTCATCACGTCGAAGTCGCGCCACATGGTGCTCGACCAGTACGTGGCAACCGCCGATCACGCGCTGGGCAATCCGTCGTGGCTGGTGGGGCGAGTCGTCAAGGCCACCGGCCCGGTCGGCTTCCATGTTCTCGACCTCGTCTACGGCCAGCTCGCGGTGGCCGCCGTCGTCGTGACGCTGTACCAACTGCGCAACGTGGCCGCGGAGCGCCGCTTCCCCAGCCACCATCTGGTGCGCACGTTTCTGGTGATCGGCCTTCTCGGACCGGCCATCTACATGATCTTCCCGGTGGTCGGACCGATCTTCGCGTACGGCACCGGCACCGACCAGTGGCCCTCGCCCGATCTGGGGCCGGACGCGCTGCCCACCGTGCACTGGGCGGTGGCCGACCTGTGGCCGGGCACGGCGCCGCCGCTCCACGCCCCGCACCCGATGCCGTTCGACGCCTACACCCCCCGTAACTGCATGCCCAGCCTGCACACGGCATGGGCCACCGCGATCTTCATCCACTCCCGGAAGGGCCCACGGGCCCTGCGCTTCGCCGGCACCTTCTGGCTGATCGCGACGCTCTGCGCCACCCTGGGATTCGGCTACCACTACGGCGCGGACCTCATCGCAGGCGTGGTGTTCACGCTCACCATCGAGGGAGCTCTGCGCGCCCACGGCCGCGGCTGGGACCGGTCGGGCATCCAGCTGGTCGCCCACGGCGCAACGGTGTTCGCCGCGCTGTTGGTGTCGTACCGCTATCTGCCGATGGACATGGCCAGGCTCCCGTGGCTGTTCGGGCCGCTGCTCCTGCTCGCGATGATCTCGGTGGTCCACGACTATGTGCGGACCACCAGAGCGTGGGAACCGACGGCAGCTCCGGCACGGCAACTGGAGCCGCAGCCCGAACCGGCATGACCTGCGCGAGGCCCCGGTCGGTCAGGCCGGGGCCTCGCGTTCAGCTCCAGCCGTAGCGCTCCGCCAGCCGCTGTCGCACCAGGTTGAACCGCCCCCGGTCCAGGGCGCAGGCCTCGCGGCGCATGCCGTCCTCGTGCAGCCGCAGCACCCGGTCCACGTCGATCCAGGAGTCGCGCCCGGATCGGTCCCAGGGCCCGCTGCCGATCGCCACCCACTCCCGGTCGCCGTCGTGCCGCTTGCTGGACAGCTGCACGGCGAGCAGGGTGCCGGCGCTCTCGCGGGCGACGACGAGCACCGGGCGGTCCTTGCCGCGGCCGTCGTTCTCCTCGAAGGGCACCCAGGTCCACACGATCTCGCCGGGGTCCGGGTCCCCGTCGTGCGCGGGGGAGTACTCGGTCCGCACCCTGCCGACCTGGCGGGGGTCGGCCTCGGTGGTGGCGGTGGGGCCGAAGCGGCCCGGCACGTTCTCATCGGTAAACGCAGTCACGCAGGCACCCTACGTCTCCGGGCACAAGGAGGTTTCTGGACCTCTGTGAATGACAGTGCGTCAGTTCTCGGTGACGCCGGCCAGGGGGGCGAGCGAGTCGGGACGAGGAGACGGAGTCCGGCAGCGGCTTCACGAGCCGGAGTCGGGCGCGCGCGGCCTCACATCCGGGATCTCAGTACGTCGACCTCACAACCCGGCGCGAAGGGGTCGAAGCCGTGCTCGCTCAGCCAGCGGACGATCAGCAGGCTCCGCAACGACCACCATGCGCGGATCACGTCGAGGTCGACGTCGGTGCCATAACCGGCGATCAGGTCGTCGAGGTGCTCCTCGTGTCCGAGCGTGAAGGTGGCGAGGTCGTGGAGGGCATCCCCCTGGCCCGCCTCGGACCAGTCGATGATGCCCGTGACCTCGTCGCCGTCGACGAAGACGTGCGCGATCTGCAGGTCGCCGTGTGTGAACGCCGGAGTCCACGGCCGCAGCGCGGCCTCGGCCACCCGGCGGTTGCGGGTGACCAGGTCGGCGGGCAGGACGCCGTGCGTCACGAGCAACCCGCACTCCTCGTCGAGCTCCGCCGCCAGCGCGCCGATGCTCCGCCCGGCCCCGCCCGTCCGGGGCGGCAGCGGTGCGTCGTGCAGCTTCCGGATCGCGGCGCCCGCCGCCGCCCAGGCCGCCGGCGACCCGGTGGACGGCCCGCCGAGGCGCCCGAGCGTCGTCCCAGGGAGGGCGGCGACCGCCAGCACGTGCGGCTTGCGCCACAGGACCTGCGGGGTGGGGACCGGAGCGAGGGACATCGCCTCGACCTCGACGTCGATGCGCGTCTGGTCGCTGTCCACCTTCAGGAACACGTCGCCGACGCGCAGAGTCGCGCGCTCGGAATGGGCGACGACGACTTCGACCTCATCCATGGGCGACCAGTATCCCGGGGATGATCGCCGACATCGCCGGGTTTTTCGCGTGCGATGACGCGGCTGACCGCGTCCCGCCGGCCGGCGGCCTCGGGCACCACGCCGACCAGCCCTGCGAAGGGCCGAGGCACCTCAGCAGGCCGGGGGCCCTCGAAACCGAGGACCCCCGGGGCTGCTGGCGTACCGCTGCCGGTGCGGCTATCCCTCCTTCTCCACCGGCACCTTCTGCGACGGCGGTACCGCTGTCCCGTTCAGGGACGGCGAAGTGCCGTGCGGGGCCTGGCCGTTCTGGTTCATCGAGGCCAGCAGCTGGCGGGCCAGGCCGAGACCGGTGCCGCCCATGGTGAGCGCCTTGGCGAGCATGTCGGCCATGCCGTCCGCGCCGTTGAGCACCACCATGTTGTCGACGCTGCCGAACGCGGACGCGCCCGCCTTGACGATCTCCGGCCAGTTCTCGGCGAGCTGCTGGGCGACGACCGCCTCCTGGTTCTCGGCCAGGGCCGCGGCCCGCGCCTTGATGGCCTCCGCCTCGGCGAGACCCTTGGCCCTCGTCGCCTCGGCGTCCGCCAGACCCTTGGCCTGCGCGGCGGCCGCCTCGGCCTCACCGGTGGCCTTGGTCGCCGTGGCGGCCGCGGCACCCCGTGCCTTCGTCGCCTCGGCCTCGGCACTCGCGGCCGTCTTGACCCGCGTCGCCTCGGCGGCGGCCGCCAGCTCGGTCTCCTTCGCCTTGGCCTGCGCCGCCGAGATCCGCGCGTCGCGCTCGGCCTCGGCCAGCGTGCGCTTCTCGTAGGCCTTGGCGTCCGCGGGCTTGCGGACGTCCGCCTGGAGCTGCTGCTCCCGCCGGTGCGCCTCGAGTTCGGCGACCCGGGTCTCCTGGACGACGACCTCCTGCCGGGCCGCGGCATCGGCGAGCGGGCCCGCCTGCCGCGCTTGTGCGGCCGCCTTGTCCCGCTCGGCCTGGTAACCGGCCTGCAGGATCTCGCTGTCCCGGGTCGCCTCCGCCATCCGCGCGAACGACTGCTGCTCGGCCTCGGTGGCCAGCCGGTTCGACTCCGCCTGTGCGATCCGCGCGTCCCGCTGGACGGCGGAGGCGTGCGGTGCGGCCAGGTTCTGGATGTACCCCGTCGGGTCCTCGATCTCATGGATCTGCAGGGAGTCCACGATGAGCCCCAGCTTCTCCATCTCCGTGCCGCAGGCGGCCCGGGTCTGCGCGGTGAGCTTCTCCCGGTCGCGGATCATGTCCTCGACGGTCAACCCGCCGACGATGGAGCGCAGATGACCGGCGAACACGTTGTGCACCCGCTCCGCCATCAGCTTCTGCTGGTCGAGGAAGCGGCGGGACGCGTTCGCGATCGACACGTAGTCGTCGCCCACCTTGAAGATGACCACGCCCCGCACCTTGAGCGGAATGCCCTGGTGGGTCACGCAGTCCACATGCAGTTCGGTCTCGTTCAGGTCGAGCGAGAGCTTGCGCACCGCCTGCACACCGGGCAGCACCAGCGTGCCGCGCCCGGTGACGATGCGGAATCCCATGCCCTCGCCGAGCCCCTCCGTCTTGTGCTTCGAGCCGGAGATGACGAGCGCCTCGTTGGGCTCCGCGACGCGCCACATGAGCTTGAACAGACCGATCAGAACGAGAATGGAGGCAACCACCACTCCCGCAACGACGCCGACAACCATCGGCATACGCCCCCTTTGCATGGTGCCCTTTCGGCACCGAACGAAGGGAGTGTGCTCCTGCGCGAGACCGGTGAGAAGACGCCTGCGAATCCTTGTCGTTTTCTTGACGCCCACCCCTTGCCAAGGCTCTCACCTGGGGCGGAGCACGCTCAACTGTCGTAAGCGGCGGTGACGTAGACGGTCCTCGGCGGCAGGTACTCGACGACCATCACGACCGTGCCCCGCTCGATCCGGTCGGTCCCGGCGGCGGCGTACGCGAGGAAGTGCTCGGCCCCGCCCCGCACCCGGACGATCACCTCGCCGACGAGCCCGGGCCCGACCGTACCGGTGACCCGCCCCATGAGCCCGACCATCGACGCATCGTCCATGGTCACAGGGTACGGGCCGAATCCGCCTACGCCGCCGGGGAGTCCGTGACGGCCCGCTGCGGTGGCCACGCCTCGTGCCAGCGCAGCTCCGCCTCCAGCTGGGCGGCGAGCGAGATCAGCAAGGGCTCGCTGCCGGCCGGTCCGAGCAGCTGAGCCCCGACGGGCAGCCCGCCGCTCACGAACCCGGCGGGCACGTTGACCCCGGGCCAGCCCAGCACGTTCCACGGCCAGGCGTACGGGCAGGCGGCGATCATCGCCCGGTCGGTGGCGAAACCGCTGAGCCGCAGCATCGCGCCGATGCGCGGCGGGGGAGCAGCGGTGGTGGGCGCGAGGACGACGTCGTACGACTCGAAGAAGGTGCCGATACGGCGTTGCAGCACCGCCTCCGCACGCCGCGCCGCCTTCAGCGGTACCCCGCCCAGCAACCTGCCCAGCCGGGCGGCCTCACGGGTGCGCCGGTCCAGGAGTGCGGGGAACGGCGTCTCGGCCACGCGCTCTGCGATGCCGGCGGTGGCGCGGGGGACGAAGGTGAGCCCGATCTGGCCGTAGGGCGGGTCGGCCTCCTCCACGACATGCCCCAACGTGCTGAGCTGTTCGGCCAGTTGGAGCACGCGGGCGCGGATCTCCGGCTGGAGGCGGGCGGGCACGGCGGTGAACGGCGGCTTGAGGGAGAGCGCGATGCGCAGCCGGCCGGGCTCGCGGCCCACTGCCTCCAAGGCGTTGATGGCCGCCGGCCGGTGCGGATCGCGCTCGTGGTTGCCGCTCGCGGCGTCCAGAAGCAGGGCCGCGTCCGCGACCGTGCGGGCGAGGGTGCCGTTGACGGTGATGCCCTGGAACGACTCGCCGCGCGGCCAGGTGGAGATGCGGCCGCGCTGCGGCTTGATGCCGACGAGGTGGGTCCAGGAGGCGGGGATGCGCACGGATCCGGCGCCGTCCGACCCGAGCGCGGCGGGCACCAGACCGGCGGCGACGGCCGCGGCCGACCCGCCGGACGAGCCGCCGGGAGTGTGCTCCGGATGCCACGGATTGCGCGTCGCGCCGAAGGCGGGCCCCTCGGTGAAGGGCCACTGCCCGAACTCGCACGTGTTGGTCTTGCCGACGATCACAGCCCCGGCCGCGCGCAACCGGCGTACGGCCTCGCCGTCCTCGGTGACCGGCGGGAACTCCCCGTCGCAGCCGAAGGCGGTCGGCTCGCCGGCCACGTCCATGTCGTCCTTGACGGCGACGGGCACGCCGAGCAGCGGTTTGCGCACCCCGGCGGCCAGCTGTTCGTCCGCCGCGTCGGCCTCGGCGAGAGCGGCCTCGGCGCGCACGATCCGGAAGGCGTTGAGGGTGGACTGCGTCGCCTCGATCCGCGTGAGGGCCTCCTCGACGAGCACCCGTGAAGTGGTCTCCCCCTCGGCGAGAGCGCGGGCGGACTCCGCCAGGCCTGCGGCACGGTCGAGCGTCATGCGGGACACCTCTCCGGGACGGCGTTGTCTACTGAACGGTAACGTCCTATGGGCCGAAGTGGTACGGCATCTCGAACATCCCTTCCCTCGGCGGCGATTCGCTGGGAACGCAACCGCCGCACAGGTGCCAGGCAGTCCTGCTCAATCCATTGACGCACACAGGCCTCACCTTTACCTTCTGACCGACTTGCCGAACCATGTTCGATATTCCGGACATTGTGGTTCTCGGTTGGACCAAGGAGCCGCACGTGAGCACTCGACCCCCCGCCCCCTCCCGCCGCGCCCTCCTGCGTGCGATGGCCGCCCTGCCCGCCTCGGCGCTGATACTGGGCGAACTGCCCGGCCTGCTCGCCACGGCATCGGCCACGGCACCGGCGAGCGGCTCCGCCACCCGCTACACCATCGTCCCGTTCCTCAACAGCAACGACGGCACGGTGAACGTCTACCAGTCCGACGACGCCACCGACTTCCGCCTGGTGCAGGCCTCCGCCTACACCCCGCCCAGCAACAGGATCCGCGACGCGAGCGTCTTCAAGCACACGGACGGCTACTACTACCTCACCTACACCACGCACACCTGGCAGGACGTCAGCACGACGATCGGCTTCGCCCGCAGTTCCGACCGCGTCAACTGGACGTTCCTGTACGACTACACGGTCCCGATCGCCGACCTGTCCCGGGCGTGGGCGCCCGAGTGGTTCGTCGACAGCGACGGCAGCGTCAACATCATCGTGTCCTGCTCGCTCACCAGCGACGAGTGGATCTTCACCCCGTACCAGCTGAAGGCCACCAACTCGGCGCTGACGGCCTGGAGTTCACCCGTCGCCCTGTCCGGGATCGGCTCCAACCACATCGACACGTACATCGTGAAGATCGGCTCGACCTACCACGCGTTCACGAAGAACGAGACGGCCAAGTACATCGAATACGGCACCGCGTCGAGCCTCACCGGCCCCTACACGATCACCAGGACCGGCGACTGGGCCGGCTGGGGCAGCTACCGCGAGGGCCCGTCCGTGATCCAGCTCGACAACGGCGGCTGGCGCATCTACTTCGACGGCTACGGCGACGGCAACTACTACTACAGCGACAGCTACGACACCTTCGCGACCTGGACGACCCCGAAGGCGCTGCCCTCCATCTCCGGCACGGCACGCCACTTCACGGTCATCAAGGAGACGGTGTCCGGCGGCCCGAGCCTCGCCAAGAACGTGACCCGCTCGTTCCAGTCGGCGAACTACACCACGCGTTACTGGCAGGAGCAATCCGCCCTGCTCAACCTCCCGGTGGTCACCAGCTCCAGCACAAGCGCGGAGAAGACGGCGTCCACCTTCACGGTCGTCGCGGGTCTGGCCGACTCGAACGCCTTCTCCTTCCGCGACGTGTCCGGCAACTACCTGCGCCACTACGACTTCCGGGCCCGCTTCGACGCGAACGACGGCACGTCGACCTTCGCCAAGGACGCGACCTTCATCGCCAGAACGGGCACGGCCTCGGGCTCGATCCGCTGGGAGTCGTACAACTATCCGGGTTACTACCTGCGGCACTACGACTACCAGCTACGGCTGGACGCGACGGCGGGGACGGATCTGTTCCGGCAGGACAGCTCGTTCGTGCCGGTGACGGCCTGGGGGTGAGCTCTGCCCTCCTTCAAGCTCGTCAACGCCGGCAGCGGGGCCGTCATAGATCGAGGACGAGGCGAGGGCCGCACGAGCGGGAGACGCAGATGAGCATGGTGTCTCCGGCGGCTCGTTCGTCCTCGGACAGCAGCGAGTCGCGGTGGTCGGGTGTGCCGTCGAGCACGTCGGTCTCGCAGGTGCCGCAGGTGCCCTCCCGGCAGGAGAAGTCGACCGCGACGCCGGCCTCCTCCACGGTTTCGAGCACCGAACGGTCCGGTGGCACGGTGAGGGTGAGCCCGGAACGGGCGAGCTCCAGCTCGAAGGCGTCGGCAGGGCCGTTTTCGGCCGTCCGGACCGGGGCGAAGCGTTCGACGCCCAGCGTGCCGGGCGGCCGGTCCGCGCACCGCTCCTGCACCGCCCGCAGCAGGGGTTCCGGACCACAGGCGTCGACCAGGGTGCCCTCCTCGTGCGTGCCGAGGAACGCGGCGAGGTCCAGCAGGCCGTACTCGTCCTGCGGACGCACGAGTACCCGGTCCCCGTACGGGGCGAGGCGGTCCAGGAACGCCATGGAGGTCCGGGTGCGGCCGCCGTACAGCAGACACCAGTCGGCTCCCGCGGCCTCGGCCGCCTCGACCATGGGCAGGATGGGCGTGATACCGACGCCGCCCGCGATGAACAGATGGCGTGCGGCAGGCCGCAGCGGGAAGTTGTTCCGCGGTCCGCGGACCCGTACCTTGGCGCCTTCGTGCAGCTGGTCGTGGACGTATGCGGAACCGCCTCGACCCTCCGGCTCACGCAGTACGGCGATCTGCCAGGCCTCGCGTTCGGCGGGGTGCCCGCACAGGGAGTACTGACGGATCAGCTCGTCGCCGTCGTCGCCGTTCAGGAGTACGTCGATGTGGGCGCCCGGCGTCCAGTCGGGCAGTGGGCCCCCGTCCGGGCGGCGCAGGGTGAGGGAGACGACGTCGTCCGCGGCCCGGGTGCGGGTCTCCACGGTGAGCGTCGCGTCGACCGTGGGCAGTTGGTTGTTCATGATGGTCAGCTCCGGGTTCAGGCCGGTGTCGGCACGTGCAGCAGTAGTGCGTCGCCCTGGCCGCCGCCCCCGCACAGGGCGGCCGCTCCGCTGCCGCCTCCGCGCCGTCGCAGTTCGGCGGCGAGGGTCAGGACCAGCCGGGCTCCGGTCATGCCGACCGGGTGCCCGAGCGCGATCGCTCCGCCGTTGACGTTCACCTTGTCCAGGGGGATGTCCAGCTCCCGTACGGTGGCCAGGGCCACCGAGGCGAACGCCTCGTTGATCTCGAAGAGGTCCAGGTCGGCGGCCTTCAGCCGGCCGTCCCGGGACAGCGCGTCGCGGATCGCACCGGCAGGCTGGACGAGCAGCGAGGGGTCGGGGCCGGCGACCGTGCCGTAGGCACCGAGCTCGGCGAGCGGCGCCAGGCCCTCCCGGCGGGCGCGCTCGGCGCTCATCATGACGACGGCCGCGGCGCCGTCGGAGAGCTGTGAGGCGTTGCCCGCAGTGATGGTGCCGACATCGGAGAAGGCCGGCTTCAGGCGTCCCAGGCTCTCGCCGGTGGTCCCGGGTCGTACGCCCTCGTCCGTGGCGACCACCGTCTCGCCCCGCCGCCCGGCCACGGTGACGGGGGTGATCTCCTCGGACAGCGCACCCGACTCCTGGGCCTGGGCGGCCCGTTGATGGGACAGCGCGCTGTACTCGTCCTGTTCCCCACGGGTCAGGTCGAACGGCCGTTGGTAGCGCTCGGTCGCCGCGCCCATGGAGACGCCGTCGAAGGCGCAGAGGAGGGCATCGCGGTCGAGGGCGTCTTCGGCCGCCGCCGAACCGTACTTCCAGCCGGTGCGGGCTCCGCGCAGCAGATGCGGGGCGTGCGACATGGACTCCATGCCACCCGCTACGACGATTTCGTGACGGCCCGAGGTGATCATGAGGTCGGCCAGGGCGATGGCGTGCAGTCCGGACGGGCAGAGCTTGTTGACGGTGCTCGCGGGCACGGAGAAGGGGATGCCGGCCTGGACCGCGGCCTGCCGTGCCGGGTTGGGGCCGGCTCCGGCCTGGACGACATGGCCCAGGACGACGGCTTCCACGGCCGCCGGATCCAGGTCCACGGCGGCCAGGGCCGCGCGGATGGCGTGGGCGCCGAGGTCGACCGCGGACAGGGAGCCGAGGGCGCCCAGCAGTTTGCCGACGGGCGTCCTGGTACCGGCGACGATGACGGATCCGGGCATGGCCGGGACCTCCTGGGGCGTGGGACGGGGTCAGGCGGCCGTGCCGGCGTCCACGGCACGGTCGGTGATCAGATGGGCCGTCTCGTTGACCGAGTGCAGGACGACGCGGCCGCCGGGCATGCGCCGCACCCGGCTGACGGACGTGTAGTCGGGGTGGAACCAGAACATGGTCGGCAGGCCCAGCACAGTCGCCAGATAGGTGTTGGTGATGCCGCCGTGGCAGACGGCCGCGACCCGTCCGCCGGGATGGGCGTCGAGGATGGTGTTCATGGCGCGGACGGCACGGGCCCGGAAGGCGTCCCGGTCCAGGTCGGGCACGAAGTCCTCGAAGCGTCCCTCGGCGAGTGCCGCCGCCCGGGGATCGTCGGCGCCGATCTGCTCGGGCGGTGTGTAGGGCTGGGACACGTCCGTGTCCCACTCGCGCAGGTCGTCGAGGACGGTGGCGGTCATGCCGGTGAGCCGTTCCAGGGGCGCGGCGGTCTCCCGGGCCCGCCGGTAGGGGCTGACGTACAGGGCGTCGAGGTCCTCGTGTCCGAGCCAGGCGGCCAGATGTTCGGCCTGGGCGGTGCCCTCCGGGGCCAGCCCCGGGTCGAACACACCGGCCAGCGGGAGGCCGTGCCGGATGAGGAGGAGTTCGGTCATGGTGATCCTTCACAGGGGTGAGCGGGCACAGGGGTGAGCGGGCACGGAGGTGCGGCTCAGCCGGCGATGGTCCGTTCGGAGGCCCAGTAGGGGCGGCGCATCGCGCGTTTGTCCAGCTTGCCCATCGCGTTGCGCAGGAGTTCGGGCACGAACTCGTACGACTTCGGGCACTTGTAGGCGGCGAGGCGCTCGCGGCAGAAGCGGTCCAGTTCGTCGGCGGGCGGTTCGTCCGCGGCCACGACGAGCGCCCGCAGGGACTCGCCGAAGTCCGGGTCGGGCACGCCGATGACGGCGACCTCGGCGACCGCCGGGTGCTGTCGCAGTACGGCCTCGCTCTCGGCCGGGTAGAGGTTGACCCCGCCGGAGACCACCATGTCCGCGGCCCGGTCGGTGATGAAGATGTAGCCGTCGGCGTCGACATGGCCGATGTCGCCGAGGGTGAACACGCCGGGGGCGATGTAGGCGGCCTTGGTCTTGTCCGGGTCCGCGTGGTAGCGGACGCCCTGGTCCTCCGGGGCCCGGAAGGCGAGCAGTCCTGGTTCGCCGGGCGGCAGTTGCCGGCCGTCGTCATCGGTGACCAGGACCTCGAAGGGAGGACGCACGCGGCCGACCGACCCCGGGTGGGCCAGCCACTCCGCGCTGCTGATGCGTGCCACGGTGCCCGCTTCGCTGGCGCCGTACGACTCGGTCAGCACGGGACCGAACCAGTCGATCATGGCTCGCTTGACGTCCGGCGGACACGCGGAGCCGGTGTGGGAGACCTGCCGCAGGCTGGAGACGTCGTACCGGGCGCGGACCTCGTCCGGGAGGGCGAGCAGGCGTTGGAAGTGGGTGGGCACCATCACCGTCGAGGAGACCCGCCACTTGTCCACCCGGCTCAGGAACGTCTCCGCGTCGTATCTGCCGAGGACGACCACCGGCTCGCCGGCGGCGAGGTGCCGTAGCGAGGTCAGCGGGGCGTTGTGCTGCAGGGGACCGCACACCAGGTGGGGTCCCGGCGGGAATCCGGGCCGGGCGGACATCGCGGCGAGGTAGGCGGAGCTGTCGGCGACCGGGTCGCTGACCCAGCGCACCTCGGTGCCGCGTGCCCGTCCGGTGGTTCCCGAGGTGTAGACGAGCGGAGGCCGGGCGGGTCGGCCCACGGGGAGGGTGTGCTCGGTGGGTGCGGCGGCCAGCCATCGGTCCCAGTCGAAGGCGTGGCCGAGCGCCGGGGTGCCGTGGAGTACCACCGGCAGGCCCAGTTCACGGGCCGCGTCGAGCGCGGCACCCGCGCCGACGGGTCCGGCGACGATCCCCGTCACGCCCGCGTCGATGATCTGCTCGACGAGTTCGCCCGAGGTGAGGTTCCGGGACGTGGCGACGGTCCCCACTCCGGCACGCAGGCCCGCCAGATGAGCCACCAGGGTCGGGATCGCGTTGTCGCCGAGGACGGCGATCCGGTCCTCGGGGCCGGGCGCGAACTCGAGGAGCCGGGCCGCTGCCCGCGCCACCTGGTCGGCGAGACGGGACCAGGACAGCACGTCCAGGTCGTCCGCCAGGGCGGGCTCGTCGGGTGACTCCTGGGCGCGACGGTCGAGTGGCAGCAGCGACATGGCTCCTCCGGCGGCTCCTCGGACCTCTCCCGAGTTCAAGGGAGAGGAGATGCTGAGACTGTAGCGTTTATCAAGAAAGTGCGGAACACTCTGATCCTGGACGGAGTCATTCACGCCTGTTTCAGCGGGTGGCGGGCGCCCCGTCCGCATTCCGTTACTGAATCCACCGTCTGGTAAGTGCCCGAGGAGGAGCCATGTCCGAGCTGGATCCGGACGCATGGCGCAGGCAGGTCCGGCAGTGGCTGGCCACCGTGCTGGATCCGGTGCGGGCGCCGGACTCCGCCACCCAGACCGCCGACCTCGCCGTGTTCCACAACCTTCCGGAGAACGAGGAACGCCTGCTGCTGGAGCGCTGCCGCGCCTACCAGCGAGCCCGGTTCGACGCCGGCTACCAGGCCCTCACCCTCCCTGCGGACAAGGGCGGCGCGGGGCTGACCGCCGCCCATGTGGCCGCCTTCGCCGAGGAGGAGTCCGCCTTCGAGGTACCGCCGTCGACCGAGCTGATCAGCGTCACCGTGCGCCTGGTCGCGATGGCCGTCTCCCTGTTCGGGACCGCCGAGCAGCGCCGCGACCACGCCCGCGCCTTCCTGCGCACCGATCTGCTGGCCTGTCAGCTCTTCAGCGAGCCCGGTGCCGGATCGGACCTCGCGGCCCTGCGCACCCGCGCCCGGCAGGAGAGTGGGGGAGACTGGGTGATCGACGGTCAGAAGGTGTGGACCTCGGGCGCCCAGTTCGCCGACTACGGTCTGCTGCTCGCCCGCACCGACCCGGACGTCGTCAAACAGGCCGGCATCACCGCCTTCCTGGTACCGATGGACGCCGACGGGGTGGAGGTGCGCCCCATCCGCCAGATGAGCGGCGGCGCCTCCTTCAACGAGGTCTTCCTCAGTGGCGTACGCGTCCCGGACCGGCTCCGGATCGGGCGCCCCGGCCAGGGCTGGGAGGTCGCCACCGCCACCCTCGCCTTCGAGCGCACCGCCTCCGGCAGCGGCAACCGCCGCAAGGGCGGCACCTTCACCGACGTCCTCGCCCTCGCCCGCTCCCTCGGCCGCACCGAGGACCCGCTGGTCCGCCAGCGCCTCGCCGACCTGTACGTCCGCGCCGCACTGCGTGCGGCGACCGTCGAACGCGTCGCCAGGACCAGCGCGGCCGGCGGCCGGCCGGGCCCGGAGGCGTCCTTGACCAAACTCATGGCCTCCGAACTGCTCACCCGCACAGGGCAGGTCGCCGCCGAGCTGATGGGGGCGCGCATCAGCGCCGACACCGCGGAGCCGGGCACCTTCGCCTGGGCCGAGCATCTCCTCGGCGCCCCCGGCTACCGGCTGGCCGGAGGCACCGATCAGATCCAGCGCAACCTGATCGGTGAACGGGTGCTCAAGCTGCCGCCCGAGCCGAGGGTGGACCGGGTGCCGTTCTCGCAACTCCCCGGCAACTGAGGCATCACGCCTCGTTTCGGCAATCACGAAGGAGTGACATCGATGGATCTGGGACTGACGGGCGCCAAGGCTCTGGTGACCGGTGCGAGCCGGGGCATAGGCCGGGCGATCGCCGCGCAACTGGCGGCGGAGGGCTGCGCGCTGGCGCTGTGCGCCCGGGGTGCGGAAGGGCTGGCCAAGGCCGCCGCCGAGCTGCGCGCCGAGGGTGCCACGGTGTTCGAGGAAGCGGTCGACGTCACCGACCCGCAGGCCCTCGCCGGCTTTGTGGAGCGGGCGGCCGGCGCCCTCGGCGGCCTGGACCTGCTGGTGTCCAACGTGTCGGCGGGCAACGTGAAAGGCCCCGAGTCCTGGGAAGCCAGCCTGCGCGGCGACCTGATCCCCTTCGCGGGACTCGTCGAAGCCGCCCTGCCCCATCTGGAGGCCTCCGACCGGGCCGCGGTCGTGGCCATCGGCACCACCAACGCCTCCGACACCGCGCGCCCGGCCGGTGCGAACTCGTACTCCGCGCTCAAGGCGGCCGTCGTCCAGCACGCCTCCGCCCTCGCGCACGCCCTCGCCCCGAAGGGCATCCGCGTCAACACCGTCTCGCCCGGCCCGATCGACTTCCCCGGCGGCGCCTGGGAGACCATCCGCACCAGCCGCCCGGAGGTCTACGAAGAGGTGCTCGCCAAGCTGCCGATCGGCCGCTACGGCACCGCGGAGGACGTGGCCGCGGCGGTGGCGTTCCTGCTCGGGCGGACCGGCTCCTTCTGCGTGGGAGTCAACCTCGTGGTGGACGGCGGGCTGCTCACCCGCGTCCAGTACTGAGCCATGGCGGGCCCGGCAGGCCGCCTGGACGCCGTCCTCGTCTGCGGCGGCCGCTGGCACGACTTCGACCACGCGCGGCTGCGGCTGCTGGAACTGCTCGGCGAGCACCCGAGGGTGCGCACCACCGTCCACCAGGACTACGACTGCGTAGAAGCCCTCGACCGGGCCGATCTGCTGGTCACCTACACCTGTGACGTACGGCCCCGCCCGGCGCAGCGGGCAGCGCTCGCCCGGCTGGTCGAGCGGGGCGGTCGCTGGCTCGCCCTGCACGGCACCAACGCGGTGATCGAGCCGTCGGCGTCGGCGCACGGCGGGGCACGGGAGTTCACGACCCCGCGCCTCCTCGGCGAACTGGCCCAGGTGCTCGGCAGCCAGTTCCTGGCGCATCCGCCGATCGAGCCGTACGAGGTGCGCGTGACCGATCCCGGCCATCCGCTGGTCGCCGGGATCGGCCCGTTCACGGTCACCGACGAGCTGTATGTGTGCGAACTGCACGGGGAGTTGGAGGTGTTGCTGCACGCCGAGTACACGGGGACGTGCCGTGGCTTCGCCGAGGGCGGCACGGCGGCCCTCGACAGCGCGCCCCGACCGGTGCTGTACCTCAAGCGGCACGGTCTGGGCGAGGTCTGCTACTTCACCCTCGGTCACTGCAGGGGCCGTTACGACATGCAGGACCTTGGCGTGGACGACACCGGGCGCGTGGACCGCGGCCCCTGGCAGACACCGGAGTTCCTGACCGTGCTCCGGCGTTGCGTGGAGCGGACGGTGACCGGCCGCAGCCCCGCACAGCAGCGGGCCGGCGCCTGAGTCGGACTCGGGCGCCGGGCCCGCGCGGGGCGGCTCACGCGTGCGGCAGCACCACCGCGCGGCCCTTGATGTCCCCTGCGTGCAGACGCTCGTAGGCCGCGGGCGCCTCGTCGAGCGTGAAGGTCTCGACGTGCGAGGAGACCAGACCCCGCCGAGCCAGCTCGACCACCTCCATGAGCTCCCGGCGGCTGCCCCAGTAGGGGAACGAGGCGGAGACCTCGAACGGCAGCCCGCCGCCGAAGCCGACCGCCAGGGTCCCTCCGCCGAGGCCGACGATCGTCACATCGCCCTCCACGGCCACCGAGGCCGCGGCGACGGCGAGGGTCGCCTCGGCGCCCACGAAGTCCAGCACCACTTCCGCTCCGATCCCGCCGGTGAGCTCCCGCACCCGTGCGGCTGCCGCGCCGTCGGAGAGCAGCGCCTCGTGGGCGCCCACGGCGTGGGCGAGTTCGAGCTTCTCCTTGCTCACGTCGAGGGCGATCACCGTGGCCGGTGTCAGAGCGCGGAGCAACTGCACGGCCAGGTGCCCCAGACCGCCGACTCCGATGACCACCGCCGTGCTGCCCGGGACCAGCTTGGGCAGTGACGTGCCGATGGCGTGATAGGGCGTCAGCCCCGCGTCGGTGAGCGGGGCGGCCTGCACCGGGTCCAGTCCGTTCAGCGGCACCAGATGGCGGGGCGAGTCCACCAGCAGGTACTCGGCGAGCGCGCCGGGGGAGCCGAGCCCCGGCGGCAGGATGCCGAGTCCGGCGGCGTGCGGGCAGCAGTTCTCCTTGCCCACCGCGCACTTGGGGCACTGACCGCAGCCCCAGGGGCCGTACACCGCCACCTCGTCGCCTTCCGCCACCGCCGTGACTCCGCTGCCCACCTCCGTGACGGTGCCGACGCCCTCATGGCCGAGCGTCATCGGCAGCGGGTAGGGGAACTGCTCCTCGGGCCACCCCATGACCGCCAGGTCGGAGTGGCACAGCCCTGCCGCGGTCACCTTCAACAGGACTTGTCCCGGCCCCGGTTGGGGCACGGGAACCTCGACCACCTCGGGGGCCTGTCCGACCTTCCGGTACTGCACAGCCTTCATTCGGCGGTCTCCTTGTCGATGGTGGGCAGGGCATCGCCCTCCGAGGGAGCCTCGGAGCCGACACGCGAGTGGCTTCCCCTCCGGCGGCGCAGAACGGCGGGCAGGGTGAGCCGGCCACCCGTCAGGACCAGTGCCACGATGAGGACGGAGCCGGTGAACAGGCTCGCGGCCCACTGCGCGCTGGTGGCCAGCCCCAGTCCCGTGATGCCGGTCCCGAGCAGGAGCACCGCCAGCACGGTGCCCCAGGCGTTGAAGCGCCCCGCACGCAACTGGGTCGCCCCGACGAAGGCGGCGGCGTAGGCCGACAGCAGATAGGGGGTGCCCGCGGTCGGCGATCCGGAACCGACCGAGGACGCGAAGACGACGCCGGCGAAACCGGACAGCAGCGCGGAGGCCACCAGGGTCAGAAAGCGCAGCCGGTCGGTGCGCACACCCTGCAACCGGGCGGCGTCGGCGTTGAAGCCGGTCGCGTACAACCGGCGTCCGGTGGCGGTGTGTTCCAGCAGGAACCAGATGGTCAGCGCGGCGAGCAGCAGATACAGCACCGGCAGGGTGATGCCGCCCGCGTCGAGCTGGGCGATGTTCGCGAACGGCTTGGCGAGCAGCCGCACACCCGTGATGGAGCTGTCGTCGGTGACCATGGTGATCAGTGACTGGATCAGCGCGCCGGTGGCCAGGGTGGCGATGAACGAGTCGACCCGCAGCACCACGACCACGATGCCGTTGGCGAATCCCACCAGCAGTGCGGCGGTCATCGCCAGGGCGACGGCCACGCCGGGACCGAGTCCGGCGGAGACCAGGAAGCGGGCGGTCAGCACGCTGGTGAGCGACATGGTGTAGGCGACCGAGAGGTCGAAGACGCGCGCGGCCAGGGGAGGTACGACGCTGAGTGCCACCAGGCCGGCCACCGCGTTGCCGTTCAGCACCTGCTTGACCGTGATGACGGTCGGGAACGTGTCCGGCGCCCAGACCGAGAAGATCACGACGATGACCAGCCACACGTACACGGCGCCGATGGTCCGGAACGACAGGGCCGCCACCGCCCGTCGCACCGGCGCCCCCCGCAGGAAGGGCGCGGGCCTCTGCGCTGCGGACGGCGGTCGATCCACCGCCCGGGTCGGGGTCGATGTCATGTCACTCGGTTCCTTCCATGGCGTGCACGAGCGCGCGTTCGGTGATGTCCCGGCCGCTGATCTCCCGTGCGATCCGGCCGTCCCGTACCACCAGGACGCGGGTGCACAGCGCGAGCAGGTCCTGGGTGTCGGAGGAGCAGACGATGACGCCCATGCCCTCGGCGGCCTGTCGCGCTATCAGGTCGTACAGCTGCAGTCGGGTGGCGATGTCCACGCCGGCCGTGGGTTCGCACAGCGCCAGGACGGGCGGGTGCTGGGCCAGACAGCGGGCCATGACGACCTTCTGCTGGTTGCCGCCGCTCAGGGTGGTGATGCGGGCGCCGGGGCCGGCCGTGCGCACCCCGACCCGACGGATCCAGTCGTCGACCAGGGCGGACTCGCGCCGCCGGTGCAGCCGCCCGACCCGGGCGCGCAGTCGCCGCAGGAGCGGCAGGGTGAGGTTCTCGCCGACCGAGAAGTCGCCGATGACTCCCTCGACCGCGCGGTCCGCCGGGACCATGGGCAGGCCCAGGGTGCCGGCGTCGCGCACCTCGGTCCACTGCCCGGAGCGTTCCGGCAGCCGCAGCCGACCGCTCACCGGCCCGGTATGGGCCCCGCACACCGCGTACGGCACGATCTCGTGCCCGGAGCCGACCAGACCGGTGATGCCCAGGCGCTCGCCGCGCGCCAGGTCGAGGTCGACTCCTCGTAGTGGCCCGGCGCGTAGGCCGCGCACCTGCAGTACGGAAGGGGCGGAATCGGTGGAGGGCGCCGGACGGCGGCCAGTGTCGGTCGCGGTGTGCGTCTCCTCGCCCGCCATCAGTTCCGCCAGCGAGCGTGGGGTGAGGTCGGCGACCGGGCGGGTGGCGATGCGGCGTCCGCCGCGGATGACGGTCACGCGGTCGGCGAGCGCGAAGATCTCGTCCATGCGGTGCGAGACGTACAGGACGCCGGCGCCGCCCTCGCGGACCTCCCGCACGATGTCGAAGAGACGGGCCACCTCGCCGGGCGGAAGCACGGCGGTGGGCTCGTCGAGCACCAGGACACCGCGGCCGCCCTCCCACCCCTGGAGCGCGGCGGCGATGGCCACCACCGTGCGCTGGACGGGGGTCGCCCTCGCCAGGGGACGGTGTACGTCGATGTCGACGCCGAACCGTTCTACGAGGGAGGTCGTCCGCCTCGACATCTCGGGCCAGTCGATGTTGCCCAGGGCCGTGCGGGCGAAGCCGTGGCTGAGGGCGAGGTTGTCGATGGCGCTCAACTCGCCCACCAGGCCCAGTTCCTGGTGGACGAAGCGGAGCCGGTCGTGGCGGGAGGTGGTGGCGTGGCCGAGGTCGAAGGGCTCGCCGTCGAGTTCGGCCACCGCTCCCGGCTCCGCGTGGTGGTAGCCGGCGAGGATCTTGATGAGGGTGGACTTGCCGGAGCCGTTGGGTCCGATGAGGGCGTGGATCTCGCCGGGTGCGACCTGGAGGTCCACGTCGGTCAGTGCCTGGGTGCCGCCGAATCGCTTCGACAGCGCGGCCACCCGCAGTATCGGCGAATCCGTCCGCCGGGCTCCACCGCCCGTGTCCTGCCGTGCTTTTGACGAGGTGTCAGTCACGACCGGTCCTCCGTCCGCAGGCGGGGAGAGAACCGCCGCCGACTCGGGCCGGCGGCGGTCGAGCGGGTCAACTCAGGCCCCAGAGCGCCTTGAACTGCTGCTGGTAGCTCTCGACGATCGGGAAGTCGCCGTCGGCGGAGGGCAGGTTGTCCTTGGTGACGAGCATGTTGGGCAGTGCGGCCTTCTGGTCCACGGCCATGGACTGGCCGGTGAAGTGCCGGGCCAGCGCGTCGACCTGGAGCCAGGCGGTCTCGTGGGAGTTGAGGGCCATCGCGCCGTCGGTGAGACCGCTCTGGATGTACTGGTAGTTCTGTGCGTCACCGACGTTGACGACGATGTGCTTGCCGGTGATGCCGGCGGTCTTCAGCGCGGCGGGCACACCCACGTTGAGCAGGCCCAGGGAGAAGACGACATGGGTCACCTTCGGGTGTGACCGCAGATACGACACCACGCGGTCCGGCATGTCCTTGCCCACCGAGGTGATCGGCACGTCGACGCTGTCCAGCGCACAACCCGCGCACCACTGCTTGTAGTTGGCCGCGAAGGAGTCCTTGACGGGCTTGAGGATCGTGTAGGCCGGCAGGTCGAAGTACACGGTGTCCGCCTGGGCGCCGCTGTTCGACACCACCCACGCGGCGAGCATCCGGCCCTGGACACCGACGTCCTTGGGCCCGTTCTTCAGCAGGGAGACGCCGTCGCCCACCACGTCGTCGGCGTTCGACTGGATGACGGGGATGCCGGCCGCCTTCAGCTGTGCCAGCTGCTTGCTGTAGACCGCGCGCGGGAAACCGGAGGCGACCACGGCGTCGGGCCTGTCGCGCACGGCCTGCTCGTAGGCGGCCTGGACGGATTCCGGTGTGCCCTGCGTGGCGACCTGCTTCACCTTCCAGCCGAGTTGCCCCGCGGCTTCGGTGAAGAAGTCGGCGAGGTCCTTGCAGGACTGGACGCCGCAGAGGATGAAATCGATCTTCTTGCCCTTGGGGACGGGCTTGCCGACGGGCTGGGTGACGGAGATCGCGGTCGGGCGCTGCGCGTACGCCTTGAGAGCCGTGCGGGCCGCTGTCAGCCCGGGGGAGCCGGGCGCCGCCGCCTGCGAGGAGCCGGAGGCCGGGGTGGTGCCGCTCCCGCACGCCGTCAGGGTGAGCAGGGCGGTGGCAGGGACGATCGCGGTGAGGGCGCGGCGGACCGCGCGTCCGGGTGTGGAACTCATCGTTGAGAACTCCCGTGGTGTGGCGCCTGGGCTGCCGCGACCCGCGGCGCGGGGCGGAACGGCACGCGACAGGTATGAGGGGTGCGTCGATCGCCGGCGTGGGGTACGGCGCGGGCCGCCTGGGTGGGATCCCCGCGGCGCTGGCACCGGGCTGGCCCAAGACCGTCCCGGATCGTAGAAACTTATGAGGCACTACAGTCTCAAGTGGGTCGGAGTGTGACACGCCGGAGCGGCCTTGGGGAGGGGAGGTGCCGAGAAATTTCCGCGCTTCGTGGCGCATTCAGTGCTGACCTCGGGAGATGTGGTCTTCATCGGCGGTCGAAAGTGTTGCTCCGTACCACACCCGGTAACTACACTCGCTCTAAAGTTTCTGCCGGAGGAGAGATGATGGACGAAACGTCGGAGCTGGGTACCGCGCGGTGCCCCGGGCCCAGCGTCCAGGACTACCTCGACCAGGACAGCCGCCCGGTCCCGCCCGCCCTGAGGTTCGAGCGGAACGACCCCCTCGGCAGCGAGGACATCGACACCGCCCGCTTCACCTCCCGTGAGTGGGCCGAACGCGAGATGCGGCAGGTCTGGCGGCGCGTGTGGCAGTTCGCCTGTCTGGAGAGCGAGATTCCCGAGGTCGGCGACCACGAGGTCTACGAGATCGGCGACGACTCGCTCATCGTCGTGCGGACGGCCCCCGAGGAGATCCGCGCCTTCGTCAACGTGTGCCTGCACCGCGGACGCAAACTGCGCACCGGCGGCGGCAACGTGAGCGAGTTCCGCTGCTCGTTCCACGGCTTCGCCTGGAACCTCGACGGCACGATGCAGACCCCGCCCTGCGCCTGGGACTTCCCGCACGTCACCCCGGAGAAGTTCGCCCTCCCCGAGGCCCGGGTGGCCACCTGGCGCGGCTTCGTCTTCATCAACATGGACCCGTACGCGGAGTCCTTCGACAGCTATCGCGGCACTTTCGACGAGTACTACATCTGGCCGCTGGAGAACCGCTACAAGTCACTGCACATCGCCAAGGTGCTGCCCTGCAACTGGAAGGTCGCCCAGGACGCCTTCATCGAGTCCTTCCATGTGATCGCCACCCACCCGCAGATGCTGCCGTGGCTCGCCGACGCCAACTCGCAGTACGACGTGATGGCGGACCAGCCGAACTGGAACCGGATGATCAACATCCAGGGGGCGCCCAGCCCGCACGTCGCGGACTCCGTCACGGAGGAGGACGTCCTGGAGACGTTCTACGACTCGCGCGCCTTCTACGCCGCCGCCCAGGGCCGTGACCTGGTACGTCAGGAGGGCGACGAACTGCCGGCGATCCCGCCCGGCGGCACCGCCCGCCAGGTCCTCGCGGAGCGGATGCGGGCGCAGCTGGCCGAGACCTCGGCGCAGGACTTCTCGCAGACCCCGGACACCGAACTGCTGGACGCCATCAACTACTTGCTGTTCCCCAACTTCAACCCCTGGGGTGGCGCCAAGTCCAACATCATCTACAGGTTCCGGCCCAACGGCCTGGACCCCGACTCCTGCACCGCCGAGATCATCTTCATGTCCTCCCCTAAGCGGTCCGGCGAGATGCCGGCCCCGGCGAAGATCCGCTGGGTGCCCGAGGACATGCTCTTCGCCGACATCCCCGAACTCGGCGTTCTGGGACCGGTCTTCGACCAGGACTGCGAGAACCTGCCCTACGTCCAGCAGGGCCTGAAGGCGATGCGCAAGCCGGGTATCACGCTCGCCAACTACCAGGAGAGCCGCATCCGCCACTTCAACCGGACGCTCGACCAGTGGATGGACAGGTGACCCAGCGGGTGACCGTCAGACCCCTGGGCGCCGAACTCGACGTACGCGACGGCGAGGACCTGTTCACCGCCGCCCGGCGCCTCGGCTACCGCTGGCCCACCGTCTGCGGCGGCAAGGGCACCTGCCGCACCTGCTTCGTCCAGGTGGAGGAGGGCGCCGAGAACTGTTCCCCCGTGGGCCCGCTGGAACGCGAGGGCATCGAGGCCCTGCGCAGGCCGGTGGACGGCCTGACCCGGCTCGCCTGCCGGCTTCGGGTCGAGGGCCCGGTGACCGTGACCAAGCGCGGCGTGCGCCGCCGAGTGCAGGAGTGAGGCCCCCATGTCCAAGCAAGTGATCCACCCGCTGACCGGGCATGTGTACCGGCTCACCGAGGACGGACTGGTCGAGGTGACCGACCCCAGGACCGGGGCGCGAGGCGTGTTCGACTTCCAGGCCCGGTGGCAGTCGGGCGAACTGCGCCACGCCGACCTCCAGATGGCCGGGTGGGTCGGCCGGCTCGCCCAGCGGCGCACGGCGCCCCCGCAGGAGGGGTGACGCCGTGTCCCCGCGCACCACCCGGGTGGTCTGCCTCAGACGCCGGCCCGCGAAGGAACCGGTAGTCGGTGACTTCGCCGTCGAGGAACGCCCCCTGCCGTCTCTCGGTGAGGGACAGGTCCTCGTCCGCAACCTCTACATGAGCGTCGACCCGTCCATGCGCGGACGGCTGGAGACCACGGAGAAGCACTACACGCACAACTTCACCCCCGGATCACCGCTCGACGGGCGGGCCCTCGGCGTCGTGGAGGAGAGCCGCTGTCCCGCTGTTCCGCCGGGTGCCTTCGTACGTCACCAACTGGGCTGGCGGGAGCGGGTCGTGGTGAACGGGGCGGACACCGACGGGGCGGCGCGTATAGACCCGCGGCTCGCCCCGCTGCCCACCTGGCTGGGGCTGCTCGGCCAGACCGGATTCACCGCTTACGTGGGCCTGACCCGGATCGCGGAGCTGCGCCCCGGCGACACCGTCTTCGTCTCGGCGGCGGCCGGCGCCGTCGGCACCGCCGCCGGCCAGTTCGCGCGGCTGCTGGGCGCGGGCCGCGTCGTCGGGACCGCCGGCGGACCCGGCAAGTGCGCGTTGCTGGTCGAGGAGTTCGGCTACGACGCCGCCGCGGACTACCGTGCCGAGCCGGTGCGTGACGCGCTGGCCCGGATGGCACCCGACGGCATCGACGTGTACTTCGACAACGTCGGCGGCGAGCAGCTCGCCGCCGCCCTGCACGCCCTGCGGACCGGTGGCAGGGTCGCCCTGTGCGGCATGATGTCGCAGTTCGGCGGCGAGCGGCGGACCGTGGACATCAACCATCTGGTCCAGGCGGTCCTCAAGCGGCTGACACTGTCCGGTTTCATCGTCCGCGACCACGACGATCTGCGGCCGGAGTTCGAGCAGCGGGTCGCGGGCTGGCTCGCCGAAGGCCGCATCACCGCGCGCGAGACGGTCGTGGACGGCCTGGAGAACGCCCCAGGGGCGCTGCTGTCCCTGCTGGGCGGCGGCAACGTCGGCAAGATGCTCGTGCGGCTGGCCGACTGACGCAGGGAACGCCTGAAACGGCGCCCCCGGTGAGGGGGCGCCGCTTCGTTTCAGCGCATGGGGTGTGACGCGGCGACCGTGTGGACGGTCAGGGAGACCCCGACCCGGGTCAGCCCCGCCACGGCCGCGCGGAAGTCCTTCATGTGCGGGGTCGAGAAGTGCTCGTCGAGGGCCTGCCGGGAGGTCCAGTGCTCGAACACCCGGATGCGCCGCTCGTCACCGGGATCGGCGGTCATCGCGTAGTCCAGGCAGCCGGGTTCCGCCTCACGGGTGCGCCGGCCCAGCTCGACGAGGGCCTTCAGCACGGCGGCGCGGTCGCCGGGTTCGTAGTCCATCCAGCCGGCGACGATGACTTCCTCGGTCATGGCGTGTTCCCTTCGTGGTCATGGGCGTGGGCCCGCCGTCCCGTCAGGGGGAGCGGCGGACCCACGCGTTCCTCAGAGGCCGATGGCGGCCGGCACGCTGTCCACGGTGACCGTGCCCTGGTCGCCGTCCACCGTGATCACCATGCCGTCCCGCAGCCGCCGCGTCCCGTTCTCGACGGAGATCACGGCCGGGATGCCCAGTTCACGGCAGACCACCACGGCGTGGCTGTTGAGCGCGCCCACGTCCACGACGGCCGCTCCGGCGACCAGGAACAGCGGGGTCCAGGCCGCGTCCGTGATCGGCGCGACCAGCACCTCACCGGGCTCCAGGGCCTCGCACGAGGCCGGGTCGGTGACCACCCGCACCCTGCCGGTGTATGTGCCGTGGCTGCCGCCCACGCCGCCGAGGACATCGCCCTCGACGGCCGCCGGGGTCCGTTCCTCGGCGCGCCGAGGCCAGCTGTCGACCTCGGTCCGGGCGTCGTCGGCGACGAAGAACGGCGGCTCCAGGTCGTACAGACCCGCGTACTCCTCCAGCCGCTGGGCGATCACCGGGCCGAAGGACTCCGGGGCGGCGACATAGTCGTCGAGTTCGGTGTCCAGCAGCATCATCACGTCCTCGGGCCGCGCGAACAGCCCTGCCTCGACGCCACGGCGACCCAGTTCCCGTACGGCCATGCGGATCTCGTTGACGACGGTGACGCAGTTGGCCTTGGTGCGTTCGCGGGCCGGGATCCACACCTGGGAGGCGTGCATGCCGGCGTCGAACAGGGGCTGCGTCTCCTCGGGCAGCGCGGCCCGGATCTCCCGCGCCGTCCGCTCGCGCCCCTCCGTCAGCCGCTTGCGGCGGGCGGCGGGGGAGGCGTCGTCGGGACTGTGCCGGATCCGGTCGACCAGGGCCAGCGCCTGCACGGGCGCCGCCTCCCAGGACAGGGCGTGGATGTCCCACTCGTTGGGGCCGCGGTCGCCGGACTCCGCCAGGAACTCCTCGAAGGAGTCTCGGAACGCCTTCACATCCCCGGTCGCGGTGTCGAGCACCTGCTCCACGGCGGCCGGACCCCGGTCGAACAGCGCGCTCAGTTCGGCCGAGGCCGCCACCTGGCGGGACAGCGTCCACAGCCCGCTCGACGGGGAGGCGGAGTCGACGTCGCCGAGACCGCCGATCAGGTCGAGGAGGGCGCCGGGGCGGTCCACGCTCGCGCACAGCGGGCCGAGGATCGCCGGTCCGACGGAGGCGGGCAGCGACGACTCGACGTGACGCTGGAAGGTCGTCTCCACCTCGTCCAGCAACGACCGTGCGTGGGCGACCAGTTCGGCGTCGGCCAGCCGCGTCAGGTCGGGGCGCGAGCGGCGCAGGGCGCGCAGCCGCTCCCGGTCGGCGTCGGCCTCGGGGAAGCCGGTCTGGCCGAGCATCCGCTGAAGGGTCGCGCCCGCCTTGGCGGTCAGCTCCTCGTCCCGGTCGTCCGGGTGCGCCACGTACGCCGGGGTGTCGGAGCGCTGGCCGACGAAGGCCGCGTCGATCTGGTCCGCCGTCTGGCCCATCCGGATGCCGAACAGCCGCATGTGGGACAGGTTCAGGTAGAAGTGGCCGCCGAACATGCCGACGAACGGCGGCCGGGGGCCGGCCACCTCCTCGTCGCGGTAGATGCCGAACCCGACGAAGCCGCGCCGCCAGCCCTGCAGACCGCGCCCCCAGACCAGGGTCCAGCCCAGCGGGCTGGCGGGATCCGGCAGGGTCTCGCCCGCGTTGGCCCGGGTGTAGTGCGGCAGCCGCTCACTGCGCTGCCAGTCCGTGATCCAGCTCTTCATGACCGAGGTCTCCCGCCCTTTGTGCCCGCCCCTACCACTGCGCCGTGCCGCCGTCGACGCTGATCAGCGCGCCGGTGATGCCCGCCCCTGCCTCGCTTGCGAGCAGCGAGGCGACGGCCGCGATCTGCTCCACGGTGGTGATCTTCTTCGTCGCGGCGTGCTCGGCGAAGCGGCTGAGCCATTCCTCGTAGCTGATGCCCTCGGCCTCGGCGGCGGCCGGCCCCGCGGCACGCATGAGGTCGGTGTCGACGGCGCCGGGACAGATGGCGTTGCAGGTGACGCCCTGGGTGCCGTACTCGAAGGCGGTCGCCTTCGTCAGTCCGTGGATGGCGTGCTTGTTGGTGATGTAGTGGCTGATCGCCGGCTTGTTGGCCTGCTTGCCCTCCACCGAGGAGATGTTGATGATCCGGCCCCAGCCGCCCGCGAGCATCTTCGGCAGGGCCCGGCGGGTGCCGTAGAAGTAGGCGTTGAGGTTGAAGGCCAGGGCATGGTTCCAGGCCTCGTCGCTGAGTTCGTGCACGGGGGCGAAGCCCTGGGTGCCGCCCGCGTTGTTGACCCAGATGTCGAGCCGCCCGAACCGCTCGGCGGCGAAATCGGCCAGGGACTCGATGTCCTCCTGGCTGCTCGCGTCACAGGGGTGGAAGACGGCCCGGTCCCCGGCGTCCAGCTCCTCCAGGGCCTGCTTGCCCTTGACCTCGCTGCGGCCGCTGACGACGACCGTGGCGCCGTCGGCCAGGAAGGCCTCGGCGATGGCGCGGCCGATGCTGCGCGTGCTGCCCGTGATCACCGCGACACGTCCGTCGAGGCTGCCCGTAGCCACCATGGTGTTCTCCCGCGAATGTTGTTGGTTGCTCACCTGGCGGCTCTGGGGGCGCCGGTGGCGCCCTGGTCCAGGTGCTGGTGAATGGTGCGGTGGAAGTGCTGGAGTCCGGGCTCGTTGCGTCCGAAGACGAAGTCGGTCCCGGCGAGGGCCTTGAGCCCCTGCTGGACTCCGTAGGTGGTCGCGTAGTCCTCGTCGCGGACCACCTCGTGGAACCAGGCGCCGAACCGGTCGGCGGCCTGGCGTTCCTCCTCGGTGACCGCCGGTTCCCGCAGCAGGATGATCTGCTGGGTCACCGACTCGGTCGCCGTCCGGGGGAGCACCAGGGAGACGGCGATCTTCTGGCGCCAGCCGCCGGCGATCGCGAGTCCCGGGAAGAGCCAGTAGATGGGCCCGACGCAGTCCCCGGGGTCACGCCTGTCCGGGGGCAGCTCGCTCGCCTGCGCGATGGGCCGCAGGGCCGGTGCGATGCGCTGATGGGGGCCCCAGGTGTCGTGAGCCATCATGTTCGAGAGGTTCGTCTCGAAGACCGTCTTCGGGTGCAGCGAGGCGAAGTGGTACGTCTCCAGATACCCGTCGAGGGTGACCTTCCAGTTGGGGCTGGTCAGCTCGCTGGTGGCGTAGTGGTGGCACTCCGCGAGGCGCAGGCCCTCCAGCAGCGGCTGCAGATCGCCCAGCCAGTCGTCCAGGTCGGGCTCGGCCGCCGGGTCCAGCGACACGAAGACGATCCCCGCGCGCTCCCCGGCCGGGAGCCGCACCAGGCCGCGTCCCTCCCGCGGAACCTCGCCGAAGGTCTTCTCCGCGTACACGCCCCGCAGCTCCCCGGCCAGGTCGTACGACCAGGAGTGGTACGGGCAGGTGAGCCGCTTGGACACCCCGCATCCGGCTTCCAGGAGCCGGGCGCCCCGGTGCCGGCAGGCGTTGATCATCGCGTGCACGGCACCCTGCCGGTCGCGTGTGATCAGCACCGGAACGCCGAGCACGTCGATCGCCTTGTAGGTGTTCGGCCCGGGCAGCTCGCACGACATCGCGAGCGGCAGCGGGACACTCCGGTGGACGGCGTCCGTCTCGCGCTGCCAGCGGTCGGCGTCGAGGTAGTTGGCCACGGGTTCCGTCCACTGGCCGTCCGCCTCGTGCGTCGTGTTGGCCCGGTAATGCGCCATCACCCGCTCGACGAGTTCGGCCGCCTCCCGCCGCATCGCCACGGACGCGGCGTCGGTGGACCGGTCCTGGCTGATCCACGACGAGTACTCGGGGGTGGAGGGGGCGGAGGCCGGTGACCTGCGCCCGGTCGCTGTTTCCCGAATCTCCGGTGAACTGGTCTGGACCACGATGTCCTCACAATCCTCCCAGCCGCGAGCCGGTGACCGGCTTCGGAACGCAACAGCTGGGCTGTGTCCGAAACTGCAACAGGACTTAGTGTGGTCTGTCAATAGAAAGTGGGGAAGTTGCCGCTCGGTGTGCCATGGGGGTGGGTGTGTCGGTGTCCGTCGGGGGTCCGGCCGGGCCGGGCGGTGAGCTGGTGGTCGGCTGGCTCCGGGTGCCCTCCGGGGGGTGCGTCAAGTCGATCCTGCCCCGGTCGGCGCCGGTGTCGGCATGTACTGCGCCCTGGTCAGCCGGGCGGTCGGGACTGTCGTATCTCACCTTCCATGTCGACGACGTGAATCCGGTGGTTGCGGTGCCGCCGGGCGCGGGTGGGTGCCGGATCGGCTTCTGGGCGGATCCGGAGGGCAATGTCGTGGAGTTGGTGGACGAGCGGGGCGACGGGCCGGGTCCGAGGCGTAGTAATTAGAGACGCTGTTCAGTAAGGTGCCTGCATGCCGGTTACTGTAGACCGACACAAGTAACTCTGATTGCTTGGCAACCTCCCTCGGGCGAAGGGGCGGACGATGGCTCAACGAGCGTCAACGGCGTCGAAGAAATCCCCGCAGGTCAGTACCGCGGTCATCAGGGATCTGCACGAACGCATGGTGCGCATCCGGCTGTTCGAGACCGAGGCGGGAAAACTCATGGAGGCGGGCAAGCTGCCCGGCTTCCTGCATCTGTATGTCGGCCAGGAAGCCGTCGCCGCGGGTGTGATGACGGCCCTGCGCGACGACGACCAGATCACCTCCACCCACCGCGGCCACGGACACGCCGTGGCCAAGGGCGTCGGCTTCCGCGCGATGTACGCCGAGCTCTACGGCCGCGTCACCGGCGCCTGCCTCGGCCGCGGCGGCAGCATGCACATCAACGACCTCACCCGCGGCATGCTCGGCGCCAACGGCATCGTCGGCGCCGGCGTCCCGATCGCCGTGGGCGCCGCCTTCGCCGCCCGCTACAAGGGCGAGGACAGCGTCGCCGTGACCTTCTTCGGCGACGGGTCCACCAACATCGGCGCCTTCCACGAGGGCGCCAACATGGCCGCCGTCCTCGGCCTGCCCGTGGTCTTCGTCTGCGAGAACAACGGCTACGCCGAGTTCACCCCGCAGTCCGCCCACATGCTGCTCACCGACGTCGCCGACCGGGCCGCCGCCTACGGGATGCCCAGCGTGATCGTCGACGGCATGGACGCGGTCGCCGTCCACCGCGCCGCGACCGACGCCGTCGCACGCGCCCGGTCCGGAGCGGGCCCCATGATGATCGAGGCCAAGACTTACCGCTACTTCGACCACCAGGGCGTCAAGGGCCTGCGCCACCCCTACCGCTCGGACGAGGAGGTCGCCGAGTGGAAGGCCCGCGACCCCATCGACCTGATCGAGACCCGCGCGATCGCCGACGGCACCGCCACCCGCGCGGAACTGGACGACGTATGGCAGCGCACGCGCGAGGAGATCGCCGAAGCCATCGCATACGCCGAGGCGAGCCCGCTGCCCGACCCCGCCGACCTGCTGCTCAACGTCTACTCGGGATGACCGCCATGACCACCACCACCGAGGCGCCGGCCGTCGCCACGCGCAAGCTCACCTACGTCAAGGCCTTCAACGAGGGGCTTGCCCAGGCCATGCGCGAGGACGAGAACGTCTTCGTCGCCGGGGAGGACGTGGCCGGATACGGCGGCGTGTTCCGCATGTTCGACAACCTGCTCGACGAGTTCGGGCCCCGCCGCATGATCGACACCCCGATCTCCGAAGCCGCCCTCGTCGGTCTCGGCGTGGGCGCCGCCGCCCGGGGCCTGCGCCCCGTAGTCGACCTGATGTTCATGGACTTCATCGGCGTCTGCCTCGACCAGATCGTCAACCAGGCCGCGAAGATGAAGTACATGTTCGGCGGCGCGCTGTCCGTGCCGCTGACCATCACGACCGCCTCCGGAGCGGGCCTCGGCGCGGCGGCCCAGCACAGCCAGAGCCTGGAGGCGTGGCTGGCCCATGTGCCCGGCCTCAAGGTGGTGATGCCGTGCGACGCGTACACCGCCAAGGGCCTGACCGTCTCGGCCATCAGGGACGACAACCCCACCGTCGTCATGCTCAACAAGGTGCTGCTCGGGAGCACCGGTGAGGTGCCCGAGGAGATCTACGGCATCCCCCTGGGACAGGCGCACACCGCGCGGCAGGGCTCCGACGTCACCGTGATCGCGCTGGGCCGCATGGTGGGGGAGGCCCTCGCGGCGGCCGACGAACTCGCCGCCGAGGGCGTCGAGGTCGAGGTGATCGACCCTCGCACCGTGCAGCCGCTGGACACCGAGACGATGTTCGCCTCCGTCCGCCGCACCAACCGGGTGCTCGTGGTGCACGAGGCCGTCACCTTCGGCGGGCTCGGCGCGGAGATCGCCGCCCAGATCCAGGACGAGGTCTTCGACTACCTGGACGCGCCGGTCCTGCGCGTCGGCGCCCCCTTCTCCCCGGTGCCCTTCTCGCCGGTCCTGGAGAAGGCGTACGTGCCCGATCGCGCCCGCATCGTCCAGGGGTGCCGGCGCCTGCTCGAAAGGTCGTGACCGACGTGGCGGTCGAAGTTCTGCTGCCGAAGATCGGCCTGACCATGCAGGAAGGCACGATCGACGAATGGCTGGTGCCCGTCGGCGCGGTCGTCGCCGAGGGCGACTCACTGCTGAGGCTGGCCACCGACAAGGTCGACGTGGACGTCGAGGCGGAGGCCGGAGGCCTCTTCCACCCGGTGGTCCCGGCCGGCGCCACCGTGCCGGCCGGCACCCTCATCGGCTGGCTGCTGGCCGAGGGCGAACAACCACCGGAGGCGCCGCGCGGGCCGGCGCCCTCCGGGCCCGGGACCGACCGGGACACGGACGCGGTGGCTGCGGCTGCGGCGGGTGGTACCGGTGCGGCACCCGCCCCCGTCGGCACCCATGGACGGCTCCTGTCCTCGCCGTACGCCCGGCGGGTCGCCGCGGCCGTCGGCATCGACCTCACCGCCGTGCGTGGCACGGGGCCGGGTGGCCGGATCGTCTCCGAGGACGTGGAGGAGTTCTTCGCGGCGCTTCCCGAGAACCACGGCATCCCCGCCGTCGCGGCTCCGCAGGACGGGGCCCCCTCCTCGCCCCTGGTCCGCAAGCTGGCGAAGGAACGCGGCATCGACTTGTCGGAGGTCAACGGCACGGGTCCGGGCGGCCGTATCCGCCGCGCCGACCTCGACGCAGCCCCTGCCGCCCCTGCTGCCCCCGTTCGCAGGAACGCCGCTCCTCAGCCAGGCGACGTCCTTCCCCTCACCGGCATGCGCGGCACCATCGCCCGCAGGATGCACGCCAGCCTCCAGGAGATGGCACAGCTGACGCACGGCTACGAGGTGCGGATGGACGCCGTGGTCTTGCTGCGGGACCGGCTCAAGCAGGAGTGGGCCGACGGCGAACTGCCGGTGCCCAGCCTGGGCGACTTCGTGCTGAAGGCCGCGGCCCTGGCCCTGCGCGAGCACCCGCTGCTCAACGCCACGGTCCAAGACGACGGCATCCATCTGCTCGACGGCATCCACCTGGGCTTCGCGGTGGCTGTACCGGGCGGCCTCATGGTCCCCGTCATCGAGCACGCGGCGGCGCTGCCGCTGCATGAGATCGCCCGCCGGACGAAGGAGCTGGCACAGGCCGCGCGCGAGGGGCGGATCTCCCTCGCGCAGCTGGAAGGGGCCACCTTCACCGTCACCTCACTCGGCGGATACGGCGTCGACTTCTTCACGCCCGTGATCAATCCCGGCAATGTCGGCATCCTCGGGGTGGGCAGGCTCAGGGACGGCGTCGAGTGGGTGGACGACCGGCCGCTGCGGACCCGGGTGCTCACCCTGAGCCTCACCTTCGACCACCGTGCCGTCGACGGCGCACCCGCCGCCGAGTATCTGCGCACGGTCGGGGAGTTGCTGAGCAAGCCGCTGCGTCTGCTGGTTTGAGGCTGGTGATGTGAACCGAAGGCTATCGGGCGGGGTCGGCGATCCGCTCCGCGAGAGCGCCGACCTCGCGGACGAACGAGCGGTGCCCCAGCGACCGGTAGACGTCGTCGCCCCGGACCTGCGAGGTGGCCGCGGTCTCCAGCAGCGCCAGCAGGCCCAGGCCGTTCACCGCCGCCTCGGCGTCGGAGACGGATCCGCGGGCCTTGCGGACCAGCCGCACCAGCTCCTCCAGCAGCTGCGTACGGCTCTCCTGGCGCAGCAGCTCCGCCTCCTGGCTCATACCGGCCGACGACACGAAGAACACGGTGGCGGCGGACCGGTTTTCGGCCATCCATGCCAGCAGGGTGGTGATCGCCGCTCCGGTGGGCGAGCCCGGCTCATGGGCCTCCGTGATCGCCTGCAGCTGCTCGCGCAGCGCCGCGGCGAACGCCCGCATGGCCTCGGCCAGGACCTGGTCCTTGGAGGAGAAGTGGTAGTACACCGCGGCCGACGTCATCTCCGCGCGCGAGGCGATGTCGGCCACCGTCACCTCGTCCGGCGGCTGGGTGGCGAACAACTCGGTGGCCGCCTCGATCACCCACTGCTTGCGCGAGGGACGGTGAGCGGCGCGGGTTCCGGATGTCGTCATGGTGTCAAGTATGCCGGGGCCTGAGTGCGTCTGTGGCCTGTGTGCAGCAGGAATTATGCGATCGGAGGGCAGGAGTTACTGGATACTATGGTCAGTACCAGAGATCACCGGTGCGGACCGACGGCAGCGGGGCAGGGAGCATCATGGCCACCACGAAGAACGGCAAGCAGCCCGCCCACCGGCCCTCGCGCCGGCAGCACATCATCACCGCCGCCGTGCGGGTGTTCGGCCGCAACGGATTCGCGGAGACCAGCATTCAGGACATCGCCGACGAGGCCGAGGTGGTCCCCACGGCCGTCTACTACCACTTCGACGGCAAGGAAGAACTGCTCGAACTCGCCATGCGCCGGGTCTTCGACCAGCTGAACGCGGTCGTGGAGGCGGCCCGGCCGGAGTCCGAGCCGGGTGACGCGGAGGGCCTGGTCCGCGTCATCGACGCCGTATGGGAGTGGGTGGAGAAGAACCCCGACGAGGCCCGGCTGTACCAGGTCCAGGTCGCCTCCGCCAACGGCAGCGTGAAGGTGCTGCGGGACGAGTTCGAGCAGCGTCACATCCAGCGTGGCTACGACTACCTGCCCGAGGGCAGCACCCGCAGCCCCCGCGCGGCGAAGGCCCGGCACGCGGGACAGGCGCTCGCGGTCCGCACGCTGATCAGTACGACGATGCTGGTCACCGCGTTGCGGGCGGAGGGAGGACCGCTGTCCCGGCTGCCCTCCCGGGCCGTCCTGGAGGCGGTCAGGGAGCTGGCGCTGCGCATCGTCGCCGCCGAGGAGACGCCGGCAGGGCAGCAGGGTCCGGACAAGAAGGTCACTACACGGACCTGAGAGGGTTCACCGGGGCGGTGGCCTGCGGTCGGCAAGCAGCCTGCCCGTCGTTTCGGCTTCGTCGGGAAGGGACGCCGACCAGACCAGGACGCCCGTGTTCACCAGGACGTCGATCCCGCCGGTCGGCTGCCGTGCCTCCCTGACCACCGCGACGGCGCTCTTCGCGCAGGTCCACCGTGCCGCACGGCTTGCCCGTCGCCTCTCACACCGTCAGGACCGAGCAGGCGCTGATCCCGGGCGCGCCGTACACATGGGTGAAGCCCACCCGGGGAGCGCCCGGCACCTGCGCACCGGGCGCCCGGCCCTGCAACTGCCGTACGACTTCGTGGAACTGACGCAGTCCGGAGGCGCCCACGGGCTCCCCGCCGGCCAGACAGCCGCCGTCGGTGTTGACCGGTATCCGGCCGGTGGGATCGGTGTCCCCGGCGGCCAGCAGCTCCTCCTGCTCGCCGTGGCCGCACAGTCCGGTCTCCGCCAGGTGGACCAGTTCCGAGCCGCTGTCCGTGTCCTGCAGCTGGGCGACCTGTACGTCCCCGGGACGTATGCCCGCGGTGTGGAAGGCCGCCTCGGCGGCGTCGACGCTGGGGCTGCGGTGGGGTCCCGGCGGCAGCCAGGGAGAGAACACCTCGAACGAACCGAACCGCCGGGTCCGGAAGGCCAACGAGGCAAGTTTGACCGGCCGTTCGCACAGGTCGAAGGCGCGGTCGCCGAGCGCCAGGACCAGGGCCGCCGCGCCCTGGCCGGGCGAGCAGAACATGTACTGGGTGAGCGGAGGGTTGACCTCGGCGGCCTCCAGGATCTCCCGCTCCGTCAGCGGTTTGCGCCGCCATGCCAGGGGGTGCCGGGCACCGTTGCGGAAGGCCCGCTCGGCCACCATCGCCAGCGCCCGCTCGGACATGCCGTGCTCGTGCAGGTACCGCTGGGTCTTCAGCGCGAAGAACTGGGTGGTCAGCATCAGGCCGGTCTCGGCGTACCAGTCGCCCAGGCCGTAGCGGGCCGCGGAGACGTGGAAGGCGCCCCGCTCATGCTTGTCGAAGCCCACCGCCAGTCCCAGGGAGGCCTCGCCCGCGCGCAGCGCGTTGGCCACCGCGAGCACCGTGGAGGCACCGGTCGCGCAGCCGTTCTGCACGTTGACGAAGGGCACTCCGGTCAGACCCAGACGGCCCACCAGGGTGTCGGGCTTGCCGGAGACGTCGGAGCCGCCGGCCGCGTAGCCGATGTCCTCCCAGGCGACACCGGCGTCGGCCAGCGCCGTGCGCACCGCCCGCTCGGCCATCTCCATGCCGGTGACGCTCTCGTCGCGGCCGAAGGGATGCATCCCGCATCCGACCACGTACACGTCGTCGGGCCGGTTCACAGCTCTCCGTCCCGCTCCGGACGGAACGCGAAGGTGACGACCTCGGTCCCGTCCTCGTGCCGGTACGCGGGCACCAGGGTGAGCCGGACCGGCAGACCGATCCGGATCTCCTCGCGGGGCACCGCCAGCCGTGCTTCGACCAGCACCTCACCCAGGTCCACGTAGCCCACGTGGTAGGGCCGGTAGCCGTCGGCCGGCGGCCGGTACGGCGGTTTCGGCGGGAACGCCTGGAGCGTCCACGACCACACCCGGCCCCTGACCGGCAGCACCTGCTCGGACATCACCCCGTCCGCGCACCGGGGGCACGAGTCCTGCCGGGGGAAGACGACGGTGTGGCACGCGGAGCAGCGGGCGCCCACGAGACGCGGTGCGTCCCCGTCGCCGTGCTCACGGTCGTCGTGCTCACGGTCGTCCGGGTTCTCGAACAGTGACTCGTCGATGAGCCTGGTGGTCATGTTTCCGCCCTCCTTCCATGTCACCAGCCGAGCAGGGCGGCCAGCCGTTCCCGGTGATGCGCGGCGCCGCCCAGCAGCACCGCGTCGGACTGCGCGCGCCGGAAGTACAGGTGCGCGTCGTGCTCCCAGGTGAAGCCCATCCCGCCGTGGAGCTGTACGCATTCGGCGGCGACGGAGACGAACGCCTCGCCGCACCACGCCTGTGCCACGGCCGCCGCCTCGGCCAGCGTCCGGGGTGAGCCGTCCGCCCGGACCGCGCGCACCACGGCCGACCGTGCGGCCTCGACCTGGAGCAGCATGTCGGCGCAGGCGTGCTTGACCGCCTGGAAGCCGCCGATCGCCCTGCCGAACTGGGTACGGTCGCGCACATGGGCCACCGTCATGTCCAACGCGGCCTGCGCTCCGCCCAGTTGCTCGGCGGCCAGGGCCACCAGGGCCACGTCCAGTGCGCGGGAGACGACGACCGCTCCCTCGCCGCCGGCGGTCAGTGCTCGGGCCCGGGCACCGTCGAAGGTGACCACCGCCTGGCCCCTGCTGAGGTCAAGGGTGGGCACCCGGCGCACCGTGACCCCCGGCTCTCGCGGATCGGCCAGGAAGAGGTCCACGCCGTCGGCCCCGGTCGCGGCCACCACGAGTGTCTCGGCGTCGGCGCCGTCGAGGACGAAGGGCGCGGTGCCGTCCAGGAGCGGGACGCTGCCCCGCCAGGAGACGGCCACGGGCACGGCGTCGGCCCGCCAGGTCCCGTCGGGCGCGACCACGGCCAGGGCGTGTACGACGCCCTCCGCCAGCCTGCCCAGCGCCTTGTCGGCCGTGCCGCAGCCTGCCAGCACCTGCCCGGCCAGCACGGTGGAGGACAACAGCGGCACCGGTGCCAGGACTCGGCCCAACTCCTCGCAGACGGCGGCGATCCCGGCGAGGCCGCCGACACCTCCCGCCGACCCGGGCAGGCCCAGCGCCGCGAGGCCGACCTGTCGGCCGAGGGTGTCCCACAACCCGGCGTCGATGCCGGGCGCCTCCTCGGACAGCCGGCGCACCGCGGCGGTCCCGCCGGCGTCCGCGCACACCGTGCGGACGGTGTCGCGGAGGTCTTCCAGTTCGGTGTCGGACAGGCCTGTGCCGTCGGTCTCGGTCACGGTGCTGGTCATCGTGTGCTCCCGCTGGTGTCGTCGCGTGCGCGCAGCGCGCTGTGCGCCGCCGCCATCCGGGCCACCGGCACTCGATGCGCGGAACACGAGACGTAGTCGAGGCCGAGGCCGTCGCAGAACGCGATCGACTCCGGGTCACCGCCGTGCTCACCGCACACGCCCAGCTTGATGCCGGGCCGTACGCTCCGGGCCCGCTCGGCCGCCAGCGCGACCAGGGCACCCACCCCGTGCGGGTCGAGCCGGGCGAAGGGGCTTGCGGTCAGGAACCCGCGTTCCTGGTACGAGGCGAGCACCTGGCGTTCGACGTCGTCCCGGGAGAATCCGTAGGTGAGCTGGGTGAGGTCGTTGGTGCCGAAGGAGAAGAACTCGGCGTGCTCGGCGAGTTCCGCGGCCAGCAGCGCGGCGCGCGGCGTCTCGATCATGGTGCCGAGCCGGTAGGGCACCTCCACCCCGGTGCGGGCGGCGACCGCTTCGGCGGCGTCACGTACATACGCGGCCACGGCGGCCAGTTCCTCCGGCAGGCTGACGAGCGGGATCATCACTTCCAGCTCCGGCCGGACCCCGGTGGCGGCGACATCGGCCCAGGCGGTGAAGAGCGCCTCGGCCTGCGCCGGGTAGAGCCGTTCGTGCAGCAGCGCCAGCCGTACCCCACGCAGCCCGAGCATCGGGTTCGCCTCGCGCAGCGCGGCGGCCCGCTGTTCCTCGCCGGCGTCCAGGGCCTCGCCGGGGGCGGGCAGGAACTCGTGCAGCGGGGCGTCCAGCAGCCGCACGGTCACCGGGCGGTTCCCCACGGCGGCCAGCAGCGCGGTGAAGTCCTCGTGCTGGGCGCGCTCCAGCGCCACCAGGGCCTCGTCACGGGCGGTGGGGTCGGCGGCCAGCAGCACCCGGCGGATCAACGGCAGCCGCTCACCCAGGAACTGGTGCTCCGTACGGCACAGCCCCACCCCCTCCGCGCCGAGCGCGAGGGCCGTCTCCACTTCGGCCGCCGTGTCCGCGTTGACCCGTACGCTCAGTCGGCGTACGTCGTCCGCCCATGTCAGCAGGGTGGACAGTTCGGGTGGCGGTCCGGCGACGCTGACGCTCAGCGTGCCCGCGTAGACGGCGCCGGTACGGCCGTCCAGCGAGATGGTGTCGCCCTCGCGCACCACCTGCTCCCCGAAGCGGACCGTCCCGCCCGCCCGGTCCACGCGCAGCCCTTCGGCGCCGCACACGGCGGGCTTGCCGGCGCCCCGCGCGACCACGGCGGCGTGCGAGGCGATCCCGCCGCTGCCCGTGAGCACGGCGACGGAGGCCAGCATGCCGGGCACGTCCGCCGGGGTCGTCTCGGCGGCCACCAGCACGACCCGGGTGCCGTCCGCGGCCAGTTCGAGGGCCCTGTCACTGGACAGCACCACCGTCCCGGTCGCCGCCCCCGGCGACGCGGGCAGGCCCCTCACGAGGAGTTCCTCCCCACCGGTCAGCCGCAGTCGGGGGTGGAGCAGTTCCTGGACCTGCGTGGGGGTGATCCGCCGGACGGCCTCCTCGTGGCCGAGCGCCCCGTCCCGGGCCAGGTCCGCGGCCAGACACACCGACGCCCGCAGCGGCGGGCGGAGTTGGGCGGAGGCGGCGAGCAGGGAGATCTCGTCGTCGCGCACCTCGAAGTCGACCGACACCGGCGCGCGCAGGTGCCGTTCCAGGGTGAGCAGGGAGTGCGCCAGCAGCGCGGTGCCGCCCGCGAGCCGGTCCAGCGGCTCACCGGAGTGCGGCGGCGGGGCGCTGCGGCGCACCCCGCGGAAGAAGAACCCCTGCGGGGCGAGGCGCCCGGTCTCGGGATCGCGGCTGACCGCCGTGCCGTAGCCCGAGTGGTCGGCCGGGCCGATGCGCAGGGCCTGGACATGCAGGGCGAGGGCCAGGTCGGCAGGGAGCCGCTGGGCCCGGCGGGACCTTCGCGCACGCGGTGAGTCCCACCGGGCCAGGAGGGCGTGGGCGGCAAGCGCCAGCTGTTGTGCCGGGTCGTCGGGGAAGGGCCGGGAGCCGTGCTCGGCCACCAGGGCGAGCAGCACCTTGACGCGCTCTCCCGGCTGGGGCGTGTCCAGGAGGGCGTCGTCGAGCAGCGCACCGGGAACGTCCAGGGCGTGTTCGGCGATCACACGTACGGTGGCGGCCCACACCTCGTGCAAGGCGTCCGCCTGCCCGATGACGGCGCACAGGTCGTCGGCCGTGCCCGGGGCCACGCCCAGGCAGGCGAGGTCGGGCGGCAGGCCGGCGATCTCGGTCGGTGCGCTCGCGGACAGGCGCAGCAGCAGCGGCCGGGCCATGTCCCCGATCCGCCGTCCCGAGAGCTGCTCGACGAGCTCTACGGCGGCTTCGGCGGTCGCGGGCTCGCACAGCGACGCGGCGGAGGCGGCGGGCACGGTGAGGCCCGGCACGACCGGCAGACCGAGGGCCACCAGTCCGTCCATCGCCGCGCCGTGCGCGCCCAGCTCGCCGGCGTCCAGGCCCCGGATGCGGCCCTGCCCGTACGGCACCAGGATCCGGCCGGGGGTACCAGGGGACAGGAGAGGCGTCTCGGACGCTGGGGGCGGCGCCGCCTCGCGGTCGGTGACGCTCACCCCCGCCCCCTGGTGACGAGTTCCTCTTCACGGGCCTCGTCCTCGGCCCGGCTGATGCCCAGTACGAGCAACAGCTCCTGGTGCAGCCGCATCCATACGGTGTGGTACGAGTCGCACAGCGGCGAGGCCAGCCACTGAGGCGCGCCGTCGTCGAAGCGGTCGAGGGCGTCCTCCAGGTCCGTCAGGTAGCGCCCACTGCCCGCGAGGACCCGGTCCAGCCGGCGCAGTACGGGCTGGATGGCCTCGTGCACGTCCTCCAGCGACTCGCGCACCCCGGCGTCGTAGACGTCGTCGGAATGGTCGTTGGCGGTGCCGTCCGGGCGGCACTGCCATGCCGTGCACACGTCCCGGATCTTCCGGTTGACCGGCAGGAACGCCTCGTACGCCGCGGTGATCAGCTTCTCCTGCTCGGAGCCGGCGGGAACCCGCAGCAACCGCGCGACGGCGGACTTGGCCCGCTCGGTCGGCAGCACCACCGGCCCCTTCACCGTCGCCAGCCCGGCGTCGACCAGCGGCCGGTGCTCGGAGGCCGGACGGCCACGCCACATGCCACGCAGAACGAGGTCGACGACGGCTTCGGTGAGGGGCTCGTCGGACGCGTCCGGAAGGTCCACGGCAGCAGATTGCATCGCCACACCTTTTGCTCGGTTCTGTGTTGCCCGGAGGTTACGCCCCGGCAGGCTGGTTAGTGAAGAGGGACTCAAGAAACACTTTTCGCCGCGAGGAACGACGTCATGCGGTCCCGTGCGTCGCGGCCGTCGGCGAGGGCGGCGATGGAGCGCGCTTCCTCGGCGAGGTGGCGGCGCAGATCGTGCCCGGTGCCGAGGCGCAGCAGCCCCTTCGCGGCGCGCAGTGCGCCGCCCGCGCCGGCGGCCAGATCCGCCGCGGTCCGGTGGGCCGTGTCGTCCAGTTCGGCGTCGGGCACGGACCGGGAGACCAGGCCCCACTGTTCGGCGTCGTCGCCGGTCAGGACCCGGTTGGTGAAGATCAGGTCCGCCGCCCTGCGCGGGCCCACCAGGCGTGGCAGGAACCATGACGCCCCGCAGTCCGGTGTGAGCCCGATCGCCGTGTACGCGAGCCGGAACCGCGCGGACCGGGCAGCCAGGACGATGTCGCCCACGAGGGCGAGGCCGATCCCGCCGCCCGCGGCCGCGCCGCGCACGGCGGTCACCAACGGCACCGGCAGCTCGTACAGGACCTGTATCGCGGCATGTGCGGCGCTCGCCACGGCGTGTACGTAGGCACCGGTCTCCGCGCCGCGGCCGGCGAACGCACGCAGGTCACCGCCCACGCAGAAGCTGCCGCCCGTCGTCCGCAGCAGGACCGCGCCGCCCGGCTCCGCGGCGACCTCCGAGGCCGTGTCCCGCAGGGCCTCGGCCGTGCTGAGATCCAGGGCGTTCCCGCGGCCGGGATCGTCCAGCCGCAGCTCGACGACGCCGTCGGGGTGACGGACCGTGCGTACCGGGCCGGTGCTCGCTGTCGGGCTCATGGGTGTCTCTCCCGTCGTCATCCCGTCGCCGGGGACTTCCGGGCAAGATACTAAACACGCTATACAGTTTCTAGAAGGCGACGGCTGAGGACGCCCGTACGCCCGTCGGCGGGAGGTCCCGTGCCCATCCAGTTCGATGTCGATCCGACTGTCGCTCAACTTGCCGAAGCCACCGCGGAGTTCGTGCGCGAGGTGGCCGTCCCGGCCGAGCGCGAGTGCGGCGGGTCCGTGCACGACGCCCCCGAGGCGGTACGGGAGAGCTTGCAGAAAGCTGCCCGCGACGCGGGGGTGTTCGCTCCGCACGTACCGAAGCGCTGGGGCGGCCACGGGCTCGACCTGCGGGGCCAGGCGGTGGTGTTCGAAGCGGCGGGCTACTCGCTGCTCGGACCGCTGGCGCTGAACTGCGCGGCCCCGGACGAAGGCAACATGCACCTGCTGGAGCAGGTCGCCACCGAAGAGCAGAAGCAGACGTATCTGCGCCCGCTCGCCGCGGGCGAGATCCGGTCCTGCTTCGCCATGACCGAACCGGCTCCGGGAGCGGGCGCCGATCCCCGCCTGCTGCGGACCACCGCGACCCGGGTGCCGGGTGGCTGGCGTATCGAGGGGCGGAAGTGGTTCATCACCGGTGCCCAGGGAGCCGGGTTCACCATCGTCATGGCCCGCACCTCCGGCGGCCCCGGCGACCCGGGCGGCGCCACCATGTTCCTGGTGGACGCCGACACCCCCGGCATGCACCTCGTCCGGACGATCGAGACCCTCGATGAGTCGCTCTTCGCGGGGCACAGCGAGATCGTCTTCGACGGATGCGTGGTGGGGGAGGAGCAGGTCCTGGGAGCGGTGGACCGCGGCTTCGAGGGCGCCCAGGTGCGGCTCGCTCCCGCCCGGCTGACCCACTGCATGCGCTGGCTGGGAGCGGCCCGCCGCGCCCAGGACATCGCACTGGAGCGGGCCGGGAGCCGGATGGCCTTCGGCTCGGCCCTGGGAGACCTCGGCATGGTCCAGCAGATGCTGGCCGACTCCGAGATCGACATCGAGGCGAGCCGCGCCCTGATCCTGCGTACCGCCTGGGAGTTGGACACCGGATCCGCCGCGGCCTCCCAATTCTCCTCGGTGTCCAAGACCTTCGTGGCGGAGGCGGTGAACCGGGTCGTCGACCGGGCGGTGCAAATGTGTGGGGCCCTCGGCATCTCGGCCGCCGACGCACCCCTGGCCCGTCTGTTCCGGGAGGTACGCCCGTTCCGGATCTACGACGGCCCGTCGGAGACGCACCGTTTCGCCATAGCCCGCCGCGCGGTGCGGCCCTACCGCCAGGACGTGCCCACCTGATCGGCGAACAGTCTCCCGCGGGCCCCCGCAGCACGCGCACCGAGACGGACGGCACGCCACGCATCGGGTCACCTCCTCCGCGGCGGTAGGGATGGCCGACGCCTGGTCAGGTCACTCTCGGCGTGCGCCGACTTCGGGGTGCCGGAGGTGACCTGAAGGGCGTTGCAGGCCATCGGTGGCCTGGGCTGCCTGGCCGAGCGGGGTGGCCGGGGCGTCTGCCTCCCCATCCCCTACTTGACAAGCAGGGGCTCAAGTTTTATCTCGGAAATTAAGGCAAGTAGGAGTGAAAACAGCAGGTCGCAAGGGGTGAGGAGATGGCCGGGATGCAGGCGCCAGGCCGCGGAGCGGACCTGTATGCGGTGCTGGGGGTGGAGCCCTCGGCGACGGCCGAGGCGATCACCTCCGCCTTCCGTGCCCGGGTGTGGGAACTGCGCCCCGACACGCGTGTGGACGCGGCCACGGCCCAGCGGTTCGGTGAGGCACGGGCGGCGTACGAAACGCTTCGCGATCCGGTCCTGCGCGCGGCCTACGACCGGACGTGCGACCCCACGTACGAGCGGACATACGAGCGGGCGGCGGAGCGGGTCGACGACCGCAGGCCGGTGTTCGTGCGGCCGGTCGGTCCCGCCCGGCGGTTCGTGGTGGTGCTCGGGGCCACCCGCCCCGCGCCTCTGCTGCGCGCCGGTCCCGTCCGGTGGGAGCGGTCGTCCCGATGACGCCGACTGACCAGACACGTGATGCAGCGCATGGGTGAGGAGGAGGACAAGATGGCGCGCTCGGTCGGTATCGACCTGGGAACGACGAACTCGGTGGTCTCGGTCCTCGAGGGCGGCGAGCCCACGGTCATCACGAACACGGAAGGCACGCGGACCACGCCCTCGGTCGTGGCGTTCGCCAAGAACGGCGAGGTACTGGTCGGTGAGGTCGCCAAGCGGCAGGCCGTGACGAACGTGGAGCGCACCGCGCGCTCCGTGAAGCGGCACATGGGGGACCACGCATGGCGGTTCCCGGAGCACGGGGACATCGACGGCAAGCGGTACACCGCGCAGGAGATCTCCGCGCGCGTCCTGCAGAAGCTGAAGCGGGACGCGGAGGCATATCTCGGCGAGGACGTCACCGACGCGGTGATCACCGTGCCCGCGTACTTCGACGACGCCCAGCGGCAGGCGACCAAGGAGGCCGGTGAGATCGCGGGGCTGAACGTCCTGAGGATCATCAACGAGCCGACGGCCGCCGCGCTGGCCTACGGGCTGGACAAGGAGAATGACCAGACGGTCCTCGTCTTCGACCTCGGCGGCGGCACCTTCGACGTGTCGCTGCTGGAGATGGGTGAGGGCGTCATCGAGGTGAAGGCCACCAACGGCGACACCCATCTGGGCGGTGACGACTGGGACCAGCGGATCGTCGACCACCTGGTCACGCAGTTCAAGAACCACTACGGCGTGGACCTGTCCAAGGACAAGATGGCCGTGCAGCGGCTGCGCGAGGCGGCGGAGAAGGCGAAGATCGAGCTGTCGTCGTCCACCGAGACGACCATCAACCTGCCCTACGTCACCGCGTCCGCCGAGGGACCGCTGCACCTCGACGAGAAGCTGACCCGGGCCCAGTTCGAGCAGCTGACCGCCGATCTGCTGGAGCGCTGCACGGCACCGTTCCACAACGCGATCAAGGACGCCGGGATCAAGGTGGCCGACATCGACCACGTCGTCCTGGTCGGTGGGTCGACGCGTATGCCCGCGGTGACCGAGCTGGTGAAGGAGCTGACCGGCAAGGACCCGCACAAGGGCGTCAACCCGGACGAGGTCGTGGCCGTCGGTGCTTCGCTGCAGGCCGGTGTGCTCAAGGGCGAGGTCAAGGACGTCCTGCTGCTCGACGTCACCCCGCTGTCCCTGGGCATCGAGACCAAGGGCGGCATCATGACCAAGCTGATCGAGCGCAACACGACCATCCCGACCCGCCGTTCGGAGATCTTCACCACGGCCGAGGACAACCAGCCGTCGGTGACGATCCAGGTCTACCAGGGTGAGCGCGAGATCGCCGCGTACAACAAGAAGCTCGGCATGTTCGAGCTGACCGGCATCGCCCCCGCTCCGCGCGGACTGCCGCAGATCGAGGTCACCTTCGACATCGACGCCAACGGCATCATGCATGTCTCCGCCAAGGACCTGGGCACGGGCAAGGAGCAGAAGATGACCGTCACCGGCGGCTCCGCGCTGCCCAGGGACGACATCGACCGCATGGTCCGCGAGGCCGAGCAGCACGCCGAGGAAGACCGCAAGCGGCGTGAGGCGGCCGAGACCCGCAACCAGGGCGAGCAGCTCGTCTACTCGACCGAGAAGCTCCTCACGGACAACGCGGACAAGATCCCCGCCGACGCGAAGAGCGAGACGGAGACCGCGCTGGCCGACCTGAAGGACACGCTGCAGGGCGAGGACACCGCCGCGATCCGGCAGGCGATCGACCGTGCGTCGCAGGCCGCGCAGAAGATCGGCACCGCACTGTACGAGAAGTCGCGTGCCGAGCAGCCGACGGATGCGGCCGGCGCGTCCGCGGCCGGCACGGCCGCTGGTTCGTCCGAGGACGAGGTGGTGGACGCCGAGATCGTCGACGACGACAAGCCGGAGGCCGGCTGACGATGACCGGGAGTGGGCCGCAGAGCACCGAACTGCAGCAGCTGCGGCGCCTGGTGGAGGAGCGGACCGCCGACCTGCAGCGGGTGAAGGCCGAGTACGACAACTACCGCAAGCGGGTGCGGCGGGACCGCATGGCCGTCCGCGAGATCGCGGTGGCCAACGTGCTCCGGGCGCTGCTGCCGGTTCTGGACGCCGTCGACCGGGCGTGCGCCAACGAGCCGCTCACGCCCGGTCTGAAGGACATCGCCGACAGCCTGAAGAGCGAGCTCGGATCGCTGGGCGTCACGTCGTTCGGTGAGGTGGGCGACCCGTTCGACCCCGTCCGGCACGACGCCCTGACGTACCAGGTCTCCGAGCGGGACGGCCTGGTGTGCTCGGCGGTCCTCCGTTCCGGTTACCGGCTCGGCGAGCAACTGCTGCGGCCGGCCACGGTGGAGGTCACCGGGCCGGCTCCACCGCGCGAAACCCGCGCGGAACCGACCGCATCCGCCAGTGGTCCGCCGTTCACGGGGGACGTCATGCGCATGCACTCGGATGCCTTCATCGCCGCAGTCCAGGAACGCGGTGCATACCCTTCGCAGCAGGAGGCAGAACGAGTCTCCCGGGTCGTCATGGCCCTGCTGGGCGCACATCTGGTGGGAGAGGTGCGCGCCGAGCTGGCCGCCCGGCTCCCGGAAACGCCGGCGTACGTCCTGCTCAACCCGCTCCAGGTACATGAACCGCTGCCGCCCGAACGGTTCATCCGGGCAACCGCGGCCTGGATCGAAGGCGCCACGGAGAAGACCGCCACCGGGGACGTCAGCGCCGTGCTCAGCGTCGTGGCCGACATCGCCGGCGAGGACCTGACGAACCGCATCCTGCTCCAACTCCCGCCAGGCTACGACCTGCTGATCGGACATCCGCAGCCAGACTGACCACCCCCCGGCGCAGGCGCCCCCAGGACATGGACCCACCTGTTCACCTGATAGATCCTATGTATAACGCTTCATTCTCTGGGTGAGTAGGTGTCAAGTCTCCAGGGGTCTCCCAAAACTCCCATCCGGTTCCCCACTTTGGGTCAATCTCGCTCCAGCTATAGACGCAGCCATCCCATGTCTCCTATAAATCCATCCGATGTCTCGCCCCGTCCTTTTCCCTCGACCCATGGAGCCGCACCATGTCCTCTGCCTCCCTCAGCAGACGCTCTCTGATGAAGGCCGCCGCCCTCGCCGGGGGAGTGGCGGCCTTCGGGTTGCCGCAGGTCCTGTGGCCCTCCACCGCGGAGGCGTACACCGTCCCCTCGAAGATGGACTGGTGGTACCAGGCCCGGTTCGGGATGTTCATCCACTTCGGGTCCTACTCGTATCTCGCCCACGGCGAGTGGGCGATGGACAGCGAGCGGTGGAGCAAGGCGAGCTACCAGACCCAGGTCAGCCAGAAGTTCAACCCGAGCCAGTTCAACGCCGCCGCCGTCGCCGAACTGGCCAAGAACGCCGGCATGAAGTACCTCGTGATCACCGCCAAGCATCACGAGGGCTTTGCGATGTGGGACTCCGACGTGGCGAGCTTCACCGACACCACCGGCAGCAAGCTGTACAACCTGCACGACTACAGCGGCTTCCAGACCGACCTGCTCGGGGACCTCAAGAGGGAGTGCGAGAGCCGCGGGATCAAGTTCTGCCTGTACTACTCGATCCTCGACTGGAACCATCCGTCACAGGTCGACCGCTACCAGGGCGGTTTCACCACGATGTCCTCGCAGGCCGCGCGCACCGCCTACATCGCCGACATGAAGGCGCAGCTTCAGGAACTGCTGGACCGCTACGACCCGGCACTGCTGTGGTTCGACGGCGACTGGTCCGGCGAGCCTTCCAGTCCCACCCTTACGGACTGGTGGCTGAAATCGGACGGCGTCGACCTCTACAACTGGCTGATCGCCCGCAAGCCCGGCCTCGTCGTCAACGAACGGGTCAAGCGGGACCTCGGGCTCGGCGACTACACGGTCGCGGAGTTCGGGATACCCGCCGAGCCGATGGATCGGCAGTGGGAGAAGTGCGCCACCATGAACGGCTCCTGGGGTTACAACGCGGGGCGTGAGACCCGCTACAGACCCTTGAAGGACATCGTCCGAGAACTCGTCACGGTGGTCTCCCGGGACGGCAACTACCTGCTGAACATCGGCCCCACGGGCGAGGGCCTGGTCACCACCGGAACGGAGACCGTCCTGAACGGCCTGGCCTCATGGATGTCGACGTACAGCGACAGCATTCACGGGACCAGCGGCAGCCCGTTCGCCACCGAACCCTCCTGGGGGAAGGTCACCAAGAAGAACGGCAAGCTCTTCGCCCATGTCTTCACCTGGCCCACGAACGGCCAGCTGCAGATCCCGGCGCTCGACAACACGATCCGCCGCGTCTACTTGATGGACAACCCCTCGGTCTCGCTCCCTTACGCGGTCAGCGGCGGCACCATCAACGTCACCGTGCCGGCCACCGCGCCGGACGCCAGCGTCTCCGTGGTGTGCGTCGAGGTCCAGGGCATGCCCCTCAGGGTTTCGGCGGCGGTTTTCCAGAACGTCAACTACCAAGGCAGCAGCGCCGTTCTGCCGCTGGGCAGCTACACCTCCTCCCAGCTGTCCGCCGCCGGCCTGGGGCCCGCCATGGCCTCCTCCGTCCTGGTACCCGACGGCTACCAGGTGACGGGCTACTCCGGGGACAGCTTCACCGGCACCGCCTGGACGTTCACCTCGAACACCCCCGACCTTGTGGCGACCGGCAACAATGACGCGATCAGATCACTGAAGGTGACGTTCAGGCCCGACAAGTACTTCCGCCTGACCAACGTCACCAGCCGGTTGGCGCTGGACAGCGGCGGCAATGTCGCCAGCGGCTCGAATCTGAAGCAGTGGCAGCCGATCAACAACTCCAATCTCCAGTGGCAGGCAGTCGAACTCGGCAACGGCTACTACAAACTCGTCAACCGCACCAACGGCATGGTCGCCGACGGCTGGGGCTCCACCACCAACGGCGACCCTGCCCGGCAGAAGGCCTGGGACGGCAGCGACACGCAGCAGTGGCGGATCACCCACCGCGGCCAGGGCCAGTACTCGATCGCCAACCGCAGCACGGGACTGGTCCTCGACAGCGGCGGAGGAGTCGCCTCAGGGTCCGTGACCAAGCAGTGGACCTGGCAGCAGAGCACCAACCTGCTGTGGACGTTCAGCGCGGTCGGCTGACCGGCACCTCTCCGGTGAGGATGGAAAACTACCAGCACTGGATGATTTCAGCCCACGACGGAGCGGGCCGGGACACGTACGTTCGTCGCATGCCAACCAGCAAGCAACTCCTGACATCGGTTCAGGTGGCGCGCTTCGTCGCGCAGGGATTCCTGCGCCTGGACGGGGTGGTGCCCGAGGAGATCAATGAACGGGCCGTCGCGGCCTTGGCCGAGGGCCTGCCGGAAGTGGCCTACGGCACTCCGCTGGGCGGGGCGTTCGCGCCCGGCACCTTCGTCCATGAACTGCTCGCCCTGCCGGTTGTCGCGGGCGCTGTCGAGAGCCTGGTCGGCCCCCGGCCGACCGTCGACCACCAGGCGGTTCATGTGCGCGAGCCGCACGAGGGACATGCGCAGCCGCTTCACGCGGACGCGATCATCGACGTGCGGCCCGACGCGTTCGACATCCAGCTCATGTACTACCCGCACGAGGTGACCGCCGAGATGGGCGGCACCCTCAGCGTGCCCGGAAGCCATCTGCGCAGGATCAACGAGACGGACGTCGGCCGCGTCCAGAACCTCAAGGGGCAGACCCGTCTTACCTGCCCGGCAGGCACGGTCGTGCTCCTGCACCACGGCATCTGGCACGGTGGCCGCCGCAACGACACCGCGGGCCGCCGCTACATGTACAAGCTCCGCCTCAACCCGACCGTGCCGCAGGTACGACTGTGGGACCTCTCCGACCTGCACGACCCCGCGGTCACCGCCGAACTCAGCACGTACTTCCCGTGGTACGAGCAGGCCACGGCCCGACTGGAGATCTACAACCGGGCCCTGCTGTGGCGGGCCCTGACCGGTGACGACTCGTTCGATGTCGAGTACTGGGTCACGCGCGTCAGCAACCGGCCGACCCTGAAGGGGAGTCACGCATGAGGCAGCAGGTTCTGGTCCTCTATCTCGCGACGTCGGCGCTGGACTCCGACGTCGTGGGCTGGTCCCGGTACGACGGGACCGGCAGGACCCGTCCGACGACCGGTGACAGCGACGAGCCGCCCTACGCCACAGGGCTTGCCGCGCTGCACGACGGCTGGCGTCTGTTCCAGGCCTCCCAACTGCTGCCACCGCAGGCCGGCCACGAGTACGACGTCTCCTTCCTCAAGCACGAGTTCTTCTTCGAGAAGGTGGAGGACGGCTCCGGCCCTTGACCCGGCGATCAGTACGGCTCGGACACGGGGAGGGACTGCGCGCACCAGATGGTCTTGCCGTTGGTCGTGTGCCGGGTGCCCCAGCCCTGGGTGAGCTGGGCGACGAGCAACAGGCCCCGGCCGCCCTCGTCGAAGGCGCGGGCCCTGCGCAGGTGCGGAGCGGTGTTGCTGGCGTCGGAGACCTCGCAGATCAGGGAGGCGTCGCGAATCAGCCGCAGCTTGATCGGCGGCTCGCCGTATCGGATGGCATTGGTGACCAGCTCGCTGACGACCAGCTCGGTGACGAAGGCCGCCTCCTCCAGGCCCCAGGCGTCCACCTGGTCGACGGCGAACTTCCTGGCGCGCGGCACTTGCGCGGTGTCGGGCTCGACGTCCCAGTCGGCGACGTGGCGGGGATCCAGCGCGCGAGTGCGAGCGAGGAGCAGGGCGGCGTCGTCGGTGCGGCGTTCGGGGAGCATGGCGTCCATCACCGTGTCGCACAGGGCCTCCAGTGAGGCGGCCGAGGGGTTCAGGGCTCGCTGAAGTTCGGCGATCCGCTGGTCGGCGTCGTGCTCACGGCTTTCCACCAGTCCGTCGGTGTAGAGGGTCAGCAGGCTGCCCTCGGGCAGCTCCAGCTCGGTGGCCTCGAAAGGCAGCCCACCGATGCCGAGCGGTGGCCCCGTATGGGCGGGTACCGGGCTCCTGGTGCCGTCCGGGAAAATGATCAGCGGCAGGGGATGGCCGGCGCTGGCCAGCGTGAGACGGCGGGAGACAGGGTCGTAGACCGTGTACAGGCAGGTGGCCCCCGACTCGCCCGTCGCCTGGAAGTCGCCGGTGGCCTGGAGGTCGCTGGCGAGATGGAGGACCAGGTCGTCCAGGTGGGTCAGCAGCTCGTCCGGCGGCAGATCCACGTCGGCGAGGGTACGGACCGCCGTGCGCAGCCGGCCCATGCTCGCCGAGGCGTGCAGTCCGTGACCGACGACATCGCCGACGACCAGGGCGACCCGCGCGCCGGACAGCGGAATGACGTCGAACCAGTCACCCCCCACTTCCGCGCCGGTCCCGGCGGGCAGATAGCGGGACGCCACCTCCACCGCCTCCTGTACGGGCAGCCCCTGCGGCAGGAGGCTGCGCTGCAGGGTCAGCGCCGTCGTGCGCTCACGCGAGTACCGGCGGGCGTTGTCGATGGCGACGGCCGCCTTGGTGGTCAGCTCCTCGGCGAGGATCAGGTCGTCGGCGGTGAAGGCCTCGGGCCGGTCGAGGCGGGAGAAGGCGACGACGCCGAGCAGCGCGCCGCGGGCCCGCAGCGGCACGGTGATCCGGCCGGTCAGCCCCTCCGCCGCAAGGGACTCGTCGATCACCGGGTTGCCCGGTGGCCAGTGGGCCGGGTCGGCGGCGAGACCGGGTCCGAAGGCCCATTCGCCGCCCTCGCCGGGCTCGGCGGCGAGTTCCACCGTGGACCTGCCCGTGGCCATGCAGCGGGCGGCGACAGAACCGGGAGTGTGGCCGACCGGCCTCGTGGGCCCGGGAGCGCGGTCGGTGTCCGCGTTCGCGCTGTGCCGGGCGGCACGGCTGAGCACGATCGTCTCGCCGGAGCTGAACGTGGCCACGGAAGGCGGCTCCTCCCCGCGCAGCACCTCGTCGAAGAGATCCACGGTGACGAGGTCGGCGAAACCCGGCACGGAGGTGCCGGCCAGCTCCTGGGCGGTGCCGATCACGTCGAGTGTCCGGCCGATGCCGCCGCTGGCCCTGTTGAGCAGGAGCAGGCGTTGCCGGGCCCAGTACTCGGCGCTCATGTCGAATCCCCAGTTGGCGATCGCACGGACCCTGCCCTCGGCATCCCGGACGGGCCAGATGCTGGTGGCCCAGGCGTTGGCGTAGTTGCTGCCGAGCGGCTGGAAGACGGTGATCAGACGCATGGGCTCGCCCGTCCTCGCCACCTGGGAGAGCGCGTCGGTGTAGGGCTTGTCGTCCCTTTCGGGAAACAGCGTGCGGTCGAATTCGGGGAACAGCTCGCGGTACTTCTTGCCGAGCACCTGCTCCTCGGTGTGGGCGATCACCCGGGCCGAGGAGGCGTTGATCCACAGGAACCGCAGATCGGGGTCGTACACGCCCAGAGCGAAGGGGCTCTGCTCGAAGGCCCGGTCGGCGATCACCGGGCGGCGTCCCCAGCGCTGGATGGTCAGCGCGTGGCCCAGCACCCGGCTGTCGGGGCCGAACAACGGGTGAGCCGCCACCACGGCGTCCAGTGTGGTGCCGTCCCGGTGGCGCAGGGGGATGAAGCCCGTGGGGTCGGGGCCGGCGCCGTAGCCCTCGGGGAAGCCGGGTGGCGGATCGACCAGCAGATCGGTCACGGGGCGGCCGACGGTGTCCTGCGCCGTCCAGCCCAGCAGCAGCCGGGCTCCCTCGCTCCAGCCGCTCACCAAGCCGTCGGGGCCCACCACGGCAACGGCAGTGGGGGCGTCCTGGTTGCTGGCCATCTCCACGCGCCATGCCTCCGTCCGGACGTCCGTGCCCGTCAGGGCTGGTTTCCAGCGGCTGCTTCCAGCCTAGATCGTCCCCCGCTCCACGGCGCTCCGGCCGGTGCGTTCGGGTTGCAACGCGTCCTGCCGTGCTCCGACACCGTCTGCTGCCTGGGCGCCGAGAAGCCGGGTGAAGGGCTTCACCTACCCGGAGGTCGACCAGGACGGCCCCCGGCCACCAGGAGTGACCACTCGAACCTCTTGCGCCGCGGCACCGAGCCCTCTGGCAGGCACACCCATCACCGACTTCTCACCCCGAGCGGGACCGGACGGCGCACCGGGACGTCGCGGCATCAGTTCCTACGTCTGCGGCTTCCAGGCAGGCGTCGCGGACGGGGACGGACGGGGCAAGCCGGGTGCGCCCGAGGCACGGACGCACGGCTGCCATGAGGCCGACGGCACGCCGCCGCGAGCCGGCGACAGTCAACGGCTGTCAACGCGCTCTTGTCAGAAATCCGACCCGGCCGGCCTTGAAAACGGCGTCGGCTTTCTTCGCCTCCTAGTTGATCACGCAGTGAATTGCTACTGGTGGGTCTGGTAACCAATTCCCGTCCGCGCGAGCCTTTCTGGCGATTACACGTGTCGTCGTGACCATCAAGTTGTCGGCCTCCTATGTCCAAGTCGGCTTAAACCTTGCTAGATTGACGCCCACGCCTCCGGGACGAGTTCGGGCAGATCCCGCAGTTCACGGAGACGGAATTCCCCCCTGTGCCTTCATCAAGGCTTTCTTCGGATGCCCGAGAACCGTTACGGCTGAGTTTCGCTGGTTCCAGCGCTGCTTCGCGCCAATCCGTTTCGGCATCCAAACCCCCCAACGCACTGGAAAGCGCACGCAAGTGAAGAGAAACCTTCAGCGTTTCGGCCCCGCTCTGGCCGTCTCCGCTCTGACGGTCGTGCTGAGCACGCCCGGACTGGCCACCGCCGACGAGGCGACCGACGGCAAGGACACCACGTACTACATCTCGCTGGGCGACTCCTTGGCCACCGGCTACCAGCCGGACGTCGACAAGGACACGGACCTCGCCTACACCGACCAGCTCTTCGCGCAGCTCAAGCAGCGCACCCCCGGACTGAAGCACATACGCCTCGGCTGCACCGGTGAGACCACGGAGTCTTTGACAGAGGGCGGAGACTGCGACTATCCGCACGCCAAGTCCCAACTGGACGCCGCCCTGAAGGCCATGGCCCTCCACCACGGCAAGGTCGCCTACGTGACCCTCAGCGTGGGCGCCGACGACATCCTCAAGGCATGCGTCAGCCCGGCGGGCACCCTCGACGCGGCGTGCCTGACCAGCAAGAGCCAGACCATGGCGAAGAACCTCGCCCGGATCGCGGGCACGCTCCGCAAGGCGGGCACGGACAACACCCGCTTCGTGGGCTCGACGTACTACAACCCGTTCCTCGGGGCCTGGCTGCAGGGGACCGCGGGGCAGCAGGCCGCCAAGGCGTCGGCGCCCCTGGTCAAGGCCACCAACACGGGGATCGCCCAGGTCTACAAGTCCACCGGGTTCACGGTGGCGGACGTGGCAGGGGCCTTCTCCTCCGACGACTTCACCACCCAGGTGAACGTGCCCGGCGCGGGCGAGGTGCCGGCGAACGTGGCCAAGATCTGCCAGCTGACCTGGGCGTGCACGAAGAAGGACCCGCACCCCAACGGCGACGGCCACAAGGTGATCGCAGGCGCCTTCGCCGCGGTGCTCGCCGCGAACGACGGACCCGGCGGGTCCCCGACCCCCAGCGAGTCGGCCACGCCCGGTGCGGGTGAGTCGCCGAGCCCCAGTGAGTCCGCCGCGCCGGCGCCCGGCACGGGCACGGGTGCGAACAGCCCGACCGCGAACGGGGATCTCGCCGAGACCGGCGCGTCGAGCAGCACTCCCGTCTTCGTGGGGGTGGGTCTCGCGGTCGCGGCGGCCGGCGCCGCGGCGGTCTACTTCGCCGGCAGGCGCCGTACGGGCGAGGAGAACTGACGGTCAGTCAGTAGACCGAAGCCTGAGCCGGAGGCCGCCCGCGGTGTCGCGGGCGGCCGTTCGGCGTTGCTACGGACGTCCTGTACAGGCGTCGGGTCAGGACGGGTCGCCGTACAGGAGCCCGCGTCCGTTGGTGCCGATGTAGACGCGGCCGTAGGTGTCGGGGTCGCCGGTGATGACGCCGATGCTGCCGATGGCGCCCCACTGGTGGGCGTCGTCGTTGACGCGGAGCCAGGTGGCGCCCTTGTCGGTGGAGCGGAAGACTCCGGTGACGTTCTTGACGGTGCCGATCAGATACAGGGCCTGGTAGTCGGTGCCCGGCTTGGCCTTGCCGTAGCCGAGGGCGGAGGCGGACTGCACCGAGCCGAGCGTGGTGAAGCCACGACCGCCGTCGGTGGAGTGCAGCAGCCCCTTGTCACCGCCGGCGATCCACAGGTCCCCGGCGATGCCGGGAACGGCCGTGAGCCGGCCGGAGGGAAGGCCGGTGGCGCGGGCGGTGAAGGTCGCGCCGCCGTCGGTGCTGGCGTAGAGCGTGCCGCCGGACAGGGAGTAGAAGGTCCTGGCCGAGGAGCGGTCGGCGACGACCACGGCATCGGTGCCCAGGCCGCCGACCCTCGACCAGCTCGCGCCCTTGTCGGTCGAGCGGTACGGGGCCTGGCCGGCCTCGGTCCACACGATGGTGGAGCCGTCCGCCGCGAGCGCGACATGGCCGCTGTTCGCGCTGCCCACCGGCTCTGCCGTGAAGCCGTTCCAGCTGCTGCCGCCGTCGGTGGAGTAGGCGCCGTCCTGCGCGCCGCCCGTGCCGACGCGGACCATCACCGCGGGGGTCGACTGGGCGAAGTCAATGTCGGTGCTGCTGCTCATCAGCGGGTTCTTCAGCCGTCCGGCGGGCACCTCGGTCAGGGAGTCGTGGCGGAAGCCGCCCTGGTCGCCCATGGAGGTGATGACGGTGGCGCCGCCGGGAGGCGCGATCGCGTCCGCCAGCGAGGTCTCCTCAAGGCCGCGGGCCCCGGAGGCCCAGTGGCTGGTGCCACCGCTGTCGGAGGCATTGGCGTCCGTGCTGCGCCAGATGCTGTTGCCGGTGCCGTACAGCACGTGCCCGGAGGCGAAGGGGTCGATGGCCAGCGCGGTCATCCAGTGCCCGGTGTGGGTGCCGACGTACGGAGCGATGGAGGCGTTCCGCTGCGACTTGTCGGCCAGGGCCTTCCAGGTCGTGCCGCCGTCGGTGGTCCGGTAGACCTCGTCCTCGGGCCACCACCGGTCCAGGGTGGTGACCATCACCGTGGACGGCTTCTGCGCGTCGACGGCCAGACCGGAGAACCCGTAACCACCCTGCGACGGCGAGATGTTCTTCCACACCCCGCCCGACGGGGTGTACTTCCACACCGAGCCCGCCGTCGCGTCCATGGGGCCGATGCTGTTGCTGTACGTCAGGTACAGCGACCCGTCACCGGCGACCACACCGTGCTGCGGCATCTGGCCGGTGGGCTGCCCGGAAACAGCCTTCCAGCTGCTGCCGCCATCGGTCGAACGGTACAAGGGCGTGGACTTGTCGTTGACGCCGACGTAGACCGTGTTGCTGCCGGCCGGGCCGTACGTCACGAAGGAGATGCCCGCGCCGCTGCCCGCCCCGTCCTTGACGGGGAACGACGACACCTGACGCCATGTCACGCCGTAGTCGGTGCTGCGCCACAGGCCGTTCTTGCGGGTGCCCAGCAGCAGGGTGGCGTGGTCCGCGGGGTCGATCACGAGCCGTTCGCCCGCCCCGCGGCCGGGTTCGTTGCCGCCCACCTTGAACGGCAGATCGGTGCGCTGGAAGGTGCGGCCCCGGTCGGTGGAGCGCAGGAGCGCGCCGTTGCCGGCCCACTCGTTGGTGTAGGTGCCCGTCGCGAGGTAGAGCCGGCCCGGGTCGACGGGGTCGGTGGCCAGTGCATCTATGCCCAGAAGGTTCCAGTCCTTCTCGCCGAGCCAGTCGGTCAGCGGGATCCACTGCTCGGCCGCGGTGTCCCAGCGGTAGGCGCCGCCCATGTCGGTGCGCGCGTACAGCAGACCCTTCTCCTTCTGGTTGAACACCAGCCCGGTGACGTAACCGCCGCCCACCACCTGGGCGTTCTTCCACACGTACGGTCCTGCCGCGGCCGTGGTCTGCGCACCGCCGGTCCCGGCCGTCTGGGTGCCGGCCGTCTTCACCAGCTTCCACTGCTGGTTGGTGCTGCCTCTACTGGAATATTGGATGATCGGCGCGCCCTGGGCCGTGGAGCCTCCGGAGACGTCCAGGACCTGGCCGCTCCTGCGGGAGGTGAGGGTGACGGCGTCGATACCGCTCACCTCGTCGATCCTCCACTCCTGGGAGGTGGAGGAGCTGTCGGTCTGCTGCTCGGCGGCGGCCCCCTGAGCGGTGGAACCGCCTGCGATGCCGAGCACCTTGCCGCTGTTGCGGTTCACCAGCTCGTAGTAGCCGTCCCCGGCGGACTTCAGCTTCCACTGCTGGTTGGCGGTGTTCTGGTCGGCCCACTGCTGGATACGGGTGCCGTCGGCGGTGGAGAAGCCGTTGACGTCCAGCACCTTGCCGCTGCGCACGGAGACCAGCCGGTAGTAGGCGTCGCCGTCGACCGTCGCGGCCTGCGAGTCCTGCTGCGCGTACAGGAGATACGGCACGAGGACGGCGGGCACGCCGAGCAGCAGACCAGTGGCGGTCCAGCGGCGGCGATGACGCCCGCGGCGCCCGCCGTTCGCGGGGTTGTTCATCGGGGAGGCTCTCCTTGCACACTGTTCATGAGGAAATCCGGATCCCGGCCACCGGAACTGACCAGATCCGCTTCCTTGTTGTCACAGGCCCCGCAATGGGTTGCCTCGTGCCGGGATCTTTTTCGGATCACTTCGTGGCGGTCGCTGTCGAGGGGCAAGGAGAGGCCGGCATCCACGGGGGTTGGGAACCCGGGGTTGCGGATCTACTCTCTGAACCATGCACCCGGCACCCGCAGCAGCGTCCCGACCGGCGCAGGTGTTCTCGACAGCGCACCTGCCGTCGGCGCAGCGGTTGCGGGCCTGGGAGGAGCACAACGCCGACGCCCTGATCGCGCTGATGTGCCGGACACCGGGCGGCGAGGACTTCCGGGCGCGTGAGGACAACCTCGACCTCGGGCGGGTGCATCTGGCGCGCGTCCGCACCACCGCACACGTCGTCGAGCGCCCTGCCGACCTCATCGAACGACGGCCCACGGGTTCCGTCGCGATCTATGTCTCCCTGCGCGGGGAGGCGCTGTTCCAGCAGGCCGGCCGGCGGCAGGTCATCCGCCCCGGCGACGTCCTGGTCTGCGATGCGGACGGCAGCTTCGTCCGCGGGTTCGGCCAGGGACTGGACGAGCTGGCGGTGCGCGTGGACCGCGGTGCGCTGCCGGAGGGCGTGCACCTCGGGGAACCGCTCGTCGTCCGGCGTGACGAGAGCAACCCGTACGGCCGCGCGCTCGCCCGTCTCGTCGGACGCGCCGTCGGTGTCCAGGGCGCGACCCGGCCCGACGAGCAGGCCCTCGTCGATCTCGCGTCCGTCCTCGTGAGCGACGGGGCCACGCGCCCGCCCGTCGTCCACCGAGCGCTCGCCTGTGCCCTCGTCGAGGACCGACTGCACGATCCGCGCCTGTCCGCCCCCGAGGTCGCCGGCGCGGTCGGCATCAGCGTCCGTCAGCTCACCCGCGTCTTCGCCGACGCGGGCACGACGTTCCCGCGGTATGTGCTCGGTCGGCGCCTCGAAGCCGCCTACGGCCTGCTGACCGGACCGGCCGCCGCCGAGGTGCGCACGGCGACGGTGGCGACCAGGTGCGGATTCAGTTCGGTCGCCCACTTCTCGCAGACCTTCCACGCCCGGTTCGGCATCACCGCGGGCGAGCTGCGCCGTACGGCCGCGAAGCGGGACTGAACGAAAGCAGGCGAACCACCCTCGCCACAGCGACGAAGCGCCCTCGAAACAGCCGCGTCATACGGATTTCGGCCGTCCTCCACCCCGTACCGCCCGATGCGGTCGCGGGCGGGGGCACGCTGCCTTCAAAGCGGCGCGAGAAGAAGGCGAGAGGCCCCATGCCCGAGTTCAACGACGGTCAGCGAGCGACCGAACTCCCGACATCGGCGCACGTCGAGACCGATGTCCTGATCGTCGGCTCCGGCCCGGCCGGCGCCTCGGCGGCGCTGTTCCTGTCGACCCTGGGGATCGACAACATCGTGATCACCAAGTACCGGTGGACCGCGAACACACCCCGGGCGCACATCACCAACCAGCGGGCGATGGAGATCTTCCGCGACATGGGGATCGAGGACCAGGTGCTGGCCGACGCCACCCCCCATGACCTCGTCGGTGACACTGTCTTCTGCACCTCCATCGCGGGCGAGGAGATCGGCCGTATCCACACCTGGGGCACCCGGCCCGACCGGGAGGCGGACTACCGGCTGGCCTCGCCCTGCCTCACCGTCGACATCCCGCAGACCTATCTCGAACCGATCCTCGTCAAGAACGCCACCGTCCGCGGCACCCAGACCCGGTTCTCCACGGAGTACCTCTCGCACACGCAGGACGACACCGGCGTCACCGTCCGGGTCCGTGACCGGCTCACGGGCCAGGAGTACGACATCCGGGCGAAGTACCTCATCGGCGCCGACGGCGCCCGCTCCCGGGTCGCCGAGGACATCGGCCTGCCCTACGAGGGGGCGATGGACATCGCCGGTTCGATGAACATCACCTTCAAGGCCGACATCGCGTCCTACGTCGGCCACCGGCCCTCGGTCCTGTACTGGGTGATCCAGCCGGGCGCCAACGTCGGCGGTATCGGCGCCGGCCTGGTCCGGATGGTCCGCCCGTGGAACGAGTGGCTCATCGTGTGGGGCTACGACATCGACTCCGAGCCCCCCGTGGTCGACGAGACCGAGGCGATCCGCATCGTGCGGCAGCTGCTGGGCATCCCGGACCTCGAGGTCGAGATCACCGGCACCAGCCTGTGGGGCAACAACGAGATGTACGCCACCCACCTGCACAAGGGCCGCGTCTTCTGCGCGGGCGACGCCATCCACCGCCACCCGCCGAGCAACGGCCTGGGCTCCAACACCAGCGTCCAGGACTCCTACAACCTGGCCTGGAAGCTGGCGGCCGTGCTGCGCGGGCAGGCCGACCCCTCGCTGCTGGAGACGTACTCCGTGGAGCGGGCACCCGTCGCGAAGCGGATCGTCACCCGGGCCAACAAGTCCAGCCGCGAGTTCGCCGACATCTTCCAGGCCCTCGGCGTCCTCGACGCCAAGGACGAGGACGAGATGCGGGCCCTGATCGAGGAGCGGAAGGCCAACACCCCGGAGGGCGCGGCCAAGCGGGCCGCTCTGGTGGCGGCGATGGAGACCAAGAACTACGAGTTCAACGCGCACGGCGTCGAACTCGGCCAGTTCTACGAGTCCGCCGCCGTCGTCTCCGACGGCACCCGCCCCGCCCCGAGCCGCGACGAGGACCTCTACCACGTCATGTCCACCAGCCCCGGCGCGCACCTCCCGCACGCCTGGGTCGGCGACAACGTCACCAAACTCGCCCTGATGGACCTGGCGCCGTACACCCGCTGGACCCTGATCACGGGCATCGCCGGTGAGGACTGGGCCGGTGCCGCCGAGAAGGTCGGGCGGGACCTCGGCATTCCGCTCGAAACCGTGGTGATCGGCCCCGGCCGCGAGGTGACGGACCTCTACTACGACTGGGCCAAGCTGCGCGAGGTCGAGGAGTCCGGAGCGATCCTGGTGCGCCCCGACAAGCACGTCGCCTGGCGCTCGATGAGCCTCGCCGACGACCCCGAGGCGGCCCTGCGCGGCGCCCTCGCCCAGCTTCTCGGAACGGTGTGACCGTGCGGTTCATCCACGAGACCCTGCCGCAGCGGGTCGTCTTCGCCCCCGGCGCGGCGCCGGCCGCGGTGGCCGCCGAGGTGGCCGCGCTGAAGGCGACGAAGGTGATGCTGATCGCCGCACCGGCGGAGGCCGCCTTCGCCGACCGCCTCGGCGCGGATCTGCCGGTGGAAGTGCGCCACGACGAGGTCGTCATGCATGTGCCGGTCGACGTCGCCGAGCGCGCCCGGAAGGCCGCGACGGAGGGTGCCGTGGACGCGCTGGTGTGCGTCGGCGGCGGCTCGACGACCGGCCTGGCCAAGGCGGTGGCGCTGACGACCGGCCTGCCGATCGTGGCCGTCCCGACCACCTACGCCGGCTCGGAGGCGACGAACGTCTGGGGCCTGACCGAGGGCGAGGTGAAGACGACCGGGGTCGACCCGCGGGTCCTGCCGCGCTCGATCGTCTACGACGCCTCGCTGCTGTCGAGCCTGCCGGTGGAAATGTCCGTGGCCAGCGGTCTCAACGCCCTGGCCCACTGCGTCGACTCCATGTGGGGGCCGCGCGCCGACCCGATCGACCGGGCCCTTGCTGCCGAGGGCATCCGCGCTCTGGCCCAGGGCCTGCCCGCCGTGGCCGCCGACCCCACCGGACTGCAAGGACGCGAACAGACGCTGTACGGCGCCTACTTGGCCGCCGTCGCCTTCGCCTCGGCCGGCTCGGGCCTGCACCACAAGATCTGCCATGTGCTGGGCGGCATGTTCAACCTGCCGCACGCCCAGACCCACGCGGTGGTGCTGCCGCACGTGCTCGCCTTCAACACCCCGGCCGTTCCCGAGACCGAGCGGCGCATCGCCGAGGCCTTCGGCAGCCCGACCGCTGTGGCCGGACTCACCGCACTGCGCGCGACGCTCCACGCTCCGCGCGCGCTGCGCGACTACGGCATGCCCGAGGACGGCATCGCACGGGCTGTCGCCCCCGTCCTGGCCGCGGTCCCCGCGGGCAACCCCACTGCTGTCACCGAGGAGAACCTCACCGCGCTGCTGCGCGCGGCCTGGGAAGGAAGTGACGCCGTATGACGCTCCACGATGTGTCGTCCGAGCAGGCGGCCCGGGAGGAAGACCTGATCGCGCGCGTTCAACGCTCCTTCGACGCCTGCCAGGACCCCCGCCTGAAGGAGCTGATGCAGGGGATCGTCAAGCACCTGCACGCCTTCCTGCGCGACGTCCGCCTCACCGAGGAGGAGTGGAACAAGGGCATCGAGTTCCTCACCGCCGTCGGCCATCTCACCGACGACAAGCGCCAGGAGTTCATCCTGCTCTCCGACACGCTCGGGGCGTCGATGCAGACGATCGCCATCAACAACGAGGCCCACGGCGACGCCACCGAGGCCACCGTCTTCGGCCCCTTCTTCGTGGAGGGCTCCCCGAGGATCGAGCCGGGCGGGGACATGTCCTTCGGGGCCGCCGGCGAGCCCTGCTGGGTCGAGGGAACCGTCTCCGACGCCGACGGCACCCCGATCGCCGGGGCGAAGATCGAGGTGTGGGAGGCGGACGAGGACGGGTTCTACGACGTCCAGTACGACGACGACCGGGTGACCGCCCGCGCGCACCTGTTCACGGAGGCCGACGGGAGCTACCGCTTCTGGGGTGTCACACCGACGCCGTACCCGATCCCGCACGACGGCCCGGTGGGCAGGATGCTGGCGGCGACCGGCCGCTCGCCGATGCGGGCCTCGCACCTGCACTTCATGGTCGAGGCGCCCGGGTGCCGCACCCTGGTCACGCACATCTTCGTCCGGGGCGACGAACTGCTCGACTCCGACACGGTCTTCGGCGTCAAGGAGTCGCTGGTCAAGGACTTCGACCGGCGTCCGGCGGGCACGCCGGCACCCGACGGGCGGGCCGTCGACGGCACCTGGACACAGGTCCGCTTCGACATCGTCCTCGCCCCCGCCGACGGCCGGGGATGAGCCGGGTCCGCGGCAGGGTCCGTTCCCTGCCGCGGACGACCACGGACGGGCCCGCATCATGGATCCGGCCCGCCGGCGAGGAGCATTGCTCACACGTGGTGACCGGGTCCGCGCCGCAGCACAGGGCGCAGGTTCTCGATGACGCTCGGGTCGTCCACCGTGGAGGGGATGGGCTCGTCCAGGCCGTCGGCGATGCCGCGCATGGTCTTGCGCAGGATCTTTCCGGAGCGGGTCTTGGGCAGGGCCGGTACGACGGCGACGTCCTTGAGGGAGGCGACGGCGCCGATGCGTTCGCGCACCAGCTGGACGAGTTCGGCCTCCACCTCGGCCGGTTCGCGGACGGTGCCCGCCTTCAGGACGACGAGACCGCGCGGGATCTGTCCCTTGAGGTCGTCCGCGACGCCGATGACGGCGCATTCGGCGACGTCGGGGTGGGTGGCCAGGACCTCTTCCATGCTGCCGGTGGACAGCCGGTGCCCCGCGACGTTGATGACGTCGTCGGTGCGGCCCATGACGAACACATAGCCGTCGGCGTCGATGTGCCCGCTGTCGCCGGTGAGGTAGTAGCCGTCGAAGGCGGAGAGATAGGAGCCGACGAAGCGGACGTCGTCGTTCCAGAGGGTGGGCAACGCCCCGGGAGGCAGGGGGAGTCTGACGACGATCGCGCCGTCGACGCCGGGCGGCGCGGGCTGCCCGGAGGGATCCAGGACGCGGACGTCCCAGCCCGGCAGCGCGCGGGTGGGCGAGCCGGGTTTGACCGGGGCGGCCTCGATGCCGACCGGGTTGGCGACGATGGGCCAACCGGTCTCCGTCTGCCACCAGTGGTCGATCACCGGGATGTCGAGGAGGGCGCTCGCCCAGTGGTAGGTCTCGGGGTCGAGGCGCTCGCCCGCGAGGAAGAGATAGCGCAGGCGGGACAGGTCGTACTCCGCGGCGAGGGCGCCCTTGGGGTCCTCCTTCCTGATCGCCCGGAAGGCGGTCGGCGCGGTGAACATGGTCTTGACGTCGTACTCGGCGGCGACGCGCCAGAACTGGCCCGCGTCCGGCGTGCCGACCGGCTTGCCCTCGTACAGCACGGTCGTGGCGCCGGCCAGCAGCGGCCCGTACACGATGTACGAGTGGCCGACCACCCAGCCCACGTCGGAGCCGGTGAACATGGTCTCGCCCCGGCCGATGTCGTACACGGCGCCCATCGACCAGTGCAGGGCCACCGCGTAGCCGCCGCAGTCGCGGACGACCCCCTTGGGCTTTCCCGTCGTCCCGGACGTGTAGAGGATGTAGAGCGGGTCCGTCGCGGCCACCGGCAGACAGCCGACAGGCGTCGCGGTGGCGACCAGGTCGGCCCAGTCGAGGTCGTCCGGCCCCAACTCGGCGCGCTCCTGCGGCCGTTGCACGATCACGCTCTTCTCCGGCCGGTGCCCGGCGAGTTCGATCGCGCGGTCCAGCAGCGGCTTGTACGGGATGACCCGCTTGCCCTCGATGCCGCAGGAGGCGGAGACGATCACCTTCGGGGTGGCGTCGTCGATGCGGACGGCGAGTTCGGGCGGCGCGAACCCGCCGAAGACGACCGAGTGGATGGCACCGATGCGGGCGCAGGCCAGCATCGCGATGGCCGCCTCGGGGATCATCGGCATATAGATGACCACCCGGTCGCCGTGCCCCACGCCGAGCCGCGTCAGGCCTCCGGCGAAGGCGGCCACCTCGTCCCTCAGCTGCGCGTAGGTGTAGGTGCGCCGCGTGCCGGTCACGGGGGAGTCGTGGACGAGAGCGGGCTGATCGCCCAGGCCGGCCTCGACGTGGCGGTCGAGCGCGTTGAAACAGACGTTGAGCCGCCCGTCGGGAAACCAGCGGTAGAAGGGTGCACCGGAGGAGTCCAGGGCGCGTTGCGGAGCGACATCCCAGTCGATGCCCTCCGCAGCCTTCAGCCAGAAGGCCTCCGGGTCTTCGGTACTGGAGCGGAAGACTTCCTCGTACGTTCCCATGGCGCACTCCTTTGTGACATCGGGCAGGCGGCTGACGGCGTGCAGCACGCTGCCGGCACAGGCTTTTTCTATCGTCCGCATGTCGGGCCCGGCCAGCAGGACCCGCGAGCGACGGCAGCCGTTCTGCACGCCGCCCCGGCGGGCGCGCCGACGTGGTACGCCTACACTGGGTGCGCGCTTGTGCGAGTGCTGTGACGAGGGTGGGTGGGAGAGGACTGTGGCGCAGTACGCCGATGGCTACGAGGATCCGTCCGCCGAGCTGCTGGCGGAGGCCGCCGCGGCGTTCGGGCTGCTCGCCTCGTCGGCCCGGCTGCACATCATGTGGGCGCTGTCCCAGGGCGAGAGCGACGTCACGCATCTTGCCGACCGGGTCGGCGGCGCGCTGCCCGCGGTCAGCCAGCACCTGGCGAAGCTGAAGCTGGCCGGGCTCGTGCGCGCCCGCCGCGACGGCCGACGGCAGGTCTACTACGTCGACGACCCCGACGTCGTGACCGTGGTCCGCGTGATGGTCGGGCAGCTGACCGCCCGGACGCGCAGGGCCGCCGCGCCGGTGGGCCGACTGCACGCGGCAGGTGTCTGAGGCCGCCGTGTCCGTCATGGCCGGGCCCGAGCCGGAGGTTGCGGCGGCGCGGACACAGCGGCGCCGCACACAGGTCTTGACGCACCTGTTGTAGAAGGTGCCGGTCAACGGAGAGGGCGAGACATGTCGGAGTCACAGGCGCCGAAGCGCCGGCGGTGGCTCCCCGTGGTGGTCTTCGCACTGGCGCTGTACGTCATCGTGCGTGCGGCCGGGACCCCACAGGGCGACGCGCGACCCCCGCCACGAGCATCCGCCACCACTCCGGCCGCACCGGCGGCTCCTTCGACCTCCGCGGTGTCGGCCTCGTCGTACGACCCGGCCGACTACGCCTCCCGGATCCGCACCCGGGCTCGACAGACGGGCGTCAGCGCCCAGTTGCTGATGGCGATCCTCCACAACGAGTCGTGCAAGCCCCACGACCCGTCCCTCGAGCGGGCCTGGCAGAAGTACAAGCCGGACGCCGCCTTCGGCATCGCGAACATGCACCGCGCCACCTTCGACGAGGTCAAGAAGGGCCGGGACTTCGCCTACCGGCGGTGGGAGGAGCTGCCCGACGACCGGGACCTCGCGATCGAGGCCGAAGCCTGGTACCTGCACGACCTCGCGGCCCAGCTGCCCGCCACCTGGCACGGCGCCTGCACCAAGAACGACCTGCTGGCCCTCGGCTCCAACACGGGCGCGGGCAACATGCTCGCCTTCGCCCGCGGCGCGACCCCGGGCAGCCAGGCGCAGTCCTACCTGGACAAGCTGAACGCCAACTGGCCCAAGGCGGGACGCGCAGTCGCAGCCGACTGAAGCCGCGAGGGACACCGGCGCCAAGGAGCCCGCGGCGCCCCCCGCGACCGCGAAAGCACCGTGACCGCCTCGGCGGTGCCTCTCACCTGAAGCAGGGCACCGGGGCGAGCGGCCGTCGGCTGCTGGTGTGTGCCGCAGCCCGGTCAGGTCGTGATGGCTGTCGCCGGAGATCACCGGGGCCGACGACAACCCCAGTAGCGGTAGCCGGGGATCAGGGCACGGCGATGCCGTCCAGCTTGCCGGCCTTGGCGTCGGAGACCAGGTGGGAGAACTGGTCAGCGCTCATCTGCACCCGCTGGCCGAAGTCGTCGGTCAAGATGATGCGCTGTTCGGCGGGGGCGCTCGGGTCGACGAACAGTTGGGGACAACCGCAGTCGCAGTTGCCGCAGAAGGTCGCCACGGGCTCCAGTCCGTTGGTCTCGGGCATGCTGCTCCACCTCCGTGAACGTGGGGTCGCGGCGCATCGGTGTCCGAAACCGCCGGCCGCAGGGACTGCCCGAGGGATACCCGGCGCGACGCAGCCGGACTCGCGCCCCCGCCCCGGGCGGGTGCGCGGTCGATGGCCGGCGCGCGCTCGTGCTCCTCCCGCGCTTCCGGTGCCTCGATATCGCCGGGATGGCCGGGAACTGAACGACCCGCGGCTCCGACTTGTATGGAGGGGGCAGGTTTTCCGGACAGTTCGCGGGTAGCGGGGACCCACCGCCCGAAGGGCAGCCGACATCGGCTCCGGCCCGTGTCGAAGGACGCGGGCCGGAGCCGATCACCCATGGAGGTGAGGGTGGGGGGTCAGTCCGCGGATCGGACGGTCGGCATGGCGAGTACGACGGGTCCGGTACCGGCGCCGCTCTTGCAGGAGTCGTGGCAGTCCTTCTCCAGGCTGCAGCACAGGGAGCAGATGGCACCGGAGTGGAAGGGGCAGTTGGCCACGTCGGGCCGCTCGAAGTCGGTGGTGCACACGGCGCAGGTGAGCGTGACCGCCGACGGCAGGCCGTCGGCGCCGAGCAGCGGCTCCTCCAGGTCGTCGACACGGGCGATGTAGTACTTGCCCTTGGTCAGCACCGCGAAGAGCGGCGAGAGCACCATGGCCAGGAACAGGGCGATGAACGGGGAGTACGCCTTGCCGTAGTCGCCGAAGGCGTTGAAGTACGCGGCGATGGAGACGGCCGAGGCGATGAGCATCGAACCGAAGCCGACAGGGTTGAAGTTGTGCAGGTGGGCGCGCTTGAACTCGATGTACGAGGGGCTGAGCTTCAGCGGCTTGTTGATGACGAGGTCGGCGACGACCGCGCCGATCCAGGCGATGGCGACGTTGGAGTAGAAGCCGAGCACCGTATTGAGGAAGCCGAACACGCCGCCCTCCATCAGGGCCAGGGCGATCCCCACGTTGAGGAAGATGTAGACGACCCGGCCGGGGTGACGGTGGGTCAGCCGGGAGAAGAAGTTCGACCAGGACAGCGAACCCGAGTAGGCGTTCGTCGAGTTGATCTTTATCTGGGAGAGGATCACGAAGAACGTGGCCAGGCCCAGGGCCACGGGCGCGGCGAAGGTCTTGAAGCCGTGCACGTACTGCTGGATGGGCTCGTTGGCCTTGGACAGACCCACACTGCCGGCGATGTAGAAGGCGAGGAAGGCCCCGCCGATCTGCTTGGCCGCGCCGAGCACCACCCAGCCCGGGCCGGCCGAGAGCACCGCGCCCCACCACTTCTTGCTGTTCTCGGGCGTCTTGTCGGGCATGAACCGCAGGTAGTCGACCTGCTCGCCGATCTGCGCGATCAGGGACAGCGCCACGCCGGCGCCCGCGCCGACGCCGAGCATGCTGATGCCGGAGCCGGTGGGGGAGTTGCCGGCGAAGTGTGTGAACTGCGAGAACTTGCCCGGCTCCTGGATGGCGATGGACACGAACGGCGCGACCATCAGCACCAGCCAGACCGGCTGCGTCCACACCTGCATCTTGGACAGCGCCGTCATGCCGTAGATGACAAGCGGCAGGATGATGAGGGAGCAGATCAAATAGCCGACGGCGAGCGGGATGTGCAGCCCCAGCTCCAGCGCCTGCGCCATGATCGAGCCTTCGAGGGCGAAGAAGATGAAGGTGAAGCTGGCGTAGATGACCGAGGTGAGCGTGGACCCGAGGTAGCCGAAGCCCGCGCCCCGGGTCAACAGGTCCATGTCGATGGAGTACTTCGCCGAGTAGTACGAGATCGGGATGCCGGTCAGGAAGATGACCACTGCCGCGGCGAGGATGGCCACCATGGCGCTGGAGAAGCCGTTGGAGATGGCGATGGAGCCGCCGATGGCGAAGTCGGCGAGGTAAGCGATCCCGCCCAGGGCCGTGGTTGCCACCACGTAGGGGGTCCAGCGACGGAAGGACTTCGGCGCGTAGCGCAGCGAGTAGTCCTCCAACGTGTCGTTCTGCGCCCAGTTGTTGTACGTCCGTCCGCCCGCACTCACCGGTGGCGCTTCTTTGTCGACGATCTCCGTCACGACTCTTCCCTCTTCCGGACGCAGGGCCACCACCCGGATGACTCCGGGTGTTTCCAGGGAAGAGTCAGGTCCTTCTGTTTCTTGAGCGTTTCGCGTTCTTTAAAAGGGAGTTCTTTGGAGAGCCCTTTGTGTGACGCGCGTAGAAAATAGGGTGTCCGAAATTGAAGAAAGCTGGTCGGAGTGTCTGGATGTGCTTTCTGAGCTGGTCACTTCGTGGCTGTCCGCGGCTAAGGACGAGTGTGCCGTGCGGATTCCGGACGCATTTATCTGCCGAGCGGCCGGGTGGATGACGGCTGTTTACGGAGGTTGGGGTGAATTTCGCGATTGCGTACGGTCCGGCGGGGGATTCGCCGGTGCCGTCTCGCGCCTCCGGGGTGGGAAGGCGGGAGGGCGGGAGTCCAGCGCGGCCTGCGTCAGGGATGGCGACTTGCCTCGCTTGATACTTCCCGTAGAAAGTATTTCCGCGGCAGGGTATTGTCAACGGCCACGCGGGACAGCGGCCTGAGAGGTGCGCTGACCAGCCCCAACTGGAGGGCGAGGAGTCAGAGTTGGGCGATGATGTGGAAGTCGAAGGCGTCCGCCCGTGCCAGGTACAACCGTTGGGCGAGATGGTTGCCGTCCAGCCGCAGCAGGCCCCGCGGGCCCTCGTAGGACACCGTGTCCGCGACGGCACACATCGCCCGCACATCCAGCGACCGCGCCCGCTCGGCCAGCGCCGCCAGCAGCCGTACCCCTTCGAAGCAGGACTCGCCGAGGCTCCCCACGACGGGTGCCTGCACGCCGAAGCGGGCCGCGTAACGGGCGCTGAAGTCCAGGCTCTCCGCGGTCGCGAGCGTCTCGAAGAACCCGGCCGCCGCCCAGAGCCCCTCGGTGGCCTCGGCGCCGGTGGCCAGCAGGATGTTCTCGTCCATGTGGGTGCTCAGGCGCAGACACCGCTGGTGAAGACCGTATGCGGCGAACGCCCGGTTGAAGCGGGCCGCGTCGTCCCCGATCAGCAGCATCAGCACCGCGTCGGCCTCGCTCCGCTCGATCCGGCGCAGCACCGGCCCGAACTCGTGCGTCCCCAGCGGCACGAAGACCTCGTCCCGCACCCGGCCACCACAGGCGCGGGCATACCGTCGCGCGGCGCGAGCGGTCACCCGCGGCCACACATAGTCGTTGCCCACCGTGCACCAACGCCGCGCCCCGGTCGCCTCGGCCAACAGCCGCATCGCAGGAAGCAGTTGGGCGGCGTCGGTCTCGCCGGTCAGGAAGACTCCGGGGGTGCGCTCGCCGCCCTCGTACTGGGCGGTGTAGACGTACGGCACCCGGCCCGCGATGCGCGGCAGCAGTGCCTGGCGGACCGCGGAGGTGTGCCAGCCCAGCACTCCGTCGACGGCGCCCAGCGACACCAGTGCCTCGACCTCGGCAGCCACCTGCTCGGGCGGTCCTCCGCCGTCCACCGTGACGAGCCTGACCTCCCGGTCCAGCACACCGCCTTCGGCGTTGAGCTCTTCCACGGCCAGTTGCGCGGCCAGTTCGCAGGACGGGCCGAAGACCCCCGCCGGCCCTTGCAACGGCACGACCAGAGCCGCGACCAGCGTCGTGCTCGAGTCGCCGTTCCCTCTGGGCGGCACCGGATGCACAGATCACCTCCGTGAGGGCATGGGGCGCGCGGATCCCGGTCCGGGCCCCGGCGCCCTCGCAGAGGCTCGTAATCTGCTGGAACAGTAGACCTAGTGGAAGGACACCGGCAATGCCGTCCGAACCCTCCTCGCCGGACCTTGCGCACCTGCTCAGCCATGCCGAGCGACGCCTCGTGCAGCGCTTGGCGGGGGTGCTGGCGCAGGAGGGCTGCTCGGTGGAGGAGTGGCGTGTCCTGACGGCCGTCGCCGACGGGCAGGGCCATCCGATGACCGAGATCGCCGAGCACGTCCTCATGCCGGCGCCCAGCCTGACCAAGCTGGTCGACCGCATGGTCGCCGGCAACCTGGTCTACCGTCGCCCCGACCCCGACGACCGCCGCCGCGTCCTGCTCCACCTGACCGCCCGCGGCCGTATCCTCCACGACCGTGCCGCCCTTCGCGTCCACTCCGACCAGACCCGGCTCCTCGACGCCGTGGGCGACCAGGGAGAACTCGCCCGACTGCTGTCCGTCCTCACGGCGACGGTGGACGGGCTGCCCGCGATACTGCCAGGCCGCCCGCAGCGTTGAGGGGGAGCGCAGCCGGCGTACGGGCTGGATGACGGGGCCCAGGAAGACAGCGATGCCTTTGCCTTCGGGGGCGATGCGTGGGTTCCTCCCGTCCCGGGCCCTGCGCGCGGTTCAGGCGGGTGTCGGCCTGTAGGAGCTGATCACGTACAGGGCTTCGTCGTCGATGGCGTTCTGGTCCCAGTCCAGGGTGATCCGCAGGGGATGCCCGTCGGTCGCGTACTCCGCCTTCGCGGTGTGCGCGTTGTCGCTGCGGGCCTTCGCCAGCCGTTTCAACAGCTCGCCGATCGTGGGCACTTCGCCGGGCAGCTCCCGTACCTGCCGCCGGCTGTCCTCGTCGACACCGACCGCCTCCGTCACCTTGCCGCCGCGGACCTTGACCCGGAAGGTCCCTGCCAGGACCTGGGTGGTGGAGGTCAGTGTGTAGGCGTATGACTGGGGTTCCCGCCAGGTCGTGCGCACGGGCGCTGTGGCGGCCCGCGGCTCACCGGAACCGCAGGCGGCGGTCGCGCACAGCAGGGCCCCGCCCAGTGCGGCGACGGAGAGGACCCGAGGACGAAAGCGTACGGCGGCCATGACGACTCCCTCGAAGACGGCTACTGCTACGACGCCGGTCCGCCCGGCAACGTTCGGGCGGACCGGCATCGCTGCCGTCTGCGTCAGCTCTGCGACGGTGCCTTGCGCCGCCGCACCAGCCACCAGGCCCCCAGCTGATGAGCCGGATGCGAGCGGGAGCCTCCGCCGCGCGACGACGGCGCGAGGCCGGCGAGGCGTCACACGGACGGGTCTCCGGCCTTGACCCGTGTGGCCACCCACAGGGCGATCCGTGTGCGTGACCGCAAGCCCAGCTTGTCGCGCACCTTGTCCAGGTGGGTGGCGACCGTATGGACCGAAAGGCCGAGCCGTTCGGCGATCTGACGGTTGGTCAGCCCGTCGGCGACGAGCTCGGCCACCATGAACTCCCTTCCGGTGAGCGTCGATCGGCCGTCGACGGCCTCCACGGCGCGCTTCGCCGTTCGGTGGTCGGCGCTCCTTGTCCGCAGCGCGTACGCGACAAGGCGATCCGCGGGCAGCCGACGGCCGCCGCTGACGGCCGCGTCCCGAGCGGATGTCGGCAGCCGTGTGCTGATACGGGTCACCGTCCGTTCCACCTGGCGTCGCCATGAAGCCTCGGAGACGGTGTCGAGGCGGCGGCGTGCCTGCGCGCTCGCCTCGTACAGCAGGAGGGCCCGTCGCGTGTCTCCGCTCTCGGCGGCCACGAGCGCCAGGCCCTCCACCGGGTAGAGCGCATGAAAACTTGCCTCGGGGACGATCTGCAGCACCTCGCCGAACAGCGCCTCGGCGCTGTCCAGTTGCCCAAGGGCCAGCCGCACGGCGCCCGCCGTGTGCAGAGCGGCCGCGACCTGGTTCCACGGAGCGTGGCTTCTGAGCACGGGCAGGCAGCCGGACATGAGGATGTCGGCCTCCGGCGCCCCGCCCGCCTGGAGCAGCGCCCAGGCCAGGTGATGGGTGCACCACGCGGTGTCCTTCGGCCTGCCCAGGCTGCTGACGACCTCCAGGCACTCCCGCAGATCGCCTACGGCCGCGTCGAATTCCCCGCGGCACAGGCGCGCCGCGGCCCGCGCGTCCAGGGCGTTGGCAAGTCCGGCAGGGTGAGCGCGCATGCGCTCCACGGCCACCGCCTGCTCGCCGAGGTCCAGCGCCTGCGCCGGATCGGCCCGCTGGCAGGCCACGCGCGCCGCGAGCGCCGGTACCGCCCCGCCGAGCGTCCTGACGCCGTCTTCCCGCAGCAGCCCCGTCAGTAACGCGCGGGCGGCGGACGGCTGTTCCTGCTCGTAGTGCACGCGTGCCAGTTCCAGTTCCAGCCGTGGGCGCGAGACGCCGTCGTGACCGGTGGTGTCGGCCAGAGCCGCCGCGAGGTTGTCCCGTTCCACGGCCAGCGGGCTGCCGGCCTGGTCGGGGAACACCTCGCCGTCGGCCCGGTCCGCCAGTCCGTTCAGCCATACGAGGACCCGGTGCCCGGTGCTGTGCAACTCGCCGGATGCGAGCAGGCGCTCCAGGGCGTAGGCGCGGATGGTGCTCAGCTGTCTGAATCGTGCGGTCTCCGCGTCTCCCGCCGCGTCTCCCGAGAGACGTGCGATCAGGGACTTGGCCTCAAGGGCGCACAGGATGCCGAGTACCCGCGACGGGGCGACACCCTCGTCGGCGCAGACCGCCCGCGCCGCCGCCGTGTCGAACCCGCCGACGAGGACCGCGAGACGCCGGAAGACGGCCTGTTCGGCCGGATCGAGCAGACGGTGGCTCCAGTCGATCGCGGCGGCCAGCTCGCTGTGGTGCCCGGGGCCGGTCCTGTGCCCTCCTGACAACAGGGACAGCTGGGACATCTGGTCGCCCAGTCCTGCCAGGATGTCGCGCGGCGGAAGCGTCCTGGCCCGGCGGGCCGCCAGCTCGACAGCGAGCGTCAGGCCGTCCAGTCTGCGGCAGATCTCGGCGACCGTCCGGCCGTTGCCGCGATGCAGCGTGAACCCTGGCGAACAGCTCGAGGCACGCTCGACGAACAGCCGGACGGCGTCCGCCCGCAGCAGGACGTCCGGGTCGTCTCCGGCGTCGGCCGGCGGCAGCGACAGCTCACCGACGCGCAGCACCGTCTCCCCGGGCACCCGCAGGGCCTCCCGGCTGGTGGCGAGGATCCGTAATCGAGGGCAGCGACTCAGCAGGGTCGCTGTCAGCCGGGCACACGGCTCGGCCAGGTGCTCGCAGTTGTCCAGGATCAGCAGCCGACGGGCGTCGCCGATGGCGTGGACCAGGACGTCGACACCGGATCGTCCGGCCCGTTCCCCCACGGCCAGCGCGGCGGCGACGGACTGGGCCAGCGCGGCGCCGTCACGCAGCGCGTCGAGTTCGACCAGGTCGACCCGCCCGTGGCGGCCGGGCAGGCCCCTGGCGAACTCCAGCGCCAACCGCGTCTTTCCGACGCCGCCGGCACCGGTCAGCGTCAGCAGCCGTGACGTCCTCAGCAGCGTGCGCAGCCGCGACAGCTCCGCCCGCCGGCCCACGAAGGAGTCGAGGGCCGGCGGCAGACCGCGGCCCTGAGTGGTGGCCGGGGAGTCAGCGTTCTGTGCGGGCGGCGACGTGGCGGTCTGCGCCCGGCTCGAATCCGGGCGCGCCGAGCGTTGCCGGAACGCCCGTTGTCTGCATGCGCCGGAGCAGTAGCGAGCCGGTCGACCACTGCGGGGGCGATCGGGCAGCGGCGCACCGCACGACTCACATGTCATGCTCCGGTCATCCCCGCATTCCGGCCGCCCATGCCCGGATGCGAGGCTCGCGTCCGTCATCGTCGCACTGGCATACGCGAGTTCGAGCGGTGTGCATGGGCGGCCGACGGCGCGAGGGCGGTAGCCGGCACCGGCGCAGCGGACCGGCTACCGCGCGCGGCGGCACCGTCAGGGCACGGCGTCGGGATCGATGCCGAGCACAACAGTGCCGGTCACTCCCTTGCCGAGATCGCTGCCGACCTGCGTCAGTGTCAGCAGGGTGGAGGACCCGCCGTTGCGGTAGATGCCGTCCCTGGCGTTGAGCGTGCGCGTGGCCGTGTTGCTCCGGTAGGGGGCCAAGACGGCGACCCTGCTGTTGTACGTCTCCGGGAAGTAGAGCTGACCGGTGTGGGAGACGTGGCCTCCCCGGTACTTGCCGTTGGCGACGGTGCCGCCGACATGCGTCTTGACATGGATGTGGAGGGCACGGCCGACGTACCAGCCGGGATAGATGGTGGTGAACTCGGCGACGCCACCGGAGTCGGTCAGTTGCACACCGCGCAGGAAGGTCGTGTCCGGGGTGGAGCCGCCGGCCACGTAGCCGGAGTAGACGCCGAGAGCGTCGCAGTGCCAGATGTCGACCGCCGTACCGGGCAGCGCGGAGCAGGTCGCGGTGTCGATCACCTTGACGCGGAGGGTGAGCGGCACGCCGGCCTTGCCCTCGGTGATGTCCTTGCGGACGGTCTCCAGGTCCAGGTAGTACGGCCCCTCGGTCTGCTCGGGCGTGAGGACGCAGTCGGCGGCAGGCCGGGCCGGGGCGGCGCCGTTCCGGCCTGCGGCCACGGCCGCCTGCCCGGAGGTGAGCCCCAGAGCGGCCGCTCCGAGGGTCGCACCGCCCAGGGCGGCGATGACGGTTCTACGGCTCGCACCGCCCGAGCCGCCGGTCTGCTCGGGCGCGCGCTCGGGTTCTGTGGAAGGGGGTCGGGGGGTGTCAGTCATGCTGGGAGCATGGCGCGCGCGGCGGTGCGCGGGATCGATCGGATGACCGGTGAATCGGGGGCGTTACGAAACGCACGACTCCGACGTCCGCTCGGATGCCCGGCGCGAGACAGAACGTGGCCCTCGACGGCTCCCGGAGCCGCATGCTCAGGGTGTTGCGGCAGCGGACTCGCAGGGCGCTCGTCAGCGGGAAGGCAGCCGCCTCCCCCTCTCGGCCGCGGCGCCGAAGTAGTCGCCGCCCTTGCGCTTGACGTCGTCCGTGCCCCAGGCCTGCTCACCGCCGGCGGTCGCATCGCCGTTCGCGTTCTGCCGCAGAGGTGCCTTGACCAGGCGCGGTATGTGCTTCGAGCAGTGGATGTAGGCCTCCTCGACCGCCACCTCCACCCACATCTGGGGGCGGCGGCCGGGCACCGGGTCGACCGGCAGATGAGGATACCTCCGGCGCATCGCCTCGTCCGCGACCAGCTGCGCCCGGCCGTTGACATGCAGGCCGATACGGTCCTGAGAGAAGTCGATCATCAGGATGCCGACGTGCGGGTTTTCCCGGATGTTGCCGAGCGAGGCCATGACTCCGTTCCCGCGGTACTCCGGGTACGCCAGGGTCGCCGCGTCAAGTACCCCGAGAAAACCGGGTGGTCCGGCCCGGAACGTGTTGTCGCACTCACCGTGACTGTCCGCCGTGGCGAGGAAGAACATCTCCTGGCGGGCCACGAACTCCTGCATCTGCGGGTTCAGCCGATCCAGTACCTGCTCGTCGTAGAACCGGTCCGCGCGGTCGAGGGTGCCCAACTCACGCTGCATCCGGTGTTCGCCGTGGCTTCCGGGCCGGTCGACCCGTTCGTCGTGATCCAACGATCCTCCTGACAGCGATTCCTTCAGGGCACCAGCCGAGGAGCGCCGCGGCCGCGTAGCGAGGGTAGACCAGGTAGCTCGCACAGCCCTTCGAGGGGCAGCCGCGGGCCTTCGCTCGGTGACCTTATTCGCCGTCTTGTGCCTTCTTGCCGCCGTGGGTGCGGCCGGCGGCACTGGTGGTCAGCCGCTGCCACCCGAGAGCCGGGGCCGCCGCACGCGCGAGCCGGAGGACTTGTCGCAACCTCCCGCGGGGCGGGACCCTCAGGCGGCATCCGGACGTATCGACGAAAGCGAAATGTCCAGGCGCGCCGCGAGGTCCGCACAGGCGATACCGAACGTCTCCACGACGGTGGCGCCTTCCGGGCCCACGCGGAAGGTCGCGAGGTCGGTGTAGACGCGGTCGACGCAGCCCAGCCCGGTCAGCGGGTACGTGCATTCCGGCACCAGCTTGGGCGAGCCGTCCTTCGCGAACAGCGTCATCATCACGAAGACCTTCTTGGCGCCGATCGCGAGGTCCATCGCGCCGCCGACGGCGGGGATCGCGTCGGGCGCGCCGGTGTGCCAGTTGGCCAGATCACCGACGGCCGAGACCTGGAACGCGCCCAGCACACAGATGTCCAGGTGCCCGCCGCGCATCATCGCGAAGGAGTCGGCGTGGTGGAAGTAGGCCGCTCCGGGCAGTTCGGTGACCGGGATCTTCCCCGCGTTGGTGAGATCGGGGTCCGCCTGGTCAGGGCCGGCCGCGGGGCCCATGTGGAGCATGCCGTTCTCGGTGTGCAGCACCACCCCCGACCCTTGGGGGAGGTGGTCGGCGACCCGTGTCGGCCGGCCGATGCCCAGGTTGACGTAGGAGCCGTGCGGGATGTCACGTGCCACCCTGGCGGCCATCTCGCCGCCGTCCAGCGGCCCGCGGTCGAGGTGCTCCACCGGTGCCAGGCTCGTGTTCATGCTGCCGGCCCTCCCGTTCCTACGATGCGGTCGACGTAGATGCTCGGTGTCACCACGGCCTCCGGGTCGATCGCACCGACCTCGACGATCTCGCCGACCTGTGCCACGACCGTGGTGGCGGCGGTGGCCATGACCGGCCCGAAGTTGCGGGCGGTCTTCCGGTACACGAGGTTGCCCATGCGGTCCGCCCGGTGTGCGCCGATCAACGCGACATCGCCCCTGATGGGGTACTCCAGGACGTAGGTGCGGCCGCCTGTCTCCCGGGTCTCCCGGCCCTCGGCGAGCGGCGTACCGACACCCGTGGGGGAGAAGAACGCCCCGATGCCGGCGCCGGCCGCGCGTATCCGTTCGGCGAGAGTGCCCTGCGGTACGACCTCCAGCTCGATCCGTCCCTCCCGGTAGAGCCGGTCGAAGACCCAGGAGTCCGACTGGCGAGGGAAGGAGCACACGATCCTGCGCACCCGGCCCTTGGCCAGCAGCGCGGCCAGCCCGGTGTCGCCGTTGCCGGCGTTGTTCGACACCACGGTCAGCTCGCTCGCGCCCTGCCGGATGAGGGCGTCGATCAGCTCGACCGGCATCCCGGCCATGCCGAACCCTCCGACCAGCACGGTCGCCCCGTCCTCGACGCCCGCCACGGCCTCGTCGGCGTCCGCGCACACCTGAACGCTCATCGGCTCGTCTCCGATACGTTCTCCAGGACGACCGCGAGGGCCTGTCCGACGCCGATACAGATCGCGGCGACGCCCCACCGCTGCCCCAACTCGCGCAGCCGCGCGGCGAGCGTGCCGAGGATCCGGCCTCCCGAGGCGCCCAGCGGGTGGCCGATGGCGATGGCGCCGCCCTTGGTGTTCACAAGAGCCGGATCGACCTTCCAAGCGTCCACGCAGGCCAACGACTGCACGGCGAAAGCCTCGTTGAGCTCGACCGCCGACACGTCCGGCCAGGAGATCCCGGCCCGCTTCAGGGCCCGCTCGGCCGCCTCGACCGGCGCGAACCCGAACATCTGCGGATCCAGCGCCGACACCCCGCGGCCGGCGATCCGGGCCAGCGGCGCCGTACCGATGTGCTGCGAGGCCCTCTCCGAGCCGATCAGCACGGCGGACGCACCGTCGTTGAGCGGGGAGGCATTGCCCGCGGTGATGACGCCGTCGGGACGGAACGACGGCTTGAGACCGGCCAGCTTCTCCGGCGTCGAGCCCGGCCGGATGCCCTCGTCGGCGCGGAGACGGACCTCACCGTCCTGTACGACCGGAACGACCAGGTCGTCGTAGAAGCCCGCGTTCCAGGCGTCGCCGGCGCGCTGGTGCGAGCGGGCGGCGAACTCGTCCTGCCGCTCCCGCCCGATGGCGAACCGGTCGGCCAGCTGCTCGTTCGCCTCGCCCAGCGAGACGGTCCACTCCTTGGGCATACGGTCGTTGACCAGCCGCCAGCCCAGGGTCGTCGACACGGCGGTCACATGGCCGGCAGGAAACGCGCGTGACGGCTTGGGCAGGACCCAGGGGGCACGGGTCATCGACTCCACCCCGCCGGTGAGGACGATCTCGGCGTCACCGCTCTCGACGGCACGCGAGGCGATGATCGCCGCGTCCAGCGAGGAGCCGCAGAGCCGGTTGACGGTCGTGGCCGGCACCGAGGTGGGCAGGCCCGCCAGCAGGACGGCCATCCGGCCGACGTTGCGGTTGTCCTCGCCCGCGCCGTTGGCGTTGCCCCACACCACGTCGTCGATCAGGGCCGGGTCGAGAGACGGTGCCTTGGCCAGGGCTCCTGAGACGGCGATGGCGGCGAGGTCATCGGGCCGGACGTCGGCGAGGGCCCCACCGAACCGTCCGAACGGCGTCCTGACTGCGGTGTAAACGAAGCTGGCAACCATGGATAGACCGTAGGATCCCCGGATTGATCTCGTCCAATACTCAGTCGCGCACAATCCATCACTCGCACAGATAAGCTGTGGTCATGGAGCTTCGGCACGTTCGCTACTTCCTCGCCCTCGTCGAGGAGTGCCACTTCGGCCGCGCCGCCCAACGCCTGCATGTGGCGCAGTCGGCCCTCTCCCAGCAGATCAAGCAGTTGGAGCGGGAACTCGGCACCCCGCTCTTCCACCGGTCGACGCGGCGCGTCGAGGTCACCGACGCCGGTCGCCACCTGGCCGGCTACGCACGGTCGATCCTCGCCGAGGTGGAACGGGCGGAGGAACAGATGGCCCTGCTCGCCACCGGCCGCGCCGGACGCGTGTCCATCGGGTTCGTCGGAACCGCCACCTACGACATCCTGCCCAGGATCGCCCGTACGGTACGGACACAACTGCCGGCCGTATCCCTGGAGTTGCGCGGCGAGTTGCTCAACCCCGAACTGGTGGACGGCCTGCTCGACGGCACCTACGACCTCGCCCTGCTGCGCACCGACACCCCGGTGGACGCCGCCGTCGCCCTCACCCCGCTGCGGTCCGAACGGCTCGTGGCCGTGCTCCCCACCGGCCATCCGCTGGCGGATCGCGCCGAAATCCCGCTCGCAGCCCTTGCCGACGAGCCCTTCGTCGTCCACCCCTCCCGCGACCGTTCCTCCATGCACGGCCGGGTTCTCGCAGCCTGCGCCCGGGCCGGCTTCGAACCCGCCACCCTGATCGAGGTCGGCGAGACCGCGACCCTCGTGGTGCTCGTGGCCGCCGGCAACGCGGTCGCCCTGGTCCCGGAGGCGGTACAGAGCCTCCGCCTCGACGGCGTGACCTACCTGCCGCTCGTCGAGACCGAGACGGTGGATCTCGCACTGGCACGCCGCGCGGGGCACGATTCACCGGCTGTGGGGCAGGTGGCAGGGGTGATCCAGGGGTGCGTCGGCAACAGGCGCACCCATCCCCTGACCTGATTCGCTCCGGTTGACGCATGCCTATATGGGCATACGATGGAGGCATGGCACGAGCAGCGACGACGTCGGACGTGTTCAACGCGATCGCCGAGCCGCAGCGCCGGGAGATCCTGGTGCTGCTGCGGGCGGGTGAGCGGCCGGTGACCGAGCTGGCCCGGGAGCTGGGGATGACCCAGCCGCGCGCGTCCAAACACCTGCGGGTGCTGCGGGAGGTCGGGCTGGTGCGGGACCGCAAGGCGGGCAAGCAGCGCCTGTACGGCCTTGACGCCCGCGGGCTGCGGCCGGTTCACGAGTGGGCCGGTGGGTTCGAGCGGTTCTGGAACGAGAGCTTCGACCGGCTGGACGCATACGTGCAGGACCTGAAACAGGCACGGCAGGAGGAGTAGCTGATGAGCGCGACGGGACGAGGAGTGTCGGCGCAGTCCGCGACGGCCGACCGCGAGATCGTCATCTCGCGGATCATCGACGCCCCGCGGGAGCTGGTGTTCGAGGCGTTCACCGAGGTCCGGCACCTGTCGCGGTGGTGGGGGCCGGACGGGTTCACCACGACCACGCGGTCGTTCGAGTTCCGCGTCGGCGGGGAGTGGGACTTCCTGATGCATGGACCGGACGGGACGGACTACCCCGAGTGGATCTCGTGGACCGAGATCTCTCCGCCGGAGAGGATCGCGCTGCTCCACGGTGAGTCCCGCGACGATCCGAACGCCTTCGAGTCGGTCCTGACCTTCGAGCCCGACGGCGCGGCCACCCGGATCGAGATGCGCACGGTGTTCCCCACCAAGGAGCTGCGCGACGAGGCGGTCGAGAAGTACCACGCGATGGAGGGCGGCCGGCAGACCCTGAGCAACCTCGCCACCTACGTCACCGAGCTCGTTCGTGCGGGAGAGAACTGATGGCCGGGAAGGTGTTCTTCAGCGTCTCCATGTCGCTGGACGGGTTCATCGCGCCCGGGTCCCTCGGGGAGTTGATGGGGCAGCAGTGGAGGGAACTGCAGCAGTGGATCTTTCCGCTGAGGTTCTTCCGGGAGAACCTGAAGCTGGGCGAGGGCGGTGAGGAGGGGCGCGACAACGACATCGCGCGGGAGACGTTCGAGCGCACCGGCTCGAGCGTCATGGGCAAGCGCATGTTCGACGCCGGCGAGCAGATGTGGCCGGAGGAGGCGCCGTTCCACACGCCGGTCTTCGTCGTCACGCACGAGAAGCGTGACCCCTGGCAGCGGCCGGGCGGGACCACCTTCCACTTCGTCAACGACGGCATCCAGGCCGCACTCGACCAGGCCCGCGAGGCCGCCGGCGACCGGGACGTCCGCATCGCGGGCGGGGGCGCGACGATCCTGGAGTACGTGAACGCCGGCCTGATCGACGAGTTCACGATCGTGCTCTCACCCGTGCTGTTCGGCTCCGGGATCCGCCTGTTCGAGGGCGTGGACGCGGGCCGCGTGGCCCTGGAGCCGGTCCGCGCGGAGACCTCCCCGAGGGTGACGCACCTGACCTACGCCGTCCGGAAGCGGTAGGCGCAGGCCGGACGCGACAGCACACCGATGAAGCTGGAACCCGGACGACTCTCCTGCCGGGATGAGCAGCCCCCTGCTCAACGGCCGCGAAGGAGCGCCCATGACGGCGGCGGGTCACCCGCTGACGTGGAACTCGTTCCCACCGGCGTCCAGGAACTCGCCGGGTTCCCAGTCGGGTTGGGTGACCTCCAGCCGCAGCCTGTTCCGCGCCTCCTTCGGCGCCGCAGGCGGCCCCATCACCAGCGAGACCACGCTGGTCGGCTGCCGGCGCAGCCGGACACCCCAGTCGTGGGACTCGGCCGCGTGCCAGTTCGCCTGCGACTGCCAGAAGGCCCACTGCGCGTAGCGGTCCTCCTCCGCGACATCGAGGCAGATCGCGACGAGGCCGCAGTCGGCGAGCACGCCGGGGTGCCCGGGACGCAGCACGCAGAACTCGTTGCCCTCCGGATCGGCCAGCACGTCCCACGGGACGTCCCCTTGGCCGATGTCGACGCGCGTTGCGCCGAGTGTGAGCATGCGCACCACCTCGGCCTCCCAGTCCGGCCCCCCGGCCAGGTCGAGGTGGAGTCGGTTCTTCCGCGCCGCCTTCGGCTGCGCCGTCGGCGCGAATCGCAGCTCCAGGCCGCCCGTTCGGCCCCGCGTCACGTCCGACCAGAAACGCTCCATGCGCGTGACGTCCAGCGCGTCGATCACGATCCCAGTCAGCATCCCAACCCCCGCAAAAAGCAGTCGAACCTGCGAGCCGCTCATTCTCGCCGCCGCGACCAGCGCCAGTGCGGCGGCGCCAGCGACAGGGAGCCACCCGGCTCCCCAGGCCGTGAGTAACTGGATTTCAGCCGACCTCGGGGCTCGACGCAGCGATCAGGGGCGACCCTATATCGGCGACAAGCCGCAACTGGCATCGCGCCAGTCGAGCACCGACCGGCGCGCGCTACCCTCTCGGGCATGTCGGAGACCGGGCGAAAACTGGTGCGGGCCTTTTGGGCCGTGGACCGCCTCCTTGGTGGTGAGCGCCCACCGACACGCACACAGAAGTTCGCGGCCCGGCATCCGGTCCTCCTGTCCCTTCTGGCCGGAGCAGTGTCGGCCGCCTACTTCCTGTTGCTCCCAGACGTGCAGCCGTCGGACTACGCCATCGCGCCGATCGGCAGCCTCCTGCTCGGCGGCATCTTCGGGATCACGGCACTGTACGAGAGGCGTCGGCAGCGTCGTCTGCGACGGCTGGGGCTGTGGGACGGCTCGTGAGAGCCATCCAGGCTCATGGTCTACAGCTGGGGTGTTACGACGGAATCGCGCGGGCTCGCAGATCGTCGGACTGATTGCTGTTGGCCGACGGTGTCGGTGAGGAAGGCGCTGATCTGGGAGCCCCGGCGCGGACGCCTACGACGGCGGCACCTCCACGTTCCTCGCCCACCACCACTACGAGCTCGTCAACGTCAGCGGGCGTGCTGGGAGTCGTCAGCGAAGGCGTACCGGGAGGGAGCGGTGGCCGTTGGAGATGAAGGAATCCACCGGCTCCAACTCGCTCAGCGGCACCGCGAGTTGAAGCTCCGGGAAACGCTCGAAAAGCGCCGGCAGCGCGATCCGCGCCTCCAGCCGCCCCAGCGGGGCGCCCAGGCAGTAGTGCACGCCGTGGCCGAAGGCCAGGTGCTCCTTGTCGACGCGGGTGACATCGAAGCGGTCCGCGTCGTCGCCGTACTTGCCGGGGTGGCGTCCGGCTGCGGCGTACGCGGCCAGGATGGCCTCACCCTTGCCGATCACGACTCCTTCGGGCCCGCCGAACTCGCTCATCGCCAGATCCTCCACGGCGTATCGCAGCGGCAGGCTGGCGACCGGCGCCTCGACGCGCAGCGTCTCCTCGATCACATCGTCCCAGGAGGCGTGGCCGCTGCGGACGAGCGCGAGTTGGTCGGGGTGGGCGAGCAGTGCGTGAATGGCGTTGTCGATGAGGTTGACCGTGGTTTCGTGGCCCGCACTGACCATGAGGACCAGGGTGTCGAGGAGTTCCTGCTCGCTGAGGCGGGTGCCGCCCTCGTCGTGCCGAGACGCGATGAGGGCGGAGGTCAGGTCGTCGCCGGGTGACTCCCTTTTGGAAGCGACGAGTTCGGCGAGCGCCGCGTAGAACCGCGTGTAGATGTCGGTGACCTCCTCCGGTGTGGCGGAGGTGTGGAAGATGCCGTCCACAACGGCCCGCAGCTCCGCACCCTGGTCCTCGGGCAGGCCGAACAGTTCGCTGATGACCTGGATCGGCAACGGGTAGCAGAACCCTTCGCGCAGATCGACGACCCGCCCGTCCTGTCCGGCCTGCTCGATGCGGTCCAACAGGTGCTTGGTGATCTCTTCGACACGAGGCTGGAGCGCGGCGGTGCGGCGTGCGGTGAACGCCTTGGAGACCAGGGCCCGCAGGCGTTTGTGCTCGCCGCCGTACGCGGTGAACATGTTCTGCACCGCGACCCAGGTGAACAGCGGCCATTCCGGGGCGATTTCGCCGTTGATCCAGCGGGTCCAGTGGCGGCGCGGGTCCTTGGAGACACGCGGGTCGGTCAGCAGGCGCCTGAGGAGATCGGGGGAGCTGACGGCCCATGCCGCAACCCCGTCGGGGAGTTCGACCGGGGTCACCGGACCGCGCTCGCGGACGCGGGCGGCTTCACCGTGAATGTCGCGACCCGTCGGGTCGATCACTAAGGGGTCGGGATGTTCCATCGCAGCCTCACAGAGTCTCGAACGCCGATACGAAGCGTCACGCTACTGCGCCGTAGCGTCGCCGCGCGAGGCCCTGCGGCACGTGCCGCATATCGCCGCGCCTGGCTAGGCTGATGGCTGATCACGGTTACCGACGAGGGGGCTTTGAGGTATGAGCGGGAGAGTGACGGCGGTCAGCAGCAACGGGGATTACTCGTTCACCAAGCCGAACCGGGACAGCGTCAGACTGCTCGCCGGGCTCGGTGTGGAGGGAGACGTGCACGCCGGTGTGACGGTCAAGCACCGTTCGCGTGTCGCGCAGGATCCCACCCAGCCGAATCTGCGCCAGGTCCACCTCATTCATGAAGAGCTCTTCGCCGAGGTCGGTGAAGAAGGGTTCAAGGTGGCGCCCGGCGAACTCGGCGAGAACATCACCACGCGCGGTATCGACCTGCTCGCTCTGCCGGTCGGCACATTGCTGCGCATCGGCGCCTCCGCGGTCCTGGAAGTCACCGGCCTCCGCAATCCCTGCCTGCAGATCGACCACTTCCAGGATGGGCTGCTGAAACAGGTCGTCGGCCGTGACGAGGCGGGGAACATCGTGCGCAAGGCCGGAATCATGAGCATCGTGAGGGAAGGCGGTGTGGTGTTCCCCGGCGACACGATCGAAGTGGAACTGCCCACCGGTCCGCACCGCCCCCTGGAACGGGTCTGACGGCGAGGTGGGTTCCGCCGCCATCGGCCGCGCTGGAGGCGCCTTGACGTGTCCGACCCGGCGGGTCGGGCCGGTCAGCCGGATGGTGCCGGTGAGCCGGATGTCGGTGCTGGAGGCGCCGAGTCGGACGGTGATCTCGTCGGGTTCGACGATGCGGTGCAGATCGGGGCCGGTGTACGCGAGGCGGTCTGCGTGCAGGCGGAAGGTGACCCTGCGCTCCTCCCCGGCGGCCGGGCGGACCCGGGCGAGTCCCGTCAACTGGGTCACGGGGCGCGGCAGTTGTGCGACGGGGTCCGTGGTGTAGAGCTGGATGACCTCGGTGCCGGGGAGGCCGTCGGTGTTGCGGACCCGGCAGCTGATCTCGACGTCGCCGTCGGTGGCGATCTGCTCGGCGACCTCGAAGCCGCCGTAGGTGAACGTCGTGTACGACCGTCCGTGCCCGAAGGGGTAGGCCGGGGTGGGGTCGAGGTTGCTCACGCCCTGGGTGTTGCCGCCGAGCGGGGCGTGCAAGTAGGTGCCGGGCTGGCCCCCAGCAGTGCGCGGGACCTGCACGGGCAGCTTGCCGGAGGGGTTGATCCGTCCGGAGAGCACTCCGGCGAGCGCCGGGCCGCCCTCCTCGCCGGGGAAGAAGGCCTGGACGACGGCGGCCGCGCGGTCGGCGTAGGCACCGAGCGCGTACGGGCGGCCGGAGACGACGAGCAGGACGACCGGTGTGCCGGTGGCCGGCAGGGCCTCGACCAGTTCACCCTGGACGCCCGGCAGCGAGAGGTCCTCCGCGTCGCAGCCCTCGCCGCAGGTGCCGAGGCCGAACAGCGCGGCACGGTCGCCGACCACGGCGACGCAGACGTCCGCCTGCCGGGCCGCGACCGGGAGTTGACGCACAGGCCTTTCCTTCAGAAACCGTCAGCTTCTCCACAGCCCCCGGCTGCCGCAGTCGACGCCTGGCAGGGCGTTCCCGACGCCACGCCGTCAACGGCTCCCGCGCTTTTGGTCAGCGTGCTGCGCCGTGCCCGTGACCTGCGACGTCGCCATTGATCAGGGTGGCGGATCCGGCTGTCCATTCAATGGAGCGGCCGGGAAAGTCGAGGTCGTACGGCACCGGGTCTGCACGTCGGGTCCGGCTGTTCACCGGCCGCCATCTCACACGCGGCCGTTCCGGAAGGCAGCAACCCCACGTTCGAAGGAGCACCTGGTGTCGATCACCACCATCAGAAAGCCGATCGCCCTACGCACTCGTATTGACCCACCTCCCCGGTAGGCGGCCCGTCATCACGGGCCGTCAAACCCGGGCCGGGCTGCTGGCCGGCGCGAGGGGAGCGGCCGGCAGCCCGGCCCTTCGCCGGCTTCGGCCCCGACACCCTCGCGGCGGTCAGGTGGCTCCAGAACCATCACCGCTCGGCCGGCACGGTACCGAGCATGAGCCGACGCCGGGGCGGGCCTGCGCCGGTCCACCCCGGGGCGCTACGCCACACAGCACGAACTGACCGCTCATGCCCGCGTATGAAAGGAGCCCACGCATGGATCCCCGCAGGGATCGCACCACGGTGCTGGAATTCGAGGAGTACGTCCGTACCCGGCACGACGCTCTGCTGCGCAGTGCCCGGCGCCTCGTCGGCGACCCGCTCGACGCCCAGGACCTCCTGCAGATCGCCCTGTTACGCACGTACCGCCAGTGGGAAGGCATCGCCGACAAACGGCTCGCCGACGCCTACCTGCGCCGCGTCATGATCAACACGCGTACGGAGTGGTGGCGGGCACGGAAGCTGGAGGAAATTCCGACCGCACAGATACCCGAGGCATCCGTCCAGGACACCAGCGACCAGCACGCCGACAGGGCCCTGTTGACGGACGTCCTGAAGCGTCTGGCCCCCAAGCAGCGCAGTGTCGTCGTGCTTCGCTACTGCGAGCAGATGACCACCTTCGAGACGGCCGCTACTCTCGGCATGGCCCCCGGAACGGTCAAAAGCACACTGCACCGCGCCCTCACCCAACTCCGTCAGGAGATCGCACGCCGCGACCCGTAGAGCCTGATTTGGAAGCTCTCTACACGTAAGTCGTGGCCATTGGTTGCTATGGATCTGGCTGCGGGTTGACGCTCGTGGAGTGGGGCCGGGACTCGTCGCCGGCGACGGGAAAGCCGACGTCCCGGGGCCACAGGGGGTGAGCCTGATGCCCGTGAGTGCGAAGGTCGGGAGCGTCTCGCGCACGAGGTACGACGAACTCGTGACCGAGGACCGGCAGCTCGTACTGGACGAGACGAAGATCCAGTTCAAAATCGGAGACGACGCCTTGGAGATCTGCCCGTTACGCGACTGGGGCGGCTCGCAGCCCGCGGCGAACGAGGACCTGTTCGGGGTGCGGGAGACGCTGGAGATGTTCGCCGACGACATCGGCGTCTCCTACAACCAGGTGCGGACCTACCGGTACACGGCCAGCCGATGGCCGCGTGAACAGCGTGCGGAGGGCGTCCCGTTCGAGATCCACCGCATCCTGGAGAAGTTGGACGACCGCTTCGAGCGGATCGCCAGCCCGCCCCAGCACCCGCGCAACGGGAAACTCCAGTGGACGGGGGATGCCGCGAAACGGCAGGTGGGCTGGCAGGTGGACACACCGGTGTCGGTCCAGGAGAAGGTGGAGGCGATCCACGACCTGGCGGCGGACGAGCAGGTGGCCGCGCGAGTGGCGACCGACTTCCTGCGCCGTCCCGAAGTGGCCTTCCATGCCGCTCGTGACAAGACGGCCCGGCACCTGTTCAACAAGGCGCAGTCCGACCGGTGGCAGCAGGCGGAGAAGGCCGCTGCGGAACCGCTCACCGAGCAGGAGGAGAGCCCGGTCGCTCCGGCGATCAGGGCGATCGACCGGACGCTGGAGTTCCTGGACCTGGTGGGCGCCTGCCACAAGTTCGTGGCCTCCACCAGCAGGCTGGTGCCGCTGATGCGCGACCGGACGCTGGCCCCGGACGCCCAGGAGATCATCGGGCACAACCTCGCCCGGGTCCGCGCCGCGTGTGACTGGGTGGAGCACGCGGTCTCGACCGGCGAGACCGACATGGACGAGGAGCTGGCCAAGCTGCTGCGGGGCGAGTAGCGGTGTCCCGTTCACGCCGTAGGGGCGACGCGGCCAGGGAACACGCCAAGTGCATCCACCGGATCCTGATGGAGGCCCGCCCTGCCGCGCTGCACTTTCCGCAGCTGCGGATCGCGTGCGAACTCACCCCCGCCCAGACCCGTTCCGGGCTGGCGATGCTGCGGGACATCATCAGCGACATGGGCTGGCCGCCCTTGGTGCACAGTCGGGCGGACGGCTACATGTTCACGGCCGACCCCGACGAGCTGGAGCAGTACGAGGTTGCGAAGATCCACAAGAAGCTGACCGAGGTGCGGCGGCTGATCACCGCGACTGTCGGCCCGCACGCCAAGCTGGCCCCGGAGGACAAACGGGTCCGGCACATGATCACCCAACTGAACTCGGTCGAGTCCACCCTCGACCTGATCGCGTGAGGAGGGGAGATGCATGCGGCAGCGCCGCTACCCCTCGGACGTCACCGACGCGGAATGGGCGGTGATCGAGCCCCTACTGCCGCCGCCCGCATGGACGACACGACGCGGCGGCCGGCCCGAGAAACACCCGCGCCGGGAGATCGTGGACGGCATACGGTATGTGTGCTCTGAGGGCTGCCGCTGGCGTGCTCTGCCTGCGGATTTCCCTCCGCACCAGACGGTCTACGGCTTCTTCCGCCGCTGGGCCAGGTCCGGGGTCTGGAACACGGTCCGCGACCACCTCCGGCGCGAAGTCCGCTGCAAGATGGGCACCTCCCCGCACGCGGTGGCTACCGTCCTCGACGCGCAGTCGATCAAGGCGTCCGAGACCGTCGGCAAGGACAGTCGCGGGTGGGACGGCGGGAAAATGATCAATGGGCGCAAAAGACACCTCCTGACAGAGACTCACGGCCTCCCGCTGGACGTCATGGTGACCTCGGCCAGCCTGCACGACAGCAAGCCGGCCAGGGACCTGCTGATCCGCGCCCGCCGACTTCACCCCGAACTCGCCATCGTCTGGGCCGACTCCGCCTACCGCGGCCCGTTCGCCGAGTGGGCCAAGTCCGAACTGAAGCTCACGATCAAGACCGTGAACAGGCCCAAAGACGCCAAGGGCTTCGTCGTTCTGCCACGCCGCTGGGTCGTGGAACGATCTTGGGCGTGGGTGATGCACGCCCGACGCCTGGTCCGAGACCATGAACGGCTGCCCGAAAGCTCCGAGGCCATGATCAACCTCGCGGCGATCCGGCTGATGACCCGACGCCTCACCCGCCCAACTGTCTATCCCGCAGCAGCCCGCCCACGACCGAGTGAAGCCCTGCAAGCGGCCTGAGCAGACCAAGAGCTACCCATACTCCCAATCGTCATAGTTATCTGGGTGCCCGACAGAAAACTGGCATATGGGTCATGTTTGGAGTTCAGCAACATTCCTGACGACTATCCGAGGGATGTGCAGGCATGTTGGTGGTGATTGGTACGGCGTTTCGGGCACTCTGGGTCACTCCAGGTCGTCCCATGACCATGGCCTCCGATCGAGCTCAGGTCCCAGTCGGAACTCCTCCAACCAGGCATCGGCCTCCTGAGATCCACGCACCAACCAGGCGAACTCGGACCCGTCGTCGAGAGCTCTGTGGGCGGTGGCCAGGGTGGCCGCCTGGTCCTGCGCCCCGGCTCCCCGTAACGCCTCCAGCAGCTGGGCCACCCCTGTCGGATCGTTGAGGGAGACGTGGGTGGCGGGGTGACGGGCCAACAAGGAGTCCACCTGATCCTGCGCCCCCGCCTCCCGTAACGCCTCCAGTAGTCGGGCTACCCCCCGCGGGTTATCGAGGAAGGCGTGGGTGGAGGGGTGACGGGCCAGCAGGGCGTCCACCTGATCCTGCGCCCCCGCACGCCCCAACGCCTCCAGCAGCCCGGCCACCGTGTAGGGGGTGTCGAGGGAGACGTGGGTGGCGGGGTCGCGGGCCAGCAGGATGTCCACCTGGTCCTGCGCCCCCGCCTTCCGCAGAAAGTCCAGCAGGTCGGCAACATGCGCCGGGTTGTCGAGTGGCATGTGGGTGGTCAGGCCTCGGGCCAGCAGCGTGGTCACCTGATCCTGCGCCCCCTCCTGCTCAAACGCGATTAGGAGGAGGTACACCGAGTACGGGGCGTTGAGGGAGACGTGGGTGGCGGGGTCCCGGGCCAGCAGGGCGTTCACCTGATCTTGCGCCCCCGCCTCCCGCAACAGGGCGAGCACGGAGAAGACCGTGTACGGGTCGTTGAGAGGGGTGTGGGCGGCGGCCCGTGTGGTCAGGGTGTCTGTCTGATCCTGCGCCCCCGCATGCGTCAACCCCCGAAACACCTCTAGCAGCCGGGCCAAGTTGAAAGGGTCGTCGAGGGGCATGTGTGCGGCGGCCCGTGTGGCCAGGGAGTTCAACTGTTCCTGCGCCCCCGCATGCCACAACCTGCCCAGCAGCCGGGCCACCGCGGACGCGTTGTTGAGGGAGACGTGGGTGGCGGGGTCGCGGGCCAACAGGGTGCCTACCTGATCCTGCGCCCCCGCATGCTTCAACGCCTCCAGCAGCCGGGCCACCGCGTACGCGTCGTCGAGGGGAGCGTGGGCGGCGGCCCATTGGGCGGGGCGGGGGTCGGTGGGGTGCAGTTGGTGGAAGCGTTCGACGAGGGTGGCCGCGGCGTGAGCGTCGCCTCGGGTTGTGGCGTGTTTGTGGAGTTGGGCGGCGTCGCGGTACAGCCCGAGCCTCCAGGCAGAGTTGCCGAGCGTATCCAGGTCGGTGGAGTGGGTGTGGTTGCTGGCTGCGGTCCAGAAGTCGGTGGGTGGGATGGTCTCGGCGCGCTGTCGGCGGCCGTGCTGGTCGAGATAGTCGGCCAGGAGATAGTGAGGCCCCAGCGTTCTCGCATCGGACGGCTTGACAGGGTTGGGCCGGGTGTTGCGCCTTCCGACGAGGATGCTGGTTTTCACGGGGGTGAGGATGCCGGGGATGCCATTGCAGGGTGTGGTGACGTAGTTGAGAGTGCGGGTCAGCCACTCGTCGCTGAGTGCGTGGTATTCGGTGTCGGTGAGGTAGCCGAGGGCGGCGTCGGCCAGCCAGGCGAGGGGGAGGTACGGGCCAGCGCCAAGACGACGGGCGTCCATGGCCGCGTGGATCAGGGCCTGGGTGGCACCATTGGCCATCTCGTAGCGGCTTAGCAGGACTGGCACGCCGGCCAGGTACTGAGTGATCTGGGCATCGGCCGCGCGATCGGCGGCTAGCGTGAGCCGCGGATCGCCGTCGGCGGTCTCGCTGAGCGCGACCAGATCATGCGAGGTGAAGGCGTCCGGCACTCTGATCGCGTGCCCCTTCAACAGTTCTCGAGCGTGGGGATGCCGGTCTGGGTCGGTGCGGGTGGTTAGGGTGTCCCAGTGCTCGGGCCACAGCGTGGCCAGCACCAGAACCGGCGCTCGTGAGGGGTCGTTGAGCAGGCCGCGCAGGCCCGCCGCGACCTGCTCCCCGAGCCCGCCCGGGCTGAGGTAGTACTGGGCCTCGTTCAGCCACACCACCGTCCGGGGAGCGATCTCGCCCAGCCCAGCCAGGGCCGCTTCAGGACGGGTGGGACTGAGGGGATGCCACAACCTCCAGCCAACTGGCAACCTCCGCACCGCCTCCCACAAGGCACGCGTCTTGCCCGTCGACGATCCCCCCACCAGGACCGCGATCCCACTGTGACCGCCCTCGGCAGCGGCAACGACCTCTTCCAGACGCCTGTCGTGCTCGCGCCGGACATAGGCAGGCAGGACACCGAACTGTCCCTGGGCACCGCCGACGTCCATGACGTGATGGACCTCCAGGTCCTCCAGAACAAGCCGGTCATCGTCGGCGTATTCGCTGATCAGCCGTCCGGCGCCCTGTGCCATCCGGGCCGCCATCCACAAACTGCGTACCCGTCCGGTCAGATCTTCCGGCTCCCACGCGGCCGAGCGGGCCAGCACCGCCGCGACGGATACAACGTCGGCCAGACTGGGCGGCATGGCCGACTCGCTGATAACACGGCGAACGGTGTCCCGACCCGGTGAACCCGGCAGCTCGTCATTGGCGGCAACACCCTCGGCGATCTCGTCCAGGCTCGGGGCGCCAGCCGCGAGATACACCTCGTAGAGCAACTCCTTCAACGTGCACAGAGCGGGCGGCCAGCTGACCTGTGCCCGGCCCAGCCGCCGTGGCCGCTTCCTCGGCCTGGCCACGTTCCCCATGTCGCCACTCATCGCATCATCGTCCCCGATCTGGGACTCGGACAGAGCGTGAACAGCCGTTGTGCCTGGACAGGTTCGACGGCTCGTCGCGACTCGGAGTCGATCCGCGTGCAGGGCAGAGCGTGGTGGACAAGCCGGCTGGCCACCCACCCATTCCGTCCTTTGGGGAGTACCCATGTCTCTCTCCCGCCGCGAGCGCTTGCTTCTTGTTCGCGCCGCCGTCAGCGGTGCCTTCTCCGGCACCTTCCGGGCCGTTATCACCTGGTTTCTGAGCCACCTCGTCTCGTAACCCCACACCGAGGCACGGCCTCGGAAGGCCCAACCGTGGGCCGTGCCTCACGTGCCTGAAGCCACGGCATCGGATTGACCAGCACGAACAGCACACAGCCCTAGATAATGTCGGCCGTCATCCTCGCCTTGCGGATCGTTGACCTCGGCCGCTGCGGCAGTGGGGTCAGCGGACCCGGAGACGTCAGCCTCGCTCTCAGGGTCCCCGGCGGCAGCTATCGCGATGCGGTCGGCGGCCTCCCGGTCCATCGAGGTCTTTCGTCCCATTGCGACACGGGGGAGACGGGCAGTAATGGAGCATGGCGATCCGACGACCGCACAGTGCACCAGGCTCTCTCAGCGACGATCCGGTTCTCGACTATGCGCTAAGGGAGTTGGAGTGGTTCGAGGTCACCCGCCGACGATCACGGGTGGGCCACTATGGGGTCGAGTTCCTGGCGCTCATCACCAGCTCAGCGACAGTGGTAGCAGCAGGTCTCCAGGCGCCCGCCGGGGTCACGGCCACCATCGCGGGTCTGGCCGTATTCCTCGCGGGCCTGCGCCAACTCCTCGACCACCGTGCGCGTTACGTTTTGGCAGCAGAGGCTTGGACGCGACTGCATACCGCCATCGAGCGCTACCGCCTGTTACCAGTAAGTGAACGCAGCCCTGCTGTACGCAGCCAACTCCTGGAACGAGTTGAGGCCGTCGTGGACTCCGACCTCACCTCATGGGGTGCGAGCCTCCGTCAGGGACGCTCTGGGGAAAGTCTCGGTGAGACGCCGCAGGCAGGTCGTTGACATGGCAGCGAGAACGTACCGAACCGGCCAAATGAAGCACTCACTGGCCAAAGGAAGCGCTCCGTCACACCCATACACCGAGCATCGCCCCGCGCTCGATCCGCGGCAACCACTGGCCACGACTTACGTGTAGAGGGCTTTCGAATCAGGCTCGTAGTGGAGGGGAAAGCAGGGGGCTTCGACTGGCCGTCAGAGCGCGACGATCTGCCAGTCCTGGTTCGCGCCGCCGGTGGTCGGCCACTGGATGACGTTGGCGCCGTCCGAGGTGGACGCGTTGGCGACGTCGGCGCACCAACCGGTGCGGACATTCACGAGCCGGTAGTGGCCGCTGGTGGTGGAGGGGACCAGCTTCCACCACTGGATGTCGCTGCCGGAGTCGGTCCGCTGGTCGAGGTTCGCGCCCTGGGCGGAGCCGCCGGGGCTGTCGAGGACCTTGCCGCTCTTGACGTTGGACAGCCGGTAGGAGCCGTCGGTGTCGGGCAGCAGCTTCCACTGCTGGTTGGTGCCGCCGGTCCAGGGCCACTGGACGACCAGGGCGCCGTCGGTGGTCGAGGCGTCCTTGACGTCCATCACCTTGCCGCTGTTGCGGTTGACCAGCTTGAAGGTGCCCAGGTCCGCGGTGAACGGCCGGTCGTAGACCTCCAGGCTGCGGATGGACGCCCACACCGCGGAGGGCAGGCCGGTGACCGTGACCCGGACGTAGCGTGCCTGGGCGCGGAAGAGGGCGGCCTGGACCTGGCTGGTACTGGTGGTGCCGGTCAGGTCGGCCAGCGTGGTCCAGGTGGCGTTGTCGGTGGAACCCTCGATCCGGTAGCGGTAGTTGGCACCGTCCTGCTCCCAGGCGATGCGGGTTCCGGTCAGGGAGCGGGTGGAGCCGAGGTCGACCTTGAGCCAGTGGCCGGTGCTGCCGTCGTTGGCACACCAGCGGGTGGAGGTGGACCCGTCGACGGCGTTCGATGCGGTGTTGCCCTTGGACGTCTCCTCGCTGTCGGCGGTGGCGGTCCTGCCCGCGGCGATGTCGCCCGGCTGCACGGAGCGGTCCAGCGTGACGCCGACGACGCTGTCCTGGGGGTGGGTGGTGCGGTCGATGCCCGTGATGGTGACGCGGCCGTCACCACCGACGGTGAAGGACAGGCTGGTGCCGGAGCGCACGTCGAACACGCGGGTGACCTGGGCGTCCCCGATCGACTGGGTGGTGAACGAGGTGCCGCTGTAGCCGGGAAGCAGGTGGACGTAGAAGGTGCTGTCCTTGTACGTGTAGCCGTACTGGCCGTCCACGGGTTCCCACGGGCCGCCGCGGGTGGAGTAGACGGACTGGCCGCAGGCGGTCATGAAGGTCCCGATCTGGCGCAGCAGGCTCGCCTGGCCGGAGGGGACGGTGCCGTGCCGGTCCGGGCCCACGTTGACCATGACCGTCATGTTGCGCACCCACGCGTTGACCAGAATGTTCAGGGCGGTGGCGTAACTCATCACCCTGCCGTCGGAGTTGTAGCCCCAGCTGCTGCCGACGGTGAAGACCTTCTCGCTGACCTTGCCGGTGCGGATCGCCCCGGACGGCACGGAGGAGCCCTCCTCGCTGGCGTAGTCGCCCACCCAGCCGGAGCGGGAGGTGGCGACGATGTTCGGCTGGTGCCTGCGGACCATGCCCATCAGACCCAGCGGCCTGCCGGCCGAGTCGGTCTCGCCGTAGGCGGAGTCCACCGGCCACTGGTTGGCCAGGTCACGTAACTGGCCGGGCTCCCAGAAGAACGCGCCGTCCGCGTCGGTCCCCTGCTCGGCGATCCAGCCGCCGTCCCACCACAGGTCGTCGATCACGCCGTACTGGGTGACCAGCTCCTTGACCGACTCGTACACCTCGGTCTTCATGATCCGCGCGTTCTCCTTGTGCGCCGGATCGGTGGTGTAACCCCACGGGTTGGTCGCGCAGTTGGTGCCGGTGACGTCGTAGTAGCCCGGGTAGCGCCAGTCGATGGGGGAGTAGTACAGGCCCACCTTCAGCCCGGCCGCCCGCACCGCCGCCACATAGTCCTTGACGAAGTCACGGCTCAGCGGCGCCTGGCCGGAGCTCCAGGCGTTGGGATGGTTCAGCGGCCACAGCGCGAAGCCGTCGTGGTGACGCGTCGTCAGCGTCACGTACTTCGCCCCGAAGTCCTTGGCCAACTGCGCCCAGGCCGTGGGGTCGTAGGCATCCGCCGTGAACTGCTCACTCGTCGCGTCGGTGACGTACTTCCGGTAGTCCGCAGGTGTGACCGGCCCGTTGTGCATCCACCACTCGCCCTTGGCGGGGCCCGAGTAGACACCCCAGTGGATGAACATCCCCAGCTTGGCGTCCTGCAGCCACTGCACCTTGGAATCCGGCTGCTGCTCGAGGCCCAGGTCGGTCTTGGGGATCCGCAGGGGAGGCAGCGGCAGCGGGTTGGCGGTCGCGGCATACGCGGGAGTCGCCATCACGGTCGGGCCCACGACGGCCGCAACGGTCGCCGCCGCCATTCCGGCGAGTACCGAACGACGTGAGAGAGCTCGGGGCACGGTTGTTTCCTCCTGCGTCGCCCACCCTGCAAGACATTGGATGTATTAAGGGTGACCAGCAAGGTGGTTGTCCAGAGTCGGGAAGGAGTTTCCTTCTCTGTATGGCTAATTAGGGCTTGAGGGCTCGATGGGGCCGGGAGGATATACCGGAAGGAGGGGGCCAGTCATGGGATGACTAGATTGATTCGGTCGAGGTGCTGCTGTGGAGACCGATCGCGTCCGAACCGTTGACCGACATCCTGGCGGCCTCTACGTCCCCCGCCGTCCTACGGTCCGGCCATGGACACGAGCCGCAGCAGAGGAAGAACCGCGAAGGCTCTGCCCGGCACCGTGCCGGCGGTGCTGCTGACCTGTGGGGCGATCACCGTGACCGCCCCGGACGCCCGGGGGACAGTGTGCGGACCGAGACGCCCGTGACGACGGCGATCGCGGTCGCGGGAGTGAGCGAGTCGGTGGTGCGGGTGAAGGTCCCGCTGCCGGCGCCCGTCCGGCGGCCTGCGACTGGCTGTCGTATCTGTGGTACCGCTTCTGCGACGGACCGCGGGCGTCGGCCGACGCCGGATACAACCAGTGCGCCGGCTATTTCGCCCTCGACGCGACCGTCTCCACCACCCTCGGCGACCTGAGCGGCAGCGTGCCGGGCGACACCAACCTGCCCGACGTCGGCCTCGGTTACGGCGCCGTCCAGGCCGGCCTCGACGGCGGAGTGCTGCCCCGCTCGCCGTCCAAGCCCGTCCTGCTCAACCCCGAGACGATGACGCCGCTGGCCATCGCCGGCGTGGGTGCCGTACAGGATCCGGCAGGCGAGGCCTCCGCTCTGCACATGGCGCAATGACGACCGTGTCGGCGCCGCCGACGACCCGGGCCACCGGTCCGCCGACGGCACGCCCTTCACCCGCGCGGGCAAGGAGGTCACCGGCCTAGGGGAGTTGGCCCGCTGCCTGGGACAGCAGCCCCTGGGGCTCACCGCCAACCCGACGCTCACCGTGCTCGCGGGCGACGGACTGCTGGCGGGCCGCATCCCGGCCGGCCTGCACCCGGTGGTCGCCGACGGCTACCAGCACCTCGACGTGCTCACATACGAGTTGGACCCGGCAGGAGCTCCCGGGCCCGACTCCTATGCGGTCGTCGACTCAGACCTTGGTCGCGGCGAACGCAGCCGCCGCATCGGCGTCCGAGGTGTAGCCGAGGTGTGCGAGGACGTCGGTGCCGCCGTTCTCGCAGATGGGGTCGCCCTTGGCGCAGAAGTCGATGGTGCGGCTCTGGTAGGTGCCGGTGACACTCTTGCCGAGGGCCCGGATCGGGTTGCCGAACAGCAGCACCGCGGCGACCCGCGGTTCGAGTGCGGCGGGGATGGTGGCCACGATGGGGCTGCCGACCACCGCGCCGGCGCTGCTGATGCCGATGGAGTTGTCGACGACGTTCGCGCCCTGCGAATAGCCGACGAGAACGAAACGCTGATGAGGGCAGGCCGCCGCCTGGCTGTTGACGTGATTCACCAGGTCGGCATTTCCCTGAGCGGCCGAGGTGGGGGAAAGGTCCGCCGGATAATTCACCTTGTAGCTGGTGAGGTTCTTCCCTGTCAGTTTCTTCTGCAGGGCGGAATACACCGGGTCGCCGACTATCGCGCCCAGGTTGCCCGGCTCGAAGGTGCCGCGAGCCGCGACGACGTCGATGTCCGAACAGGTCGCGGCCGATGCGGCGGGCGCCGAGACGGTGGCCACTCCGGCCGCCCCGCCGACCAGCGAGAGCGCGGCGAGACACAAGCGAATACGCATGGGGATCCTTTGCGGGTCTGGCGCGTCGCGCGCCTGCGGAAAAGGATGTCCCGAAGGTATTCGCTTTTTCTGACCACCTGTCATGCACGGGAATTCAGAAGTTCTGCGGTTTCTTGAGCTGAGGTGAGTCGGCGGGTATTGCCCGCACCGGCTACGCGGACGGCGTTTCCTGCTCCCGCAGTTCCTCGGCGCGCAGTGCCAGGATGAGGTCCAGACGGGTGCCGGGGTCGTGCAGGGCGTCCCCGAAGAGCTTCTCCAGCTGGCGCAGGCGGTAGCGGACCGTCTGCGGGTGGATGTGCAGACGGGCGGCGACGTCGGGCACGTTGCTGCCGCTCAGCAGCCAGGCCAGCAGGGTCTCGGCGAGCCGCGGCCGCTGCCCCTCGGTGGCCGTGTCCAGCGGCGCGAGGACACGCGTCTCCAACTGGGTCAGCAGCGGCTCGTCCCCGTGCAGCAGCAGGGTCGAAAGGTGGTCCGCGCACCGCACCACGCCCTGCCGGGGCAGGATCCCGCGCCCCATCAGCCGCAGCGCCCGGGCGGCCCACCGCAGCGACTGCGCGGCCTCGGCGAGCGGCACCGTCGGGCCGACCGCGGCCGGCCGCCCGCGCAGCGCGAGAGTGAACGCGCGGCCGCCGAAGCGGCCCGAACCGTCCGGGTCGGGCAGCAGCATCCGCGGCGGCCGGGACCCCATGTCCACCAGTGCCCCCACGCCCGCCGGCGGCCGCTCCTCCTCAGACTGGTCCGCCGGGGCCGCGAGCGCGACGACCGCGACCTGCCGGGGCACCGACCAGCGGGCGGCGTGCGCGAGATCCTGCACGGCCTCCCATGACACCGGCCCCTCGCCAAGCAGCAGTTCGAGCAGCCGCCTGCGCCGCCGCTCCAGCTCGTCCGTGCTGCGCAGCCGGCCCTCCGCATAACCGGCCGCGGCCGCCTCGGCCACCTCGTGCACGGTCCGGAACGCCAGCTCGCCCAGCGCCGCCACCACCGCCGAATCCAGCCCCAGTTCCTCCGCCGTACGGCCCATCAGCCGCCAGGCATGCATGCCCCCGATCCGCAGCGCGGACTGCAGGGCGTCCAGGCTGCGGTCCTCCAGGGCCACGCCGCGCCCGAGTTCGTAGTACGTCGAGGCGATCGCGTCACTGCGGCCGCGCGGGTCGGCGATGTGGTCGACGAACAGGGTCAGCGCCTGCACCACCCCGGCCCGCAGGTTCCTGGCGTACATGCCGTCCGCGGGGCCCGCGTACTCGGGAACCTGTCTGCGCACCTCGTCCTCGACGTGGTCGGCGACCGCCTCCAGCCGGGCTCGCAGCGGGCCGGCGAGATCGGACGGCACCGAGGGGAACGCCGGAGCGGCCGGCTCGCCGCGCGGGGTGGGGACGGCCATCGCGGACGCTCCTTTCCACCGGAACCGGCTCACCCGCGGAGTGTTTCCCGTGGGACGAGGGACAAGTCCCGTGTTGGACGGGCGTCCCCTGCGCTCCGTTCCGTGCCCCGACGGCACCGACATCACTCCGGCAGCCCGAGGGCACCGGCGAGCATCGGCCACGACGCGGTGAACTCCGGTTTCCAGTACGCCCAGCTGTGTCCTCCTCCTGCGTAGAAGTGCGTGGTGACCGCGATGCCCAGGCGGGCGAGGGCGTCGGTGAAGCTGTGGGCGGAGGGCCACAGGACGCTCTCCAGGGCCTCGGGGAGCCAGTCGCCGGTCCCTCCGACGATTCCGCTGCCGTTGGAGACGTACAGGGGTGTGCCGCGCAAGCCCGTGGCGCGGGCCCGCGGGTTGAAGTCGCGCCAGGTCAGAAGGTTCAGGACCGGGTTGCCCCACAGGGACAGCGGCGCCAGGTTCTCACGGGCCACGATGGCGTCGACGAGGGTGGGCACGCCCGGCGCGGTGGTGTCGAGGATGCCGCTGTAGGAGGCCGCGGCGGTGAACGCGCCCGGATGACGGGCCGTGTGCGCCATGGCGCCGTAGCCGCCGGTGGAGACCCCGGCGACCGCCCGCACCCCCGAGGCCCGGTAGTCGCGCCTCAGCATCGCCGGGACCTCGGTGAGCTGGAACGTCTCGTAGTCGGGGCCGCTGAGCCAGTGGGTGGGAATGCCGGTGGGGCCGCCGTCGGGCATCGCCACGATCAGATCCCGGCCCTCGGTGAAGGCCTCGATGTCGGTCTCCCGGGTCCAGGACGTGTAGTCGTCGTGGGCGCCGTGCAGCAGATACAGCACGGGGTAGGTCCGGCCGGGCTGTGTGTCGAAGCCGGACGGCAGGATCAGCCGTACCGGGGCGCTGCGACCCAGGGCCGCGGAGGCCACGGACACGTCGAAGGTACGCGGCCCCAGCTGGGTCGCGGCCCGCGCGGTGCCGGCGGCGGCACCGAACAGGGCGGCCAGACCGGCGCTCGCCGCGGCCTTGGTGACGGTGCGCCGGGACACTCCGGTGGTGCGGTGGCGGTGGGGCATGGCGGCTCCTCGGATCCGGGTTCAGCGGGTCTGCTCGGCGAGCTCCCGCCGCAGCTGGGCGGCGATCTCGTCGACGTGCGGCGGGTCGAGGAGTGACAGATGGTGGCCGCCGACCCGTACGACCGACAGACGCGGGCACACCTCGTCCCAGCCGAGCGCCTCGTCGTCCCGCTCATAGGCCGGGTCGCGCACGGTGTGCGGAGCGCGCTCGGTGGCCCGGTACAGGACGACGTGCCCGTCGTAGTGTCCCGGCCGGTGGGCCTCGCCGGTCCTCAGGTCCAGGTAGGAGGAGCGCTGGTGCTCCAGGACGGCGGCGGGCACCTCGGCGGCCGCGCGCAGGGCCCGCAGCACGGCGTCGATGCGCGCGCCGTCGTCGTCCGTCGCCACCAGTTCGTCGTACGGCAGCTCCAGCCGGACCCCGTAGGTGTCGGCCACGTGCCGGGCGAAGCCCGTGAAGTGGGTGCGGATCCGGCCCTCGGGCGTCTGCCCGGGCAGGGGCAGCGGCCGTACGGAGTCGATGAGCACGACCAGCTCCACGTCACGCCCGGCGGCGGTGAGCTGCCGTGCGGTCGCCTGCGCGACGAATCCACCGAAGGACCAACCACCCAGGAGGCAGGGCCCGTTGGGGTGGGCGGCGGCGATGGCTTCGGCGTAGCGGCTCGCCTTCTCGCTCACCGTAGTGGCCTCTTCGACCCGCTCCAGCCCGTACACCGGCCGGTCGTCTCCGAGCCGCTCCGCCAGCGCACGGTAGACGTCGGTGGTGCCGCCGGCGGCGTGGACGAGGAACAGCGGCGGACGGGAGCCGCCGGCCCGCAGAGTACGCAGCGGCGAGCCGTCCCCGGCCGGGAGCGCCTGGCGGATGCGCTCGGCGAGTTGCTCGACCGTCGGGGTGCCGAGCAGATCGCGCAGCTGCAGTTCGATGCCGAACTCGCGCTCCAGGGCGGTGCGGATACGGACGGCCATCAGGGAGTCGAGGCCGAGGTCGGCCAGGGCGGTGGCGGCGGTGACACGGCCCGGCGCATGCCCTGTGACGGCGGCGATGTGCCGGCACAGCCGGGCGGTGACGGAGGTGTTTTGCGGCGCGGCGGCCTGCTCCTCCGGCACGGCGGCGGGGGTGGCCGTCGCCGGCCGCCCGTCCGTCCACCAGTGCCGCACATGCCGCCAGCGCGGCGCGGGGAGATCGATGACACGGCCGGACGGCAGCGGCAGGCGCAGCCCCGCCGCGTACAGGGTGCCCAACTGGCCCAGGAACGCGGCCGAGTCATCGGCCTCGCGGTGCAGCGTGCCGAGGGCGAGTGCGCCGGGTGCCGTGTCGGTGACGGGCCGGGTCAGCACCGGGTGCGGCGAGATCTCCACGAAGGCGGTATGACCGTCGGCCGCGGCAGCCGCGACGGCTCGGTCCAGACGAACGGGGCGCCGAAGATTCGCGGCCCAGTGCCCGGCGTCGAAGGTGGAGTCGCCGCGGGGATCGTCGAGGACGGTGGAGTAGACGGGAATGCGCGGCCGTCTGTTCTCGATACCGGACAGCGAGTCGATCAACTCCGATAACAGGCCGTCGACTTGGGGTGAGTGCCCCGCACCGACCACCCGCATGGCCCGGGCGGCCCGCCCTTCCTCCTCCAGCCGCCGCACGAGCCGCGCCACCGCAGCCTCCTCGCCGGTGACCACCTTCTGGCCGGGGGAGGAGTGGACGGCGACATGGACGCCGGTGAAGTCCCTTTGCAGGGCGTCGAGTTCACCGTCGTCGACGTCGACCACCGCCATCGCGCCGCCCCGCAGCCGAGCGAGCAGCCGGGCCCGTACGGCGACGACCCGCGCCGCGTCGGGTACGTCCAGGGCGCCCGCGCACACCGCGGCGGCGACCTCGCCCAGGGAGTGGCCGATCACGGCGGCGGGTTCCACGCCGTAGGAGCGCCACAACTCGGCGAGCGAGAGCTGGAGGCCGAACAGGATCGGCTGGGCGACCTCCAGCAACTCCAGGCCCTCGCCGGAGACCAGGTGGTCGTACAAGGACAGCCCGCACTCGGGGGCGAGCTGCGCGTCGATCTTCTCCACGGCGGAGACGAACGCGGGCTCCTCGGCCAGCAGCCGGCGTCCCATGCCGGCCCACTGGCTGCCGTACCCGGAGAACACCCACACCGGTCCCCGCCCGACGAGATCGTGATCCCCGGTCAGGGCCCGTGCGTGAGCACGTCCCTGTGCCAACGCGCCCAGTATGTCGGCGAGTTCACCGCGATCAGCGGCGACGACGGCAGCCCGCACCGGCCCCCGCCCGGCCCGCCCGGCGAGCGTGCGGGCGATGTCGGCCGGTCGCGCGGCACCTGCGGCGGGTGTGCGGAGCCAGGCCGCCAGCCGGGACGCGGTGTCCCGCAGACGCTCGGAGTCGACGTCGGAGAACAGATGAAGGCGCGCGGCGGGTTCCTCGTCGGGGGACGGTGAAAGGACGGCGGGCCGCCATTCCTCCAGCACCGCATGCGCGTTGGTGCCGCCGAAGCCGAACCCGGAGACCCCGGCGGTGGCCGTGCCACCGTAGCGCGGCCACGGCTCGGGCTCGGTCACCACCCGCAGCGGGGCGTCGCCCAGAGAGCTGCCCTGCGCGCAGTGCAGGGACGGCGGAAGAACGTCGTGGTGCAGCGCGAGCACCGTCTTGACCAGCCCGGCGATCCCCGCGGCCGACTCCAGATGACCCACGTTGCCCTTGACCGAGCCCAGCAGCAGCGGCTGGTCGGGGTCACGGCCCGCACCGAGGACAGCGCCGAGCGCGCCCGCCTCGATCGGGTCACCCAGCGGGGTGCCGGTGCCGTGCGCCTCGACGTAGTCGACTCCGGCCGGGTCGAGTCCGGCCCGTGCGTAGGAGGTCGCCAACAGGGCTTGCTGGCTCAGAGGGTTGGGCGCCAGGAGGCCGTTGGAGCGGCCGTCGGAGTTGACGGCCGTGGCGCGGATGACGGCGAGCACGCGGTCGCCGTCGCGTTCGGCGTCGGACAGCCGCTTCAACAGCACGGCCGCGCAGCCCTCGCCGCGTCCGATGCCGTCGGCCGCCGCCGAGAACGGCTTGCACCGCCCGTCCGGCGCCAGCGCTCCGGCCCGCCCGAACGCGATGCCGATGGTGGGGGAGAGCAGCACGTTGACCCCCGCGGCGATCGCCCTACGGCTCTCGCCCGTGCGCAGGCTGACGCAGGCGTGGTGCACGGCCACCAGCGAGGAGGAACACGCGGTGTCGACGGCCATGCTCGGCCCGCGGGTGTCCAGCACATACGCCACCCGGCCCGCCGTCACGCTGAGCGCCGCACCGGCCGGGGCCCACGGGTCGACGGCGTTCGCGTCGGCACCGGTGAGCCGGCCGTACTCGGGGGCCGAGACACCGACGAAGACACCGGTGTCGCTGCCGGCGAGCGAAGCGGCCGGGACGGCGGCGTGATCGAGCGTCTCGTGGACGACCTCCAGGAGGATCCGCTGCTGGGGATCCATCACGGCGGCCTCGCGCGGGGTGATCCGGAAGAAGTCGGCGTCGAAGCCCGCGATGTCGTCGAGGTAGCCGCCGTACGAGGGCGCGTCGGCGGGCGGGAAGCGGGTGAAGTCCCGCCACCGGTCCTCGGGCACCCGCCGGATCGCGTCGACACCCTCGCTCAGCAGCCGCCAGTAGTCGCCCGGCCCGTGCACACCCCCGGGCAGTCGGCAGCCGACCCCGATGACGGCGACGGGCTCGCCGAAGTCGCCGTGGACGGGGGCCGGTTGGGCCGCGCCCTCCACCTCGGCGGCGCACAGACGGGCCACCAGCGCCGCACCGGTCGTCGCCTCCCACAGCAGCGTCGCCGGCAGCTCCCGCCCCACCAGCCGGGACAGCTCCCCGGCAAGGACCACCGCATCCCGCGAGGCCATACCGAGGTCGGCCAGCGGCCGGTCCATCGGGACAGCCTCGGGGACGGCCCCGGTCCACAGGGCCACCCTTTCCGCGATGAGTCGCCGCATCGCGCCTTCGTCGGCAGCTCTCATCGCGCACGCTCCACGGTGCAGGTGTCGTCGAGATATCGCTGACAGGCCGGCGGCTGCGAGATCCTGTCCCTGGGGGTGCGGGACGTGGTGGGGCCGGTTTTCGGGGCGGGCCTGTTCCAAGGGGCCACCTGTTCGGCGATGAGTTGGCCTGTCGCGCCTTCGTCCGTGGCTCTCATCGCTCACGCTCCGTGCGGGGGGTGTCCTCCGGGTACCGCTGATGGGCCGGCGCGGACGGGACCTTGTCGCTGGAGGGGTAAGGCGTGTCGGTTTTCGGGGCGGGCCTGTTCCAGGCGGCCGCGCGTTCCGCGATGAATCGGCACGTCGCGCCTCCGTGGGCTGCTGTCATCGCGCACGCTCCGCCGCGTACGCACCCTCCAGGTACCGCTGACGGGTCAGTGCCCGCGACACCTTGCCGCTGGACGTGCGGGGCACCATGCCCGGCGCGACGAGGATCACCTCGGCCAGGCGCAGTCCGTGCCGGTCCGAGACAGCTGCGCGTACGGCGCGTGTGAGGGCCGGTACGTCGATGTCGGCGAGGCTCGTGGCCCGCACATGCTCGGCCACGACGACCACCCGCTCACCCGCGCCGCCCGGCACGCCGAAGGCGGCCAGCCGGTCCCGGCGCACCGCCGGATGCGCGTCCTGGGCCGTGGCCTCCACGTCCTGCGGATAGTGGTTGCGGCCGTCGACGACGATGAGGTCCTTGAGCCGGCCGGTGACGATCAACTGCCCGTCCAGCACCGTGCCCAGGTCGCCCGTGCGCAGCCAGCCACCGGGCCCGGCGGCCGACTCGGCGCCGAAGACGCGCCGGGTCTGCCGCTCCTGGTTCCAGTAGCCGCGGCCGACGTTGGGTCCCTGCACCCAGATCTCCCCGACCTCCCCCTCGGACATCACGGCCCGGGAGAGGGGATCGACGACGCGGACCTGCTGGCCTGCCGGACTGCCGCAGCCCGCAAGCAGTACCGCTCGGGGGTCCTCGGGCCGCGCGGGCAGGGCTTTCCCGGAGGCGAGGGCGTCACGGTCGAGGGCGAACCGGCACAGCGGCCGGCCGGGCTGCGCCGCGCTGACGAAGACCGTCGCCTCGGCCAGACCGTACGACGGGCAGTGGACGTCCGGCGGCAGCCCCTGCGCGGCGAAGGCCGCGTGGAAGCGGTCGACCGTGCCCGGGCGGACCGGCTCGCTCCCGTTGATCAGGGCGGCGATCCCGTCCAGCCGCAGATCCGCCTTCTGTACGTCGGTGACGGCGGAGACGCAGTAGTCGTAGGCAAAGTTGGGCGCGGCGCTCAGCGCACACGGATGCGCGGTGAGCAGCCGCAGCCAGCGCGCGGGCTCGTGCAGGAACGCGACCGGCTCCATCAGCACCGACAGCAGTCCGCGCACCACCGGGGCGGCGACACTCAGGACCAGCCCCATGTCGTGGTACAGCGGCAGCCAGCCCACACAGGTCACCGGGTGGGCGTCCGCGCCGTAGGCGGTCAGCGCCTGACGGGCGTTGGCGACCACGTTGCCATGGGTGATCTCCACACCCGCCGGGGTACGGGTCGAGCCCGAGGTGTACTGCAGATAGGCGATCTCCGCCGCGTCCGGCACGACCGGCTGCCGGCCGTCGGCGGCGTCGTCGGGCACCTGGTCGGCGGCGACGATCCGCACAGGGGTGCCGTCGCAGAAGTCCCGCACCTCGACCAGGACGCGGCTCGTCGTCACGGCGACCGCCGGACGGGCGTCGGCGAACACCGCCGACAGCCGGTCGCCGTGCCCCGGCAGGCCGGGCGGATACAGCGGTACGGCGACCAGACCGGCGGCGAGCGCGGCCAGGAAGGCGGTGACGTACTCCGTGCCCTGCGGGCACAACAGCGCCACCCGCGCCCCCGGCTCGGCCTCCTCGGCGAGCCGGGCGGCCAGCGCCCGCACCCGCAGGTCGAGGCGCCGCCAGGTCAGGGTGCGGTGGACGCCTCGCGAGTCGGGGGCGGGATGGTCGACGAAGGTGAACGCCCGGCGGTCCGGGGTGGTGTCGGCCCAGTGCCGCACATACTCCGGCAGACTCCGGAAGGCGGGCGCGAGCGGGGGGCGGCGGCTGTCCATGGGGCATGGCTCCAAACGTCGCGGGGTACGGCCTGCGGGTCACAGCACTCGCAGGGGGCAGGTGAACTCGCCGGTCAGAGCGGGATGTTGCCGTGCCGGCGCTCCGGCATCGGGGCCCGCTTGCCGCGCAGCGCGCGCAGGGCGCGGCAGACATGGGCGCGGGTGTCGCGCGGGGCGATGACGTCGTCGACGTATCCGCGCTCGGCGGCGAGATAGGGCGTCCCGTGGGTGCTCTCGTACGCGGCGACCAGACGGGCCCGCAGCGCCTCCGGGTCGGCGGCGGCCGCGAGTTCCCGCCGGTGCAGCACGCCCACCGCGCCCTCGGCGCCCATCACGGCGATGCGGGCGGTGGGCCAGGCGAGGTTGACGTCGGCGCCCAGGTGCTTGGAGCCCATGACCGCATATCCGCCGCCGTACGCCTTGCGCACCACCACGGTGACCTTCGGGACCGTCGCCTCGGCGTACGCGTACAGCAGCTTCGCACCGCGCCGAATGATTCCCGCCTGTTCCTGGCGGACCCCGGAGAGATAGCCCGGCACGTCGGCGAAGGTCAGCAGTGGCACACCGAAGGCGTCGCAGAACCGTACGAAACGCGCCGCCTTCTCGGAGGCGTCGATGTCGAGGACCCCGGCGGCATGCAGCGGCTGATTGGCCACGACCCCGACGGACCGGCCCTCGATCCGGGCCAGCGCACAGATGACGTTGGGCGCGAACAGCTCCTGCACCTCGAGGAGTTCACCGTCGTCGACGACCGCACGCAGGATGTCGCGCATGTCGTACACCTGCCCCAGCCGATCCGGAACCACCTCGTCCAGCCGGGCCCCGCCGGGAACCTGCCCCGGCGCGTACTCCGGGGGCCGCTCCAGGTTGTTGGCAGGCAGATACGACAGCAGATCCCGCACGGTGTCGAAGGCGTCCTGCTCGTCGGCGGCGAGGAAGTGCGCGTTGCCGTTGACCGTGTTGCTGGTGCGGGCGCCGCCCAGGTCCTCGGCGCTGGTGCGCTCGCCGGTGACCGCCTCGATGACGTCGGGGCCGGTGACGAACATGTGCGAGGCGCCGTCGACCATCACGGTGAAGTCGGTGATGGCGGGGGAGTAGGCGGCCCCGCCGGCGCACGGCCCGAGGACGACCGAGATCTGCGGGATCACCCCGGACGCCCGCACGTTGCGGCGCACCAGCTCGGCGTAGAGGGCGAGCGAGGCGACGCCCTCCTGGATGCGGGCGCCGCCGCCGTCGTTGAGCCCGACTACCGGGCAGCCGATCCTCAGGGCGAGATCCATCAGCGCCACGGTCTTCTCACCGAAGGCCTCACCCATGCTGCCGCCGAAGACCGTGGAGTCCTGCGCGAACACGCACACCGCACGGCCGTCGACCGTGCCGTGCCCGGTCACGACCCCGTCGCCGTACGGACGCCGGGCGCCGTCCCCGGCGGGCCGCGCCCGTACGAACAGGCCGGTCTCGGTGAAGGAACCCGCGTCCAGCAGCCGTTCGGTCCGCTCCCGGGCACCGAACTCCCCACGCCGCCCCGGCCCACCCGAGGACACGGCCTGAACCCGACGGCCCTCCAGCTCGGCGATGCGCCCGGCGGTACGGTCGGGAAGGCGCGTCGCCGTCTCCCCGGCACAGGATGTTGTCGCCTCTCGCGTCACAGCCACCTCCGAAGTGGCTTTCGAATATGGCAGCCACGCAGGGCCGGAAGGGGGGAATCACTGTTCTATTTGCGGGAGATGAGTCCCGCGGTGCCGGTGTTGCTCCCCGCGTGACAAGCCGACGGCGAAACCGGGTGGCGGCACGGTGGGGAGGACGAACTCCAGGCGCCTACGGCGGAGCCTCCCGCCCCGATCAGACGAGCGGCGTCCAGCAGGGTCGTGCGGGCGGCGGTCGAGTCGTACGGGTGGCCCGCGGCCATCACGCGTCGCGAACGGCGATCCGCGAAAGCCGCGCTCGCGGGGCGGGCGCCCGGCAGCCGGCGGCTCGGCCACCTGCCGGTGCTAGGCGTCCTCGGCCACCGGACAGGAGCCCCCACCAGGCGGCAGCTGCCCCACGAGCGCCACGACCGCCCCACATGCGCACAGCCGTCACACAGCGCACCCTGGTTCCTATGGCCGACGCACAGCCCATCGTGATCTACCCGCCCGCCGAGGACGGCGGCCGGCGGGTTCGGGTGGGCGACCACTTCCGCGGGATGGCCTACGGGCTGCTGGACATCGTCGAGTTCCTGCGGCTCGCGGGTCTGGAGGACGCCGACGAGGCCTGGGTGCGGGAATCCGGGCTGGTCGAGTGGCGGGGCGGCGGCCCGGACGCGTGGCAGCACTGAGCGCCGCATGGCGCAAGCTGAGCTTCACGCCGGTCACCTGGAGGTGTTCAGTTCTGTTGGACGCCCCGGACGAAGCGGTCGACGAGCTCCTTGGCCCGCTCCGGGTGATCCTCCAACCAGGCCCCCAGACGTTCCTGGACGGCCTCGCCTACGCAGGCGCGTACCTCGGAGTTGCCCAGCAGTCCGTGCGTGGCGCCGAGGAGCTCGGGACGGTCCAGCTTCACCGACACGATCGCCGTCAGGCCTTCGCCGATCAGGTCGGCAAGGGGACCGGGATCCGCTGCCGTCAGCAGACCCCTCTTCCGGGCGTACTCCGTGACCGCGGCCGCCACTCCGTCGCGGAAGCCGTCCACGTGGGTGCCGCCCTCGGGAGTGGGCCGGCTGTTGGCGAAGCTGCGCACCCGCCCCTGTCGGGTGCCGCTCCACTGGAGGGCCACCTCCATCGTCCCCGCCATCCGCGGGTCCTCCCGCTCGAAGCCGATCACGTTCGGATGGAGGTTCGCCCCGGCCTCCGCGTCGAGGGTGGCCACGTAGTCCCGTACCCCTTCCGGGAACCGAAACCGCACGGTCCGGGCCCCTCCCGCCGGGCGTTCGTCCGTCAGTGAGATCTCCAGTCCCCGGTTGAGGAAAGCCACTTGCCGGAAGCGCTCTGCGAGCACGGCGAACGAGCATCTCGTCGTCTCGAAGATCTCGGTGTCGGGCCAGAACGCGATGGTCGTCCCACTGCCGTTCGCGGCTCCCACGACTGAGGGCGGGGCGAGCGCGACGCCGCGTGCGTACTCCTGGACCCGGCGGACCCCCTCGCGACGCACCTCGGCCGTCAGCCGGCTCGACAGGGCGTTGACGGCCAAGAGCCCCACAACGAAGTGGCCGACGACCACGAGGCGCCGACCGCCGGGTCCGGCCCCGGTCTGCAGGCTGGTCAGCTGGGCTTCGAGGCCCGGTCCACCGGTGTCCCCGCTGGCCGGGGTCTCGAAAGGAACCCCTGGCCCGTCGTCAGCAACCCGCACGCCGCCGTCGGACGTGAGTGTCACCTCGACGGAACAGGCACCCGCGGCCAGAACCTCGCTCACCGCCCGGCCGACGCCCTCGTACACCATTTGATGCAGTCCGCGTTCCCCAAGCGAGCCGACCCACATCCCCGGCCGCCTGCGGACGGCTTCCCACCCCTCCAACACCTCGATCCGAGCAGCGTCGTACCCCATGCCTTCCCCACTCACGAAGCCCCCTCACATGGCGTCCGGCAGATCGCCCCAGCCTAAGCGAAATTCAGGAAAACACCAGGTCAGAGCCCTGTTGCCGAAGTCCTGGACGGGCAACTGAGAGCCTGTCGAGGAATGATTGGCCCACGGAGTCGCACACTGCGGCCGAGCGCGCCAAGGGGCCCGCCGGGGCCGTGTATGCCCCCGTTTCGGGCGCCCCTGAGGCCGCCAATTCCCATACGCGGCAGGTCACGTTCGGTGGTGGCGATCGTCCGACCGCCACAACCAGCGCAAGGCATCAGGGAGCAGCACTCCGCCGTGGTTGGGGCTGTGGCCGCCGTCGCCCAGGACGAGGCGGAAGTCGTAGCCGGCTTCCGCGAGCGCGGCCGCGACCCGCAGGTTGTTGGCGAGCCAGTTCGCCTCGGGTTCGTTCCAGCGCAGGTCACGATGGCCCGCTTGCATGAAGATCCGCAGTGGCTTGCGGGGGACGCGGGGGATGAGTTCGGGGTACGGGTTGCCGCCCGGCATCTGTGTGAAGCTGGACAAGTACCCGATCACCCGGCGGAACTTGTCCGGGCGCAGCCAGGCTGCGGTGAAGGCGCAGTTGCCGCCGCTGCTGCCACCACAGATGCCCCACCGGTCGGGGTCCTCGGCGATCGAATAGCGCTTTGTGACCTCTGGGATGATCTCTGTCAGGAGGAAGCTGACGTACCGGTCGTCGTAGGCGTCGTACTCGGTATTGCGGTTCTTCGGATGCTCAGCACCTGGGAAGACGCCCGGGTCGACGAACACGGCGATCGTGACCGGGATGTCCTGGCGGTGCACGAGATTGTCCAGAACGATCGCCCCGCGGATCTCCCCTTCAGGGTCCAGGTACCACCACCCGTCCTGGAACACCATCAGCGACGCCGGCTCCGAGGGGTCGTACCGGGCGGGCACATGAACCCAGAACTTCCGTGCCGTTCCCGGGTAGATCGCGCTGTCGCTCCAGTCGAACCCGATCGTCTCGCCGGCCGGTACGCCTGACTGCACGGCGGAGTCGGGCCCATGCGCATAGCGCACGGCCGACTGGTCCATCGGAAGCGGCTCGTAGGGCACCTCGATCGTCATGCGACCCACCTGGGAAGTGACTTCGGAACTGCGGTCAGAACCAGTGCAGGCAGTGCGGGGAGCGCTCGGCGCGGAAGAGGGCGTCGGCAAGGGCGGCCGCGCCCGGGCGGTGGGCCCGGACGTGCCCGGCACGCACCAGCGTGCTCGGGGCCGTACCGCCGAGGTAGATCGAGCCGAGGTCGCTCACGTCCAGGGACAGGTCGGGCTCCCGGTCCGTCGGGACGCACTCGGCCTTGCTGTCCCGCACCGTCAGCAGGTAGCGGCCGTGCTCGCCCAGGAACGGGTCGTCGACGTCGAGGACGAGTTCGCCGTCCATGAACCATCCGCGCGTGGTCAGCGCACGCGGGACGTCCAGCAGCCGTACCCAGAGCCAGTCCGTGTCACCGCTCATCTCGCCGGCGCGGAAGTCCGCGAGCTGCCAGCGCAGCGGACTGTCGGGCGGGATGTGCTTGAACACCACCTGACGGACCAGGTCGTGTCCGAGTACGAACCGGGCCAGGGCCGTGAAGACGGCGTCGTCGGTGGCGATGGTCTCGTCGACCGTCAAAGCGTCGCCGTCGCCGACCGCGTAGCTGGCGTACCCGTCCGGGACACCGTGGGCGTCACGGTGGACGGCCACATGACGCGACGTCGGAGCTATGGGAGGCTGCCCCGCACCCGAGGTCCACCAGCGGCGCGGCCTGGACAGCGCACCGGGCTGCGCGCGGCGGTAGCGGTCGTAGACCTCTTCCAGGATCTCTCCGCACTCGGCACGTCGCAGCAGCTCGACCGAGCCGGTGTCCCCACCGGTCGCCGGGGCCTCGGCCGTTCCGTGCGCCCGGGGGAGGGCGAGGGCGGCCCGGTGGCGCGGCACCGTCAGCCGCTGTGTGTAGGTCGCCGGCCCGTAGCCGAACCTGCGGTAGATCACGGCCTCGGAGGCCAGCAGCACGGAGAGGAACTCCCCTCGGGCCCGCACTTCGGTGAGCTGGTGGCGCATCATCGCGGTGAGCACGCCCTGGCGCCGGTGCGAGGGCAGGACGCCGACGGCGGTCACCCCGGTGGCCGGGACGAGGGTCTCACCGGGCAGCGTGAGCTCGAAGGAGTACGCACCGGCGGTGCCGACGGGCCGCCCGTCCGCCGTCACGGCCATCAGGTTGCGGTCCATTTCGAGCGCCGCCCACCACACCCCGCCGCCGCCTTCGGCCGGGGTTTCCGGGAAGCGCCCGAACGCGGCATGCATGGTGTCGACGAAGACATCGATGTCCTGCTCGGTCGTGGAACGGATCTCCATTGCTGCCGCCGCCTCCCCGGGGTTCCGGCACCACGACCCGCGGTGCCCCGCCACAGTGCAGCGTCGAGGCGTGTCCAGGTCAAACGAATTACGGCCCGGCCCGCTCGCGTCCTGAGGTGGACCGACGGCAAAGCCCTCGTCGTGGCCGGCGTCGCGTTCGCTCCGGTGGAGCTGGACGGCACCACGCACGTCATCGGCCAGGCCAACAACGCCCTGCTCTACCCGGGCCCAGGCCTCGGGGCCGTCGTGGCGCGTGCGTCCCGGATCACGGACGGCATGCTCCAGGCGGCCGCCGAGGCGGTGGCGGGCCTGGCCGACCTGTCCGGTCCGGGCGCCCCGCTGCTGCCGCGGGTGGAGAACCTGCGGGCCTCGTCGGCGAGGGTGGCGGTGTCGGTTGCCCGCCGCGCCGCCGAGGAGGGGGGGTGGCGCGCGCCCGGCTCGACGACGTCATCCAGCAGGTGCACGACGCCATGTGGCAGTCGGAGTACGCCTGACGGAGCCGCGGTCCGAACCGGGCGATGCCGCCGAGGAGTTCGGCGCCTGAGGGCGCCTGCGGGGAATGGCGTTCTGTCCGCGATCCTCGGCGCGGTCGGCAGGATGCCGGTGACCGGACGCCCTGCGCGGTTCTCGCAGCCCGCGCACGCGTCACGGTCACCGGCATGCGGGGGCGCCGGAGAGGCGCGGCCCGGCTATGCGGCCTGGGTGAGTTCGGCGCGGCCGAACAGCAGCGCGTAGCCGGAGGGCAGCTGGTGCAGGATGCGGGTGATGAGGTCGGACCCGGCGTAGGCCGCGACGGCGGAGAAGACGGATCCGGTGTCCCAGCGGGTGGTGGCGAGGGAAGCGCCGGTGCGGGCGGCGAGGTCCTTGACGAAGGCCCAGCCGGTCAGCGGCTGGGTGTCGGGGATCTGGGCGGTGAGGATGCGTGCGGCTTCGAGGGGCAGCCGGGCGGCGAGTTCGACGCGCTCGTCGCCGGTCAGTTGGCGTCCCAGCCCGGCGAGGACGAGGCGGACGGCCTGCTCGGCCTTCTCGCGGGTGGGATAGGCGCCGTCGTAGCGGACCTTTTCCAGCATCTGGTCGTACGCCCTTCCATAGGGCTGCTGGAACGGTGCGCTGTGGTCGGACATCACTGCGGTGGTTGCCTTTCTGCCAACGGGGTCATGGTGACCGGTGCGCGGTCACCGGTGGGTGGGTGGTCAGGTGGGCTGAAAGCGGCCGAAGAGCACGTCGTAACCCGCGGGGAGTTGCAGCAGGATCTCTTCGAGGAGATCGTCGCCGGCGGCGTCGGCGGCCGTGGACAGGACGGCGCTGACGTCCCAGGCGGCGGTCTGTTCGGTCGCCCCTTCGATCCAGGCCGCCGTCGCGCGCACGAACCTCTCCGGGGACAGCGGTTCGGCGCTCTGCAGCGGGTTGAGCAGGATCAGGGCGAAGTCCTCCGGCAGACGCGCTGCCAGCCGGGCGCGTACCTCGCCGACCAGGTGTGCGCCCAGCAGGGCGAGCACCACGCGGGCCGCACGGTCGGCTTCCTCCACGGTGGCGTACTCGCCGCGTTCCTTCACATGGTTGAGGAACGCCTCGCGTCGCACAGTCACGTCGGCCGCCACCCTTCCTCGGTCCACGGGCGACGGAGGACAGGCCCCGGGGGGAGATCAGGTACCTGTCCTCCGCCGCTGTTCGGTCTGCGGCTGTCCGGCTCAGCCGGAGATCTCCTTGCGGTCGGACCCGACACCGATGCTGATCTTGCGGGGCTTGGCGCGCTCGGCGATCGGGATGCGCAGAGTGAGCACGCCTGCCTCGTAGTCGGCCCGGATGTGCTCGGTGTCCAGCGTGTCGGCCAGCACGAGCTGGCGCGAGAAGACGCCGAGAGGCCGTTCGGACAGCTCCATCTGCACGTCGTCGGCCTTCGCCACGGGCCGGCGCTCGGCCTTGACGGTCAGCATGTTCCGTTCGACGTCGATGTCGATCGCGTCCGCGGTGACGCCGGGGATGTCGAAGGCCACCACGTACTCGTCACCCTCGCGGTAGGCGTCCATCGGCATCGGGGACGGCCGGGACCACGTGCCCGGGCCCATCAGCTGCTGCGCCAGCCGGTCCAGCTCACGGAAGGGGTCAGTGCGCATCAACATCGGAAAACACCTCCAGGAAGGTTCGGGCAGTTGCTGCCAATGCGCCTCACGGAAAACGTTGTACCATGTCATCCAATGGATGACAAGCGAGGTGTCGTCCAAAGGACGACTTACCTGAGGAGGTGCTCATGACCCCGGCTGACCAGCCGAAATCGTCCGGCATCGGCGCACCAGGGCCGACGTCGTTCCTTGCCGCCGCGGCAGCTCTGCACGCCATAGACGACGCCCTGCAGGCCGCTCGGCACGAGGACCGCGACACCGCCGACGCCCAGGAGGTCGCCCCGGAGAAGGCCCTGGCCTCCCTGCTGCTGCTGCGGCAGGTACGCGAGCAGCTCGCCGAATGGGAAACCGGCCTGATCGAGACCGCCCGGCAGGCGGGTGCCAGCTGGGCCGACCTTGCCCACCCCCTCGGCGTCTCCAGCCGCCAGGCCGCCGAACGCCGCTATCTGCGCGGCCGGCCGGGCCCGGCAGGTACCACCGGCGAGCAACGCGTCCAGGCCACCCGCGAGCGCCGCGCCGCCGAACGCACCACGGCGGCCTGGGCCCGCCGCAACGCAGCCGATCTGCGCCGCATCGCCGGCCAGATCAGCGCCCTCACCGACCTGCCCACCGCGGCCCGCGACCCGCTGAGCCAGCTGCACGCGGCCCTCGCCCACGACGACCCCGCCGTCCTCGTCCACCCCCTCAGCGCCACCCGCCCCCACCTCACCCCCGGCCACCCCGAACTCGCCGCCCAGCTCGATGCCCTGACGAACTCCGCGACGAACCCGGCGGCCTCCTAGCTCGGAACCGCGGCCTTCACGCACCTCGTCGGCGTCCGGTTCGCCGCGCCCTCAGACGCGGGCGAAGACGTTGACCACCACTCCGATGCAGAGAATGACGAGGACGGTCCAGAAGGTGTAGACGATGGCGGGATACCGGATGTAGAGAGGTATCCGGATGGTCGGGTAACGCTTGCGCAGTTCACGGGGGGTCGGCGTACCCCCGAACTGCTGCTGAAGAGCCGCCTTACGCCACACCTTGTCGAGTTCGGCCTCACGCCACTGGCGGGGATTGAGCATGACGGCGGCGCGGTCGTCGCCCACGACGAGCACCGCGCCGGCGATGCCGCTGGAGTTGACATACGTACGGGCCACGAAGCCGGGCCCTTCGATGACGGTCAGCCGGCGTGCCCAGTTGCGTACCAGCACGACGCCGTCCACGAGTGCCACATACGTGTTCACGGTGTGCAGGACCGCATAGGCCACGTACCACAGGAAGGGGAGCGCGACGAGGGCGAGGGCCGCGGGTACCGCCATCGGCCCGAGCCCCTCACTGGTGCCGCGCCCGCCCGCGAGCAGACGCGTCATGCTGATGGCCGGCACGATGACCGCCGGGACGATGGCCAGTGCCACGCGCCCGAACCGGCTCTTGTCCGGGGATACGAACAGCTCTGTACGGCGGTCACCCACAACTGCGCTCCTTCAGTGGCTCCCGATGTCTTGCCCTGTCAGTCGTGGGCGCTCTTGCGGTTGGTGCCCGGCCTGCCGGTCTCCGGTACCAGCAGCGCACTCAACGTGGTGCCCTGCATCCAGGACTCGAGCCCGTCGACGTCGATCAGCGTCAAGCGACGGCGAGCGGCGGTCCTGTATTCGCCCTTGGAGAGCGGTCCCAGGACGACAAGGATCGTCACCTCGGCGCCATGCACTGCGCGAGCGGTCTCGTCGAACCTTCGGAGGCAGTGGGCGTCCACGGGACTGTCCCCGCACTCTCGTCGCCAACTCAAGGCAGCCTTCTGCCCGTCCGGCAGACAGCAGGTCAGTCGGCCGCCCAGGTGGTCGCCCCTGACCCGCTGCACCTCGGTGCAGTCGTCACGGCGGCACAGAGCGGCGATGTATTCCTCGAACTCGGGGGGACTCATCGCGAACACCGGCTCCGGGAGCCGCTCGTACCGCTCGAACCGCTTGATCTGCGCCTGCAGACGAGCCGTCAGGTGAGGGTCCTCATCGCTTTCATCGGAAGCGAGGTAGCGGAACACGGCCACGATCAAGCCACCGCCCAACGCCAGCACCACCAGCGTTTCCATGCGCGATGTTCCCCCTCGTCGGCAGCCGGAGCAGGATCTTCAAGCGGTCTCCTGGGTGCTATGCGGAGAGAGGGAAGTCCTTGCGCTTGATCTTGGCGCGGCGACCGTCCGGGTGGTGGAAGACGATGCCCTCGGCCAGGGCGCCGGGGACGAAGCGGCTCTCCAGTTCGGCGAGGAAGTCACGGAGACCGAGGTAGTCGCGCGGCACACCCTGGTAGACCGGCACCTCCAGGTTGAACGGCACGCACCGGTGGTCGTCCAGCCGCAGGGGGTTGCCCTGGATGCGGGGGCCGAGCGCTTCGCAGGAGTGCTCGCCGTCCGGCCAGGCCGTGACGTCGGTGTTGCGGGCGGCGGCGAGGATCCACTTGTCCTCGGCGGCATCCTCGACGGTGTCGACGTACCAGCCGTCCTTGATCCCCTGCTGCTTCTGCAGCTTGCTCGGGTTGCGCCGCTTCTCCACCCGTACCAGCCGGCCCGCCCGGACGGTGAGGCGGACGTTGGTCCCGTCCAGCTTCTCCGTCGGAGTCCCCTCGCCGTCGAACACCCAAGCACACTCCGCGCGCGGCCGGTTGACGACCCGGAAGTCGCCGTCTCGCTCGAACAGCGTGGGGATCTTCTCCATGACCTGCATGCCCTTTCTGACGTGGCCGATCAGTTCCTCGTGGGTGAGGGCACCGGCCGCCAGGCCGCCGGCCAGTGCGCGGACCAGGTCCGCGACCGAGACCTCGGCCTCGACGGCAACCCTCTTCAGCGCCTTCTTCTCCTCGGGCGAGATCCAGGCGACCAGCCGGGACCAGCCTTCGGGCGGCGTCCATCGCGCAAGCCGCTCCGGATTCTTCCGCGGTCGACCGCGTCCTGTGCGCTCCTCCATGCGCTGGACCCTAGGTCCGCATTTAATGGTGTGTCAATTGGCATAACAGAAAATGGCAGACCGGAACTTCGGGGTCCGGCCGATGCGCCTGCGCTGCGGCGGACGGACGCTAGTTCCTGCTCAGCGTCCGGGTCACCCCCGCCACCACCGCGGTCGTCAGGATCCAGCCGATCGCGATCAGCGCGTACGCCAGACCCTGCACACCGCCCTGCGCCCAGTGCCAGTGGTCGCGTTGGCCGAGGCCGCCGATGGGCACCAGCAGGTCGAGGGTGTAGGCGACCGGGTTGAAGGGTGTGTCCTCGCCCTTCGTGTTCGCCACGGGGTCGTGCGCCGCGAACACGAGCGAGCCGATCAGTGTGAGCAGCGCCAGCCAGATCCCGGCGATCCACGGTCGGTAGCCGTATCCGACCGTGGAGTCGAGGAGCCAGCCCCACGCTCGGCCCGCCGGGCCCAGCGTCGCCCGGCGGCTCCGTTCCCGCACGAGCAGCACCCGTCGTGCCTCGTCCTCGTGCCCGCATCTGCGGTAGTGCGAGGCGAGTTGCTCGTACGGCTGCGGGACGTAGACGGGCTGGTGGCGCAGCCACGCCAGCCGGTTCTCGACGTCCTCGCGCCGGGTGGGCGCCGTATCGCCGAGCCAGCCGTAGGTGAGGCCGTCCAGGCCCAGGGTCTTCGGCCACGTCGAGGGGTCGTCCTGGATGCGGTCCGCGTGCGCGTTGCGCAGGTTCACGCCTCCCGCCGGCCGGCAACTGAAGCGCAGGTCGAGTGCGCCTGCCTGCATCCCCACGCACATCAACGACGTTCCGGAGCCGAGCAGTTCGGCATCGTCGAAGGTCAGCAGGTCCTCTATCCGTACGCTGCGCAGCCGCACCCTGCCGTCGGTCGTGAAACCCCGTGACAGGCGTACGGTCGACGCCTTGAGCATGTCCCCTTGGAAGGCGTACGCGTCCGGCGCGCCCACCGTGATCCGCGCCCCGCGCATCCACAGCCCGCCCGGCAACTCGGCCCCGGGAAAGCTGACTTCGCCTTCGGCGACGAACCCGTCCTCGCAGAACACGCCGCCCCGCATCACCAGACCCCCGGCATCCACCGCCATTCGGCCAGGCGCGATCAGATGCGCCCCGTCGAGGCGCAGCGCCCCCGCGATGTCCGCGTGCACGAGTTCGAGAGCGTGCTGCCCGTCCCCGCCGATGACCGAGCGGCGCAGGTCGAGCCGCCCGCCGAACCGTGCCGTCGGCGCCCGGAAGCCGGGCAGCGTGCAGTCGACGACGCCCACTCCGAGCGTCGTCGCCCCCTCCAGACTGACGGCCTCGTCGAACCGGCACCCCTCGAACCGCAGGGACCGCCTGATCTCCGCCCCGTCCAGCAGCAACGCCCCGGTGATGTGGGCACCGCGCAGGAGGTACGGCCGGCCTCCCGCGGCCTCGTCGAGGATCTCCCGTCTGACCTCTTCCGCGTCGACCGGTCGGCTTGCGGTGTTCATGAGCCGCAGCATTCCACACTTCCCCACGGCCACAGGCAGCGCCGAGATCAGGAATGGCAGCACGTGTACGGCCCGGGGCCGCGCGCGATGCTGGATCCGGGCGGGTCGCGCGGCCGTCGGCTGCGTGGTCAGCCGAGGGTGTTCCAGAACGTGCAGTGGTGGCGGGTCTGCGTCGTGCGGGTGGGAACGATGTGGTCCGGGGCCAGGGACAGCACCGTCCGCCGCGGCCAGCGGGGCGACGACGGGCCGTTGGGGTCGGCGGTGCCGGCGAAGCGGGTCCAGTAGTCGATCATGGTGTCGGCCAGCCGGTGCTGTGCCGCGGTCAGTTCGCGGGAGCGGCCGCCGAGGTCGAACAGGTAGGGAAGTTCGCTCGCGTGCGGTGCGCCGAGCGGGAAGGGCGGCGTGCCGGGGGTGAGCGGTGGGGCGTGCTCGTCGGCGAACTCGTAGCGCCAGACGGGCGCTTGGGCGGAGAGCAGGCCGTCGGTGCGCGCCGTCGGGCAGGCGAAGTCGGCGTCGCCGATGACCGCGCCGAACACCGGGCCCCCGTCGGTGCGGTGCACCGGGTACTCGCGGACGATCGCCTTCGCCTGCCCCGGGGCGGGGAAGAAGGTGGCCGCGATGTCGGGCCAGGTGCCGGGGGTGACGGGGTTGCCGGCCTGGACGATGCCGGCGGCCCAGCCGTTGCCCTCGTCGTGGTTGTTGCCGATGAGGACGGGGACGTGGTGGAAGCGGCCGGCGGCGATCGCTTCCGCGGGGTCGTCGGGCAGCAACGGGGTTGCGTTGGCGGGCTGTTGATCGGTGCCCTGGGCCGCGAGGAGACGGGACACGTCCACGCGCCGCAGGCAGGCCGGCACGTCGCGGGCGGAGCCGCAGCCGACTGTGGACGCGAGGTCCGCGCCCGTGGCGCGCGCCGTGGACAGCGGCACGGAGGACGGCGCGAACGGCCGGTCGGGGCGGCCGGTGCACGGGCCGCTCTCGATGACCGCCCGGTCGAAGAGCCTCGCGGCGGCGGGTGAGGCGAGCTGGGCACAGACGCTGTAGCCGCCCGCCGACTCGCCGGCCAGCGTCACGTTGTGCGCGTCGCCGCCGAAGGCGCCGATCTCCGTGCGCACCCAGCGGAGCGCCGCCTGCTGGTCGGCCAGGCCGAAGGTGCCGGAGCCGGGCAGCCCACGGTGCGCGAGGAAACCCAGGGCCCCGAGGCGGTAGTTGACGGTGACGACCACGACGTCGCCGCGGGTGGCCATGCGGTGGGCGTCGTACGAGCTGCCCGCTCCGGTGGTGAAGCCGCCGCCGTGCAGCCATACGATCACCGGCCTGGGGTGCGCCGGTGCCGCACCGTCGGGTGTCGTGACGTTCAGGTGGAGGCAGTCCTCGTCGGTGCTGCCGCCGGGCACCTCGCCGGCGGTCTGCGGGCAGGCGCTCGCGGGCCGGGTCGCGTCCCTTACCCCGCTCCAGGGGGCCGCACGGTGGGGCGACGCCCAGCGCAGCCTGCCGACCGGAGGTGCCGCGTAGGGGATGCCCTGGAAGGTGCGGTATCCGTCGTGCGCGACGCCCCGCACCGGGCCGTCGTGGGTGCGTACCGTCGTCGCGGTTGCGGGCTGGGTCGGTGGCGCCGCGGACCCGGCCGTCGCCAGTACGGCGGCCAGGGCGCAGCCCAGGGTGGTCAGGACGCGGTGCGTGCTCATGGTCTCCCCGTTCGTCTCTTCTTCGCCGGGTCAGCTGCCGCCCATGCCGCCCTGTGCGGCGATCATGGTCATCGGCAGGGCTCGTACGGCTTTCTCCAGGCCGGGCGCGAGGGCGGCGAGCGACCTCGTGCAGGCGTCGATACGAGCCTGGAAGGCCCGCTGGTCCTGCCGTGACACGATCGAGCGGAGGCCGCCCGCCGCGGCCAGCGCCAGCAGCGCGGCGTCGGTGGCGGGGAGCTCCCGCACGGGGCCGTTCCCCTGCAGCGCCGCGGACACGCGGGCGCGGAGTACGGCGGGTACGGCAGGGTCCGTCACGGTCGACCGCCGGGTGCCGAAGCGGGTACGGGGCGCCTTCACGGTGAGGAGGCCCGCCGCGGCGAGCCGGTCCTCCACCTCCGTCAGGGTCCGCCTGCGGTGGCGGCGCACGAGGTGCTTCCAGCCGTGCCGGGCGGCGGCGTCCCGCAGAACGCCGTCCAGGACGGGGTCGCCGGTCGGTTCCGTGCCGGACACGGTGACCGTGCCGCCGTCCTCGCGCAGCCGGCCGCGCAGCGCGAGGTCGATCAGAGCGGCGGCCCGGACCAGCAGCTCCGTACGAGAGCGGTCGTACGGGCCGTCGGCCCTGTCGTCGTGGGCGAGCAGATACATGAGGCAGGCCAGGTCGTCGTTCACCCTTCGACGCTATGGCCCGGCGCCCCGGACACGGATCGGCCACGGGAACGGACCGGCACTGGGAACACAGGAGGACAGCCTCCCGGTCTCCTCCTTGAGGAGGAGACCGGGCTGTCAGGGGCGGCGCGGCTCCACGAGGCCGTGGTCGTAGGCGGCGACGACGGCCTGGACGCGGTCGCGCAGTCCCAGCTTGCGCAGCACCGCGGTGACATGGTTCTTGACGGTCGCCTCCGACAGATGCAGCCGCTCGGCGATCTCCGCATTCGACAGCGCCTGCCCGATCAGGGTGAGGACCTCCCGCTCGCGGCCGGAGAGGCCTTGCAGGGAGGGCGGCGGTGTCGCGTCGGGCACGGTACGCAGGAACCGGTCCAGGACGCGGCCCAGCACAGTGGGCGCGAGCAGCGCGTCACCGCGCGCGGTGAGGCGGATCGCGTCGACCAGTTCGGCCGGGCGGATGTCCTTGAGCAGGAAGCCGCTCGCCCCGGCCCGCAGCGCGGCGACCACGTGCGCGTCCACGTCCCAGGTGGTCAGCACAAGCACCCGGGCCCGACAGCCGCACTCCGCGATCTGCCGGGTCGCCTCGATGCCGTCCAGGACGGGCATGCGCACGTCCATCAGCACCACGTCGGGCACCAGTTCCCGCGTCAGCCGCACCGCCTGTCGGCCGTCGGACGCCTCACCGACCACCTCCAAGTCGTCCCGAGCGTCGATGATCATGCGGAACCCGGTACGGACCAGGGCCTGGTCGTCGGCCACCACCACCCGCAGCGTCATGACGCACCCTCCACCGGCAGCCGCGCCGCCACCTCGAACCCGCCTCCGGCCAGCGGACCGGCGCGCAGACTGCCGCCCACGAGCCGTACCCGCTCCTTCATCCCCACCAGACCGCGTCCCGCCCCATGCGAACGGCCTTGTGCAGTACGGCCGTTGTCGACCACGGTGACCTCCAGACCCTCCCCTTCGACCATTACGCGCACGCTGACCTTGTCGGCGCCGGCCGCGTGGCGCAGCGTGTTGGTCAGGGCCTCCTGGACGATCCGGTACGCGGCCAGGTCCACCGCGGGCGGCAGCCCGTCCGTGGCGCCCTCCCGGTGCACGTGCACGGTCATCCCGGTCGCGCGCACGGTGGCGGCCAGCTCGTCCAGGCGCGCGAGCGAGGGCCCCGGCTCCCGCGGCTCCCGGTTCTCGCCCTGCGCCTCCTCGGGCCCGAATGCCCTTAGCAGCAGGCGTAGTTCACCCAGCGCCGAACGGGCGCCCGTCTCGATGGCCCGCAACGCCTCACGAGCCTGTTCGGGGCGCTGGGTGAACACATCATCGGCGGCGCCCGCCTGAACCACCATCACCGACAGGGTGTGCGCCACGACGTCGTGCACCTCGCGCGCGATCCGCGCCCGCTCCTCCACCACGGCCCGACGCATCTCCGCCCGCGCTCGTGACTGCTGCGCCCTGCGCCACTGTCCCGCGGTCCATGCCAGGACCACCGCCAGCAGATAGACCGCCACCCCCGCGGGGCCGCCGGCCGGGAACGCCAGCGGCGCCGGCAGGCACATCGCCGCGAGCGCCCGCACCGACACGCTCCGCGGACTGGTGGCCGACAGCACGCACAGCGTGACCTGCGCCGCCAGCAGTGCCCCCGTCAAGGACACCGCGGGCAGCAGCGCCCACACCGCGAGCCCCGTCGCCGCGTTCGCAGCCAGTACGGCGACCGGGGCGCGGGCCTGCCACCTCAGGGCGCAGACCTGCACAAGGACCAGAGCGAGGCCCACGACCGGCCGCCAGCCGCGATCCGCGCCCGCGACGAGCACCGAGGTGCCGAGAACACCGAGCACCAGACCGCCGGACCCCCACCACAGGGCCCGGTCCACCCGGGCTGACAGCCCGCCTTCTGCTTCCCGGGCGAACGCGTCGTCCGGCGGCTGTCCACTGCTGGGGTCCACGCCCCGACCTTATCCAGCTGCGAGTCCCTGACGGTCGCCCTGCCGCCGCGAGGGTGTCGCGGTGCTGGTGATCACTGCCCCGGCGCGAGGATGTAGGTGTTGAGGCTGCCCACCGTGGTGAGCGGGCTCGGGGAACCGAGGTCGTAGCGGTCCACGGCAAGGTAGTTGGGCTTCTTGCGGGCGGCGGGTGTGCAGAAGTTCTGCGCGCGGTTGAGGAGTTTGCCGTTGTCGGTCTGCGCGGTGGAGCCCATGGTGTAGTCGCGGAAGTGGTTCATCACGAACAGCGGGTGGAAGGCGGGCGAGTCCGTGGTGAGGGGGCGGGTGTCCCAGCGGCTGTAGCAGGACCAGTCCGAGGTGCCGATGCCGCCGCCCATGGACCAGTAGTTCTCCACGGTCCACTCGCGCTGGTACATCACTCCGAAGGTGTCGCGGGTGCTCCAGCCGCTTGCGGTGTCGCTCGCCCGGGTCCGGTCGCTGAAGATCAGCAGCTGCTTGCCCCGGGCGGCGAGGTCGGCCATGGTCGGCCAGCCCTTGGTGGCCACGCCCTCCTGGTCGGGCCGGTACAGCACGTCGGAGAGGCCGCTGACGGAGGCGAGGGAGGACTTGAGCACGTCGGAGGAGGCGTAGTCCTCCAGGAAGACGGTGGCGAACTGGCCGGGGTGGGCCTTGAGGAAGTCGACGATGCGCTGCAGGTCGGTGGCGAGCGGGACGGGGCTGCTGACGCCGTCGCAGCTGTTGTGGCAGAGGACGGCCTGCCCGCCCGCGGTGTAGTCGTCGAGCATGAAGCCGCGTACCCCGTCGGCCAGTTGCCTGCTGATGCCGTAGTTCTGGTTGGGGAACCAGCTGACCGGCCACGTGGCGAAGTTGCCGTCGACGCCGTTGGCGAAGGCGTTGTGCGCGGTCAGGAAGGTGACCTGGTCCAGGGTGCGGGTGTCGGCGGAGGGCATCGCCGAGGTCGCATAGCCGACCGGGGTGAGGTACCAGCGGGCGAGGTCGCCGGCCGAGCCGAGTTGCACGGCTGCGGCGTCGGAGGCGGAGCCGGTGAGGTACTGCGAGGTGCCGGGGGCGGTGATGGCGTACGTGCTGTCGGCGCCGGAGGTGATCGTCCAGGTCGTGCCGTCCGCCCCGCAGGCGGCGGTGACCGCGGAGGTTCCGCTGCGGCCGAGGCAGGTGCCGGACTCGTCGGCGTTCTGCAGCTGGTAGCCGCCGCCGACCGCGACCGGGGTCCACTGCTGGTGGTCCTCGTTGCCCTTGGGATGGTGCGCGGCGACGGTTCCGCCGGCGTCGGCGGCGTTGCGGCCGGTGGTGTAGTTCTGCAGGTAGACCGAGGAGGCGGGGACCGCCGCCGAGGCCGTTCCGGGCAGCAGGGCGGGCGTGGACAGGGCGAGGGCGGCGGAACAGCACAGGACGCGCAGGGGGCGCAGGCGCACGGGGGGTTCCCTTCACTCCGGCACGGGCGTGCCGATGATGACCGAGACATGACATATCTGGTGACACGTGCGTTACGCCAGATGCTGCGGGCGAATTGCTGTCGTCAGGCGGGCTTTTGACGACCTGTCACCCAGCTGGCCGCCCGGCATGTTTTACAGTGACTCTCATCTGACCTGGCACTTTAGGGACCTGCGAGGACACACGAACCATGCCGACCGAAACGTTTGAGTTCCAAGTAGAGGCCCGTCAGCTGCTCCAGCTGATGATCCACTCGGTCTACTCGAACAAGGATGTCTTCCTACGGGAACTCGTCTCCAACGCCTCCGACGCGCTCGACAAGCTGCGTCTGGAGGCGCTGCGGGACGACAGCCTCGACGTCGACACCTCCGACCTGCACATCGAGATCGAAGTCGATCCGGACGCCCGTACGCTCACCGTGCGGGACAACGGCATCGGGATGTCGTACGACGAGGTCGGCAACCTCATCGGCACCATCGCCAACTCCGGGACGGCCGCCTTCCTCAAGGAGCTGAAGGAGGCCCAGGACGCCGCCGGGGCCGAGGGGCTCATCGGACAGTTCGGCGTCGGCTTCTACTCCGGTTTCATGGTGGCCGACGAGATGACCCTGGTGACCCGGCGCGCCGGGGAGGCCGGCGGCACCCGCTGGTCCTCACGCGGCGAGGGCACCTACACCCTGGAGAACGTCGACGACGCACCGCAGGGAACCGCCGTCACGCTCCACCTCAAGCCGGCCGACTCCGAGAACCAGCTGCACGACTACACCTCCACCTGGAAGATCAAGGAGATCGTCAAGCGGTACTCCGACTTCATCACCTGGCCGATCCGGCTGGTCCCGCAGCCCGGCGGTGAGGGCGAGGACACGCCCGAGCCCGAGACGCTGAACTCGATGAAGGCCCTGTGGGCCCGCTCGCGCGACGAGGTCTCCGACGACGAGTACCACGAGCTGTACAAGCACGTCAGCCACGACTGGCGCGACCCCCTGGAGACCATCCGTCTGCAGGCCGAGGGCACCTTCGAGTACCAGGCCCTGCTCTTCCTGCCCGCCCACGCCCCGCACGACCTGTTCACCCGGGACTTCCGGCGCGGGCTCCAGCTCTACGTCAAGCGTGTGCTGATCATGGACGACTGCGAGGCGCTGCTGCCGCCGTACCTCCGCTTCGTCAAGGGTGTCGTCGACGCGCAGGACCTCTCGCTCAACGTCTCCCGCGAGATCCTCCAGCAGGACCGGCACATCCGGATGATCCAGCGCCGACTGACCAAGAAGGTGCTGTCGTCGGTCAAGGAGATGAAGGCCAAGGACCCCGACAAGTACACGGCGTTCTGGCGGGAGTTCGGCGCCGTACTGAAGGAGGGGCTGTTCGGCGACCCCGACAACCGTGACGCCCTGCTCGCCGTCGCGTCCTTCGCCAGCACGCACTCCGAGGACGAGGCGACCACCCTCCAGCAGTACGTGGAGCGGATGAAGGACGGCCAAAGCGACATCTACTACATGACCGGCGAGTCCCGGCAGAGCCTGGAGAACTCCCCGCACATGGAGGCGTTCCGGGCGCGAGGCGTCGAGGTCCTGCTGCTCACCGACCCGGTCGACGAGGTGTGGGTCGATGCGGTGGGCGAGTTCGAGGGCAAGGCGCTGCGGTCCGTCGCCAAGGGCGAGATCGACCTCGACGTCCAGGGCGACGAACAGGCCGAGGCCGAGCGGGAGAAGCAGACGGAGGCCTACGCCGGTCTGCTGGGCTGGCTGAAGGAGCAGCTGGCCGAGGAGGTGAAGGACGTCCGCCTGTCGACGCGTCTGACCGTCTCCCCGGCCTGTGTCGTCTCCGATGCGCACGACCTGACCCCGGCGCTGGAGAACATGTACCGGGCCATGGGCCAGGAGGTCCCACCCACCAAGCGCATCCTCGAACTCAATGCCGCGCATCCGCTCGTGCAGGGCCTGAACCAGGCGTACCAGGAGCGCGAGGACCGCACCGAACTCGTGGAGACGGCCGAGCTGTTGCACGGTCTCGCCGTGCTCGCGGAGGGCGGCCAGCCCAAGGAGCCCGCGCGTTTCGTGAAGCTGGTGGCGGAGCGGCTGGAGCGCGGTCTGCACTGACGCAGAGCCTCTCGCGGAGGCACTCGGCACGGCCGGTCCGTGCCGAGTGCCTCCGCGCCCCCCGACCTGTGTGGCATCAGCAGACCACATAGGAAAACGTGACCGGGTTCGATGGAAACTTTCGCTGTGAGCGGCGGAGAAGTTAACGCGAGGGTGTGGTCGGGGTCACAGGTCCGTCGGTGAGAAATGCGAGAATGACGGGGCGACACCTGTACGACGCCGCGCAACCGGGTTTCGCGCCAGGCCGCGTCGGGTGCGAACGGTTCGACGATCGGGAAGGCCATCTTGGCGGACAACGCAGCAGACGGACCGGCGGATCGGCAGCACGAGGAGCGTGCCGCACCCAAGTCGGTCACGATCGCGTACATCGCCGAGTCGGCGGGGGTGTCGGTGCCGACCGTCTCCAAGGTGCTCAACGGAAAGTCGGGCGTGTCCGCCGGCACCCGTGCCCGCGTCGAGGAGCTGATCAACCGGTACGGCTACCGCAAGCCCGCAGGAGCCGGCCGGAGCAATGTCGTCGAGTTGGTGTTCCGCGAACTCAAGGACATGTGGGCGGTCGAGATCATCCGGGGCGTGGAGCGGGTGGCGCGCCGCCATCGCGTCGGCGTCATGGTCTCCGAGTTCGGCCTGCACGACAGTGCGGCGCCCGCCTGGGACGACACGGTCGCCCGGCGCCCGAACTGCGTGCTGTCGGTGGCGCAGCTCTCCGAGGCCGAACGTGAGCAACTGACCGCGAAGGGCATCCCGTTCGTCGTCTTCGACCCGATCATGGAGCTGCCGGACGACGTCCCCTACGTGGGTGCCACGAACTGGTCCGGCGGCCGCGCCGCGACCCGCCACCTCACCGAACTCGGCCACCGCCGCATCGCGATGATCAGCGGCCCGGAGGGTCAGCTGTGCTGCTCCGCCCGGCTGGACGGATACCGCTCGGCGATGCGGGCCGCGGGTCTGCCGGTCGATCCGGAGATCGTCGTGCATGCCGGCCTCACCCGCGACGAAGGCTACGAGGCGGCCCGCACTCTCCTGGCCCTGCCCGAACGCCCGACGGCGATCTTCGCCGCCAACGACCTCCAGGCGCTCGGTGTCTACCAGGCGGCCCGCGAGGCCGGTCTGCGCATCCCGGACGACCTGAGCGTGGTCGGCTTCGACGATCTGCCGGTCGTGGCCTGGGTGGATCCGCCGCTGACCACCGTCCACCAGCCCCTGACCGAGATGGCGGTGGCGGCGACCGAGCTGGCGCTCACGCTCGGCCGCGGCGAGCAGGCGCCCCAGGCAGGACTGGAGATCGCGACGACCCTGACGGTCCGGGGGAGTACCGCTCCGTTGAAGTAGGACCCCCGAAGGATCCGAAACTTTCGTATCTCTCCCACGACACTTGCCAAGCGCCGTCAGCCTCGGAGACCGTGGTGCGCGTCTCCCGCCCGCACGTCATCCCGCCGGAGGGCACATGCGCAGGCTGGTCCAAAGGCACCGCACCCGGCTGACAGGGCTTCTTGCAGCCGTCTCGCTGGCCGCGGCGGGCTCCGTCACCGCCGCCACCCCGCCGGCGCGGGCCGCTTCCGCCGCGGTCACCGCCTCCGTGTCGGTGGACGCCGGCCGGATCCTGGCGAGTATCCCCGCCACCGGTGTGGGCATGAACGTCGCGGTCTACGACGGCGACATGAACCACCCGTCCGTTCCCGGCCTGCTCAAGGACGCCGGCGTCGGCATGGTCCGCTACCCGGGCGGGAGTTACGCCGACGGGTACCACTGGCAGACGCACACCGTCGAGGGCGGATACGTCGCGCCGAACACCGACTTCGACACCTTCATGGGTACGGTGCGCGCCACCGGAGCACAGCCGATCATCACCGCCGACTATGGCTCGGGCACCCCCGAGGAGGCGGCCGGCTGGGTCCGGTACGCGAACGTGACCAAGGGCTACGGGGTGAAGTACTGGGAGATCGGCAACGAGGTCTACGGCAACGGCCTCTACGGCGCCACCTGGGAGACCGACCACCACGCCGGCAAGACCGCCACGACGTACGCGACCAACCTCGTCCGGTACGCCACCGCGATGAAGGCCGTGGACCCCACCATCAAGATCGGGGCCGTGCTGACCACGCCGGGATCCTGGCCCGACGGCATCACCGGGCCCGGCGACACGATGGACTGGAACCACACGGTCCTCTCGATCGCCGGCCCGAGGATCGACTTCGTGATCGTGCACCACTACCCGACCGGCAACAGCCAGGCCGACCTGCTGGGCAAACCCCAGGCGGAGATCCCCGGCATGGCGGCGGCCCTCCGGTCACTGATCAAGCAGTACGCCGGGAGCAACGCGCCCCACGTGGGCATCGCGGTGACCGAGGCCAACGCCAACGCCTACAAGGACACCTCCCCGAACGGGCTGTTCGCGCCGGACGAGTACCTGACGTGGCTGGAGAACGGCGCCTTCACCCTCGACTGGTGGGACCTGCACAACGGCACCGACTGCAGTCACGTGACCACCGTGGAAGGCGCCACCGACTACGACGACGGAGGAATCCTCTCCAGCGGCGCCTCCTGCGAGCCGCCGCTGAACACGCCCTTCCCGCCCTACTACGGCGCCCGGATGATCACCAAGCTGGGCGCTCCCGGCGACCGTCTGGTCCGCGCCGCCGGCTCGACGGCGCTGGTGTCCGCGCACGCCGTGCGGCGCGCGAACGGCGACGTGAGCGTCCTGCTCATCAACAAGGACCCCGCCAACGCCGCCACGGTCACCCTCTCCTACAGCGGGTTCACCCCGTCCTCGGCCCCCCCCGACCGTGTACGCGTACCTGAAGAACGCCACCTCGATCGGCTCCGCCACCACCGGCAGCGCCACCCGTCAGACCGTGCCGCCCTACTCGATCGCGGTCCTACGACTGCACCACAACTGAAAGGGTTCGATCAGGGTGTCCAGCAGGCCCGAAACACGCACCACCACCGTCAACAACCCCGTCATCCCCGGCTTTCACCCCGATCCGAGCATCTGCCGGGTGGGCGCGGACTACTACCTCGCCTGCTCCAGCTTCGAGTACTTCCCCGGCGTGCCCCTCTTCCACAGCCGGGACCTGGTGCACTGGACCCAGATCGGCAACGCGCTGGACCGGCCCGGCCAACTGCGCCTGCCGCCGGACTCGCGCTCCTCGGGCGGGATCTACGCGCCCACCCTGCGCCACCACGACGGCCGCTTCTGGCTGATCGTCACCAACGTCAGCGGCGACGGCAATCTGCTGGTCACGGCGACCGACCCGGCGGGCCCCTGGTCCGATCCGGTCCTGCTGCCCCAAGTCCCCGGCATCGACCCGGACCTCGCCTGGGACGAGGACGGCACCTGCTGGTGCACGGTGGCCGGGGTGTCGCAGGTCCGCCTCGACCCGTACACCGGGGAGACCTTCGGGCCCGCACGCGAACTCTGGTCCGGGATGCCCGGCGCCAAGGCCCCCGAGGCACCGCACCTGTACCGGATCGGCGACCACTGGTACCTGCTCATCGCCGAAGGCGGCACCGAGCGCTGCCACGGCGTCTCCATCGCCCGTGCCCGCACGCCCGACGGCCCCTTCGAGCCGTGCCCGGCCAACCCGATCCTCACCCACCGCGGCACCGACCACCCCATCCAGAACACCGGCCACGCCGACCTCGTCCAGGCACCCGACGGCTCCTGGTGGATGGTGCTCCTCGGAGTACGGCCGGGTGGCGGAACCCCGGGCTGGCACGTGCTGGGCCGCGAGACGTTCCTGGCACCCGTGACCTGGGTGGACGACTGGCCGGTCGTGGGTGAACTGTCCCTCGACGCGCCCGCGCCCCCGTGGCCGCTTCAGCCCGGCCCCGTCACGCCGGTCCGCGACGACTTCGACCTGACCGAACTGGCCCCGCACTGGGTCTCCCTGCGCCGTCGCCCCGCGGAGGACTGCACCACCAAGGACCGGCCCGGCTGGCTGACCCTGCGCGCCCGCGGAGCCTCGCTCGACGACACCGACGTGACCTTCGTCGGCCGACGGCAGCAGCATCTGTCCTGCCGGGCGCGGACCCTGATCGACCTGGGGGAGGGGAGCGGCGGTCTGGCCGTACGCCTCGACGAGCAGCACCACTACGACATCGAGGCGGCCTCCGGCGAGGTCCAAGTACGCGCACGCATCGGCCCGTTGAGCACGGTCGTGGCCTCCCGACCCGTACCGCCCGGACCTGTGGTCCTCCGTGTCGAGGTGGCCGCCGTCGAGACGTTGAGCGACGCACGCACCGGCCCCGACATCGTCTCGCTGGGGATCGAGGAACCGGACGGCTCCTTCGCCGAACTCGCCTCACTCGACGGCAAATACCTGTCCACCGAGGTCGCCGGCGGCTTCACCGGCCGCGTCCTCGGAATGTTCGCCGCAACCGGCGCCGTCCACTTCGACTGGTTCGACTACGAGCCGCTCGCCCGCTGAAGGCGGGCTCCACCGTCCGCTGAGTTGGTTCGGTTACCGCAGTGCACCGGGCCCGCCGACCTGGAGGGTCGGCGGGCCCGGCTGTCAGGTGTGAAGTGCCCTGCATGGGCGACGCCGGCGACGAGGTGTTCGGCGTAGGCGCCGTGCGTCCCGGAGGCGACCGCGACGGCCCCGAGCAGTGGCGAAGAGCCCCTGGGAGGCGGCGGGCCAAAAACAAAGGCAAGGAGAGATCTCTCCTTGCCACTCTCAACGTATAGCGCACCGGGGGGCTTGCCGCAAGGCCCCGGTCGCCGTGCAGAATCGTCGGCCGGTGCCACAACCTGCGGAAACGGGGAGCAATCAGTGACCGAGCAGTACGTGCTGGACCTGCAGGACGTCGACGAGACGGGGGTCGCGGTCGTCGGCGGCAAGGGCGCGCACCTGGGCGGGCTGGCGCGGATCGAAGGCATCCACGTACCGGGTGGGTTCTGTGTGACGACCCACGCCTTCCGCCGGATCCTGGCTCACGCGCCGTCGGTCGACGAGCGGCTCGAGGAGCTCTCGCGCACCAACCCGGACGACCGGGAGGCGATCCGCACGCTCAGCGCGCGGATCCGCCGGACCATCGAGGAGACCGCCGTCCCGGCCGATCTCGTGGCGGCGATCACCGGCGCGCTCGGCCGCTTCGGCGAGCAGGCCGCCTACGCCGTCCGGTCCAGTGCGACGGCGGAGGATCTGCCGACGGCCTCGTTCGCCGGCCAGCAGGACACCTACCTCAACGTCGTGGGACCCCCGGCGATCCTGCAGCACATCAGCCGGTGCTGGGCCTCGCTGTTCACCGAGCGGGCCGTGACCTACCGTCAGCACAACGGCATCGACCACCGCACGGTCCACATGGCCGTGGTCGTGCAGCGGATGGCCTTCCCGCATGCGGCCGGCATCCTGTTCACGGCGGACCCGGTCACGGGCGACCGGAAGGTCGCCACCGTGGACGCCGGCTTCGGCCTCGGGGAGGCGCTGGTCTCCGGCCTGGTGAACCCGGACGTCTTCAAGGTGCGAGACGGCGAAGTCGTCGCCAGGACGATCGCCGCGAAACAGCGCGCCGTTCAGGCCCTGCCGGCCGGCGGCACACAGGAAGTGGCGATCGACTCGCAGCGCCAGGAGCAGCCGGCGCTGACGGATGCGCAGGCCGTACAACTCGTGCGGCTCGGGCGGCGGATCGAGGCGCACTTCGGCCGCCCGCAGGACATCGAATGGTGCCTGGTCGACGACGGCTTCCAGATCGTTCAGAGCCGGCCGATCACCACGCTGTTCCCCGTCCCCGAGCGCGGCGACGAGGAGAATCACGTCTATCTCTCGGTCGGACATCAGCAGATGATGACCGACCCCATGAAGCCCCTGGGCATCTCCGTGTGGCAGCTGACAGCCATGGCACCGATGCACGAGGCCGGCGGGAGGCTGTTCGTCGACGCCACCCGTCGCCTGGCCTCGCCCGCGAGCCGCACGGCTCTCCTGGACCTTGTCGGCAGAGGTGACCCGCTGATCAGGGACGCTCTCGAAACCGTCCTGGAGCGGGGCGATTTCATCCCGTCGCTCCCGGATGCGGGTCCCGTCGGGCCACCGGCCGGCGGCCCGTCCGCCCCGACCGAGGCCGATCCGGCGATCGTCGGCGAGCTGATCGAGCGCAGCCGGGCGTCCATCGCCGCCCTGGAGCGCGACATCCGTACCAGGTCCGGAGCGGCGCTGTTCGACTTCCTGCTGGAGGCCTTCGAGGAGCACAAGCGGGTCCTCAGCGATCCGCTGAACATGCAGGCGATCATGGCGGGCATGGAGGCCACGTGGTGGCTCAACGACAAGCTGGAGGAATGGCTGGGCGAGAAGAACGCGGCCGACACCCTCACGCTGTCCGCGCCCGACAACGTCACCTCGGAGATGGGACTGGCGCTGCTGGACGTCGCGGACGTGATCCGCCCGTATCCGGAGGTGGTGGCGTTCCTGCAGGGCGTCGAGGACGAGGGGTTCCTGGACGGACTGGGGAAGCTCACGGGCGGAGCCGAAGCCCGCGATGCCATCGAGGCCTACCTCGACCGGTACGGCATGCGCTGCGTCGGCGAGATCGACATCACGAGGCCTCGTTGGCGCGAGCGCCCCAGCACTCTGGTGTCCGTGATCCTCGACAACGTCAGGAACTTCGAACCGGGCGCCGCCGCGCGGCGCTTCGAGCAGGGGCGGCAGAAGGCACAGCAGAAGGAACAGGACGTGCTGGCACGCTTGCGGGACCTGCCGGACGGGGACCGGAAGGCCGACGCGACCAAGCGGATGATCGACCAGGTCAGAGCCTTCATCGGATACCGGGAGTACCCGAAGTACGGCATCATCAGCCGCTACTTCGTCTACAAGAAGGCCCTGCTGGCGGAGGCCGAGCGGCTCGTGCAGGCAGGCGTGCTCCCCGAGCAGGAGGACATCTTCTACCTCACGTTCCAGGAACTCCACGACGTCGTCCGCTCGCACCAGGTGGATCACCGGCTCATCCAGCAGCGCAAGGAGGCGTTCCGGTCCTACCAGGCGCTCACACCGCCGCGGGTGCTGACTTCGGACGGCGAGGCCGTCACCGGGGCGTACCGGCGCGACGACGTACCGGCCGGCGCCCTGATCTGCCTGCCGGTGTCCGCCGGGACCGTCGAGGGAAGGGCGCGCGTCATCCTGGACATGGCGCAGGCCGAACTCGAAGCGGGCGACATCCTGGTCACGCCCTTCACGGACCCCAGCTGGTCACCGCTGTTCGTGGGCATCGCGGGCCTGGTGACGGAGGTGGGCGGCCTGATGACCCATGGCGCGGTGATCGCCAGAGAGTACGGCCTGCCGGCCGTCGTCGGTGTGGAGCAGGCCACCCGGCTGATCCGGGACGGGCAGCGGATCCGCGTGCACGGAACCGACGGGTACATCGAGATCCTGTCCTGATGTCCCCTCAGCCGGTGTGCAGGACCCGAAAGCGGTCGGGCTGCCCGGGATCCCGGTCGACGACCTGGATCGGCGGCTCGGCCCACTGCCACACGCCGATGCCCGGTACCCGGGAGAACCGGATCAGCCCGCGGGTTCCTTCGACCGCGACGCGCGGCCAGGACTCGGCGGCGCGCGTGGGGTCCGTGCCGTGCGAGCGCAGCACATCGGCGAGGACGGCGATCGTGTCGTAGCCCTCGAAGCCGACGAAGGAGGGCGCTACGGCCAGCCGTTCGCGAAGGGCCGTCTCGACCCGGGCGCCGAGGGGGCTCAGGTGCTCGCGCAGGTAGCGCAGGAACGGAATCGCGGCACCGTCGTCGCCCAGCAGCCTCGCCCATCCGGCGAACTCCGGCTGCCCGGCCGGGGCGCCCATCATGATCCCGGCGAGGCGCTGGTCGCGGCGGACGGACCGGACGATCGGCACGGCGGGCTCCGGGTGGCCGACCAGAAGCAGGAGGGCCGTCGCGTGATTCCCGGCGAGTTCGTCGCACACGGCCGCCGGGGTGAGCGCGCTCATGTCGAGCTCGATGACGGTGCCGCCGCGCGCGGCGAGATGCGCACGCAGAACGCGGGTCCCGGCGGCCCAGTAGACACTTTGCTGGGCCGCTACGGCGATACGACGGTGGCCCGCGGCCAGCAGGAAGTCCGCGTAGGTCCGCCAGCCGCGCGACTGCGGCGGGGAGAGCCGGGCGACCCATCGCGTCGGCTGTTCGGTGAGCGCGTCGAGAACCGCTGACGAGCAGAGGTACGGCAGACCGAGGGCGTCGGCCCCGGCGGCAGCGGCGTGAGCGACGACGCTGTGATACTCACCCGCCAGGGCAGCCACGCCCAGGCCGGCCAGTTCGTCCACGGCCGCCGCGGCCCTGTGCGGATCGGCCGCGGTGTCCCGGACGACCAGCTCAAGTGGTCTTCCGTCGATCCCGCCGGTCTCGTTGACGTCGCGGACGCCCAACTCGAGCCCGGCGAGCAGGTGTTGGCCTGCCTCGACCCAGCCGGGCCGAGTCAGCGGAACGAGAGCGCCGATCAGGACGGACGCTCCGTCCACTCCAGGTGCTGAGGCGTGCGCATTCATGCGGCGGCCTCGCCCGAGCGACGATGCGGCCGCAGTCGTCCGGGGCCGCACGAGTCCATCTCATCCCGCCGCGGCGGGCGCACCTGGGTGATCATGACGGCCATTGCATCCACCACCCTCGCGAAGAGGCAACCGATTATCGCCCCCGGGGTCGTACGCGCCGAGCACGGCCCGGACTCAGCCGGACGCCCTGCGGCGTGCGGAACATCGGCGCCGCCGTCCCACGGCTCGCGGTGGCGGCGGACCTCCCCGGGGCCCACCTCGCGCGGGCCCGCCTCAGGCCGAAGCGGCACCGCCTTTCTGTACGGCCGCGACAAGGGTGTCGAACTGCCCGCGGATTCGGGCGGCGGTGACATGGTCGAAGTAGTCGCGGGAGCTGATGATCTCCCCGTTGCGCACCCGAAGGACGAAGATGCCGGGCAGCGCGAACGCCTCTCCGGTCTCTTCGACCGTTCCCTGGTACTCGAACTCGGCGACGACGACCTCGGGGTCGGTCGTCTCATGGATCGTGATGTTGGCGGCCCTGCGGTGCAGCCGGGGGCCGCCATCGGTCGGCTTGAAGTGTTCGCGCAGTTCCTCGCGGGTGCGGAGCGCGGCGGCGCGGAGCGGGTCGAAGGGGTGCACGACGTGGGTCTGCTCCGCGTACAGGTCGGGCAGGTCCTTCCAGTTGCCCTCCGCGACACCGTTCACGAGCGCGAGGAAAACCTCTCGCGGGCTGAGGACTTGGGGCATGGCACTCTCCTGTCGTCTGTGCCGGCGTGCGGGGGCATCGAAGTACTATCCGAAGTGCGGACTCCGATTGTACGGAGTCGCGACTTCGGAAAGCGGCGGATGAGTGAAAGCACGATGACCACCCCGGACAGCCCGGACAACGGCGCCAGACGGCCGCGACGCGCCGACGCGCGCACCAACCGCGAGCGGATCCTGACCGTCGCCGAAGAGGTCTTCGGCAAGGGCGGCGAGTCCGCGTCCACCGAGGAGGTGGCCCGCCTGGCCAACGTCGGTATCGCCACGGTGTTCCGTCACTTCCCCACCAAAGCGGCGCTCCTGGAAGCCGTACTGGTGCAGCGCTTCGACCGCCTGCGGGCGCAGGCGGAAGCGCTGTTGCACGCCACGGACTCGGGGACGGCGTTCTTCGACTTCTTCCGCCACCTCGTCGCCGACGCGACCGGCAAGATCGCCATCGGCGAGGCCCTCCAGGAAGCCGGCGGGGACGACCGCGGCGACGCCGCCCGGGCATCGGACGGACTGCGTCGCGCCGTCGGTGCGCTGCTTGCGCAGGCCCAGCGCGCCGGCGCCGTCCGGGACGACGCCGAACTGCCCGAGGTGTACGCCTTGCTCGTCGCCACCTCACGAGCCTCGGCACACGCCCGCCTCGACGAAGAGGTACGGGACCGGATGCTGGCCATCGTCTTCGACGGCCTCGCCCCACCCCCACCCCCGGCCGCGCGGCGCAGGTGAACACCGGGGCACGCGCTTGTCCCAGCCGTCCAAGGAGGCCGTACGGAGGCGGTAGGTGCCCGGAGTGTGCAGCTCGGCGCCCGCGCTCACCTCACGGCCGCACCGAACCACGTGGGCAGCCGCCCGAGCAGCTCCCGCTGATCGTCACCGACCCACGCCACATGACCGTCCGGCCGCAGCAGGACCGCGGGCACCTCCAGCTCCTCGCCGACATCGACGACGTGGTCGACCCGGTCCGCCCAGCCCGCCACCGAGAGCCGGCCGGTCCGGTCGAGCAGCAGCCCGCGGCCGCCGTGCATCAGCTCGTAGAGGCGACCCCGCTTCAGCTGTACGTCCCGCATGCGCCGGCCGAGCAGTTCATGGCCCTCACCGAAGTCGTAGCGGATCCCGACCGCGGTGATCTTCTCGATCAGGTACCGGTTCACCTCCTCGAAGTCCATCAACTGCGACAGCAGCCGGCGCACCGCCTGCGGGCCGGGCTCGGTGGACATCAGCTCCATCTGCGCGCGGGTGTTGTCCAGGACGTCGGCGGCCACCGGGTGGCGTTCGGCGTGGTAGCTGTCCAGCAGCCCCTCCGGTGCCCAGCCGTCCACCTCGGCGGCCAGTTTCCAGCCGAGGTTGAACGCGTCCTGGATGCCGAGGTTGAGCCCCTGGCCGCCGGTCGGCGGATGGATGTGCGCCGCGTCGCCCGCCAGCAGCACCCGGCCCACCCGGTAACGCTCGGCCTGCCGGGTGGCGTCGCCGAAGCAGGACAGCCGGCGCGGGGAGTGCACCCCGAAGTCGGTGCCGGCGACCGCCCGCAGCCGTTGCTTGAACTCCTCGAAGGTCGGCGCAACCGCACGGTCCGCGGCCGGCCCTTCGGCGGGCACGACGACACGGAACACTCCCTCCCCGAGGGGCCCGACGCCGAACCGCTTCTGCGTCTTGCGGACTTCGGCCACCACGGCAGCCACCTCCTCCGGCGGCGCGGCTACCCCCATCTCACCCAGCAGTGTCTCGACCCTGCTGGGCTCGCCGGGGAAGCCGACACCGAGCAGCTTGCGCACTGTGCTGCGGCCGCCGTCGCAGCCGACGAGATACCGCGAACGCAGCCGCGCGCCGTCGGCCAGTTCAGCAGTAACCCCGTCCTCGTCCTGGCTCAGCCCGGTGAGTTCGCAGCCGCGCCGGATCTCGGCGCCGAGCTCGATCGCGCGCCCAGCCAGCAGACGATCGGTGGTGGGCTGCGGAATGCCGAGGACATAGGCATGCGCGGAGTCCAGCCCCGCGGGCCAGGGCTTGTCGATGGCGGCGAAGAAGCCGCCGACCTTGTCGTGGCGCCGGCCCCGCGCAAGGAACCGCTCCAGCAGACCGCGCTGGTCCAGCACCTCGATGCTGCGCACATGCAGACCGAGCGCGCGCACAGACGTGGTCGGCGCCGCCTCCCTCTCCAGGACCACCACGTGCACGCCGTGCAGACGCAACTCGGCCGCCAGCATCAACCCGGTCGGTCCACCCCCGGCAATGATCACGTCGATCATGAACCCCCCTCAACAAGGCTGCGTTTGCGCAGGTCCTGGCTTCGGCTGGAGATTCTGCGGTACGACCGGGGCCTTGCCGCAAGGCCCCCTGTGCGCTATAAGTTGAGAGTGGCAAGGAGTGAAATACCTCCTTGCCTTTGTTATTTGTCCCTACGGCTGCCTGACGGGATCGTGGCGACGCACTACGGGAAGGGCACGAGCCCATGACAGGAACACGCCCCGTCCGCTGGGGTGTCCTCGCCACCGGCGGCATCGCCCACGCCTTCGCCGAGGATCTGCGCCTGATACCCGACGATGCCGAACTCGTCGCCGTGGGCTCCCGCACCGCTGAAGCCGCCCACAGATTCGCCGACCGGCACGGCATAGCCCGGGCCCACGGCAGCTGGCAGGCCCTGGCCGAGGATCCCGGGGTGGACGTCGTGTACGTCGCCACCCCGCACTCGGCGCATCGCGCGGCAGCCGCCCTCTGCCTGGAGGCCGGAAAGGCGGTGCTGTGCGAGAAGCCGCTCACCCTCAACCTCGCCCAGGCACAGGACCTGGTGACGATCGCCCGCAAGCGGAACGTCTTCCTGATGGAGGCGATGTGGACGTACGTCAACCCCGCCGTGCTGCGGATGCGGGAGCTGATCGCCGACGGTGCGATCGGTGAAGTCCACTCCGTCCACGCGGACTTCAGCATCACCGTGCCCTACGACGCCGCACACCGTCTGCACGACCCGGCCCAGGGCGGCGGCGCCGTGCTCGACCTCGGCGTCTACCCCGTCTCCTTCGCCCACCTGCTGCTGGGCGCCCCCGACGCCGTCTCGGCATGGGCGCACCTGAACCCGCAAGGAGTCGACGACAACACCGGCATCCTGCTCGGCTACGACAGCGGAGCCGTCGCGGTGCTCTCCTGCTCTCTCGGCACCCAGACGGCACAGCACGCCTCGGTCAACGGCACCCTCGGCCGCATCGAGTTCGCCCGCGACTTCTTCCACGCAGGCGGCTTCGCCCTGCACCGCCAGGGCCACGAGCCCGAGGAGATCCGCCTGCCCGCCTCCCCCGGCAACGGCTACACCCACGAGGCGCTGGAGGTGGCCCGCTGCCTGCGCGCCGGCCTCACCGAGTCGCGGTACGTCCCGCTGGACGGCACTCTCGCGGTCATGGCGACCCTGGACGCCGTACGCGCGAACATCGGAGTCCGCTACCCGGGGGAGTAGTCACCTCCCCAGGCGGTACGTGCGGTGGGTCGCGAGGGGTGTGTCGACCACGCGGACCGGCTCAAGGTGCACGACGGGCAGCTGCAGTTCGTCGATAGGTCCCTCTCCGAGGCACTGCTGCACCGTGCTCGCCCCGCCCGCGATGCCGACGTTCCTGTCGGCGGCGGCCTTCGCCCGGGTGAGCACGAAGGTGCCGACGGCGACATTGGTGCCGGCGACACAGCCGTCGAGAGAGGGGGCCAGGTCTGCGGTCACGGTCATGAGGGGTGCTCCTGAAGCCCGGGGGCGTCTGCCGTCACCCCTCACGTCGATCGGGGAGCGGCGCGTTCGACACTTCCCGCGCCACGGTCCGCCGGGCCTGCGCGGAGCCGGCAACCGTGCCCCGACGGGTGGTGCCCCAGTGGGCCGCTCGCCCCGCGCCCGGCACAGCCGGCGCAGATGACCGGGCCCGCCCCGCCCCCCTCGTACCCTGGTCCCGTGCCCACCCCCCGCCTCCATCGCGTCGCCGTCCTGGTCCTCGAAGGCGCGAAGCCGCTCGATGTCGGCATTCCCGCGCAGGTGTTCACGACCCGCGCGAGCATGCCCTACGAGGTGCGGGTGTGCGGGGCGGCGCCCGGGCTGGTGACCGGTGGCGACGGGCTGGCGTACCACGTCGCGGACGGACTCGACGCGCTCGCCTGGGCCGACATCGTGTTCGTGCCGGGCTACCGGTTCCCGGACCGCGAGGACCCGCCGCGGGCCGTCGTCGACGCTCTGGTCGCCGCCCACGAGCGGGGCGCGCGCCTCGCCGCCATCTCCACCGGCGCCTTCGCGCTCGCCGCCACCGGCCTGCTCGACGGCAAACGCGCCACGACGCACTGGCACTACACACGGGCCCTCGCCGAGAAGCATCCGCTGATCCAGGTCGACGAGAACGTCCTGTTCGTCGACGAGGGCAGTGTGCTCACCTCGGCCGGCGCCGCCTCCGGCATCGACCTGTGCCTGCACATCCTGCGCGGTGACCTCGGCGTGGCCGCCTCCAACCACGCGGCCCGGCGCCTGGTCGCGGCCCCCTACCGCAGCGGCGGCCAGGCGCAGTACGTGCCGCGCAGCGTGCCCGAACCGCTCGGCGAGCGCTTCGCCGCCACCCGCGAGTGGGCCCTGCACCGGCTCGACGAACCCCTCAGTCTCGACACCCTCGCCCAGCACGCCGCGGTCTCACCGCGCACCTTCTCGCGGCGCTTCGCCGAGGACACCGGATACACGCCGATGCAGTGGGTCATGCGCGCCCGCATCGACCTGGCCCGTGAGCTGCTCGAACGCTCGGAGCGCAGTGTCGAGCAGATCGCCAATGACGTGGGCCTGGGCACCGGCGCCAACCTGCGCCTGCACTTCCAGCGCATCCTGGGGACCACGCCGAGCGAGTACCGGCGCACCTTCACCCGAGGCGAATGACCAAAGCCAGGCCCCTGGCGCGATCCTTGCGAACCATGGCGCTCACGCCACGGCCACGCACGGACCCCGCACGCCAGGCTGGTGGTGAACCCAGACGAGCCGCAGAGATCACCAAGGGGTAGTCATGACTCGCGTCGCCATCAACGGATTCGGCCGCATCGGACGCAATGTGCTGCGTGCCCTGCTGGAACGCGACAGCAGCATCGAGATCGTCGCCGTGAACGACCTCACCGAGCCCGCCACCCTCGCCCGGCTGCTCGCCTACGACTCCACGGCCGGCCGGCTCGGCCGCCCGGTGACCGTCGAGGGAGACACCCTCGTCGTCGACGGCCGGCGCATCAAGGTCCTCGCCGAACGCGACCCGGCACAGCTGCCCTGGGCGGAACTCGGCGTCGATGTCGCCCTGGAGTCCACCGGCCGCTTCACCTCGGCCAAGGCCGCCCGCGCCCACCTCGACGCGGGCGCGAAGAAGGTCCTGGTCAGCGCGCCGTCGGACGGCGCCGACGTCACCCTCGCCTACGGCGTCAACACCGACGCGTACGACCCCGAGCTGCACACCGTCGTCTCGAACGCCTCCTGCACGACCAACGCGCTCGCCCCGCTCGCCGCCGTCCTCGACGAACTCGCCGGCATCGAGCACGGCTTCATGACCACCGTGCACGCCTACACCCAGGAGCAGAACCTCCAGGACGGCCCGCACCGCGACGCCCGCCGCGCCCGCGCCGCCGGCATCAACATCGTGCCCACCACGACGGGCGCCGCCAAGGCGATCGGCCTCGTACTGCCCGGCCTCGACGGCAAGCTGTCGGGCGACTCGATCCGCGTCCCGGTCCCGGTGGGCTCGATCGTCGAGCTGAACACCACCGTCGCCCGGGACGTCACACGGGACGACGTCCTGGCCGCCTACCGCGCCGCTGCCGAGGGCCCGTTGGCCGGCGTCCTGGAGTACTCCGACGACCCGCTGGTGTCCTCCGACATCACCGGCAACCCGGCCTCCTCCATCTTCGACTCGGCCCTCACCCGCGTCGACGGCCGCCACATCAAGGTGGTCGCCTGGTACGACAACGAGTGGGGCTTCTCCAACCGGGTGATCGACACCCTGGAGCTTCTCGCGGCCCGCTGACCGGCGCCGCGCCGCGCCGCCCTCACCTCGGCCGTGGTGGGGGCGGCCAGCCGCGTCCGAAGCCGTATGCGACACCTGTGATGCGGCTGTGACGCGGAACTGTGGCCTCCACCACGGTCTGCCGCCCTCGGCCCCTGTTGAGCTGGCCCCATGCGCGCAGCCGCCCCCCTCTTACTGCTCCTGGCCTCCACCCTCGCCCTGGCGGGGTGCGAGCAGCCGTCCGACTCGCCGACGCCCGAGGCCGGTCCCACCTCGTCGAGCGACCCGCGGTTCCTGCCGCTGGCGGCGTACGACATGTCCGACGCCGGACACACCGTCGGCACGGCCCGCTGGACGCTCGCCAAGCAGTGCATGGTCCGCCTCGGGTTCGCCGACCTGAAGAACCTCGACATCGACCCCCTGCCCGACTGGCCCCGACGCCCGGCGGGCACCGGCGTGTTCACGGCCGTCGCCTACGCCGACGACGACTTCCGCTACGGCATCCAGGACCCCCGGCAGGCCGCGCGCTACGGCTATCAGGCGGCGCGGATCGAGTACGAGCGCCGCCACCCGCACAGGACATGGGCCCTTTCCCAATACCTCGCGCTCACCGGCGAGTTCTTCGGCGACGACCCGAAGTCCGTGCACGGCCACCGCATCCCGCGCCGCGGCTGTCTCGGCGAGGCGGACCGTGCGATCTACGGAAGCAACCCGCAGGACCGCAGGGATCCGGTCCTGGAACTGGAGTCCAAGAGCCTCCAGCAGGGCATGAAGGACCCCGTCTGGAAGAAGGCGGACAAGGCGTGGTCGGTCTGCATGCGCAAGGCGGGGTACCACTACGCCACCCCCGGGGACGCGCAGACCGGCGAGGACCGCCGGCGCGAGGAACTGGAGGCACGGCTTTCCGCGCGGCCCCAGGACCCCGACGCACCCTCGGCCCTGGAGAAGCAGACGGCGACCGCCGACGCCCGCTGCAAGCAGCAGACCGGCTACGTCCGCGCCGTCCACGCCGTCGACGTACGCATCCAGAACCAGCTCATCGCCGAGAACCGGCCGAAGCTGGAGAAGCAGCGCCGCTGGAACCGCGACGCCGTCCGCAAGGCCCACGACATCCTTGAGGGCCGGTCGTGACGACCGGCCCTCAAGGGCTGCCTCAGGGCTTCCGTGCCACCCCGCAGAACTGCGTCACGTCGACGATCTCGCCGACCTCGGGCTGCTGGGCACGCCAGCGCGAGCACGACACCACGCCCGGCTCCAGCAGTTCCAGACCCTCGAAGAAGCGCAGCAACTGCTCGCGGCTGCGGAGTTTCATCGGCGCCGAGCCCTGCTCGTTCCAGCTGGCCACCGCCGCCGTCATGGCCTCGGTGTGGACCTCGGCCGTGGGATGGGCGAGCGCCAGGTAGCTGCCGGAGGGCAGGGCGGCGACGAGCTGGTCGACGATCTCGTACGCCTGCTCGTCGTCGCCGACGAACTGCATGATGCCCAGCAGCATGAGAGCCACCGGCTGTGTGAAGTCCAGCGTCCGGGCGGCGCCTTCGAGGATCGGTCCGGGTTCGTGGACGTCGCCGTCCAGATAGTCCGTGACGCCCTCGGGGCTGCTGGTGAGCAGGGCCTGGGCGTGCACCAGGACCAGCGGGTCGTTGTCCACGTAGACGATCCGTGCCGCGGGGGCCAGCCGCTGGGCGACCTCGTGTGTGTTGTCCGCGGTGGGCAGGCCGGTGCCCAGGTCGAGGAACTGGCGGATGCCCGCCTCGCCGACCAGATGGCGCACCGCACGGCCAAGGAACGCCCGGTCGGCCCGGGCCGAGTCGACGATCTCCGGGAAGTACTCCAGGACTTGGTCGCCCATGGCACGGTCGGGGGCGTAGTTGTCCTTGCCGCCCAGCCAGTAGTTCCACACCCGTGCCGAATGCGGGGTGGTCAGGTCCAGCCGCGCCAGCACGGCCTCACGGTCGACGGCCGGTTCCTCGGTCATGGCACGCTCCTCGTCCTGGACCGGCGGCCCCCTCGACCACCGCCCCCTTGCGCCTGTGGGCAAGCGACAACGTAGCGGTCGGTATCGGTTCAGGCCACCGATTCCCCGCTCTTGACAGCTGCCGCTCAGCTCTCAGAAGTGCCCCGCTTCCGGAGGGCAGCCGGACGACCCGTCCATCAGGCCGCCGTCGTCACGGCCGCGCAGCCAGCGGTCGAAGAAGGCGGCGACGTAGGCCCGTTGGGCGGTGATCGCGCACCGCGGGGCGATGGTGCCGATGTTCTCGACGACGGTGTTGCGGGGCAGGCCGAGCCGCCCGGCGATCTGCGGGATCATGGCTTCGGCGTCGGTGTACGTGGCGTGTTGTGCGCCCCGCAGGCTCAAGCCCCGGTGCCAGCCGCGACTGTTGCGCCACAGGGCCCGCCAGGACGGCACCGTGCCGAGGTCGTTGCCGTCCTTTCCGATCAGCAGGAAGGGGCGGTCGAGGCCCTCGGCGGCGACGGTGGACAGGTTGCCGGGGGTGCTGTCCTCCTGGACGTACGCGAGTACACCGTCCAGGTTGGCCGCTGCTGCGATGCGCGGGTCGTCGTGCATGGTCTGCAGGGCGGTGAAGCCGCCTGCCGACTGGCCGAACATGCCGATGCGGCCGAAGTCCAGCCTCCCGCACAGGACTTGGGGCAGCGCGCTCGGCAGTGCGTCGAGCAAAAAGCGCGTGTCGGCCACGCGTACGGCCATGGTCTTGCGCAACAGGGCGGTGATGCGCTGCTGGTCCGGGTACGCCTTGGCGAACTCCGCTGGCAGGACGGAGCGTTCGACGCGGCCGCCGGGGAACTCGACGGCGCAGGCGTCATAGGTGTGATCGAGGGTCACCACGGCGTAGCCCCGGGAGGCGAGGTCGTCGCAGAGTGTGGTGCCCAGGGAGCGCGGGTCCCCGGCACCGGGGGAGTAGCAGACGACCGGGAAGGGACCACCGTCCCGGGCGACCGGGGCGCCTTGGTGGGCGTGCGTGCGGGTGGCGGCCCAGTCGACCCGACTGCTCGGCACATCGATGAAACTGTTCAGGGCCGCGAACCCGGCGGCCTCGCCGGGAAGCATCTGGGGTGCGGCCGGACAGCCGCCGGCGGTCCGGGCCGGATAGCGGATGCCGACCATGAGCTCCCGGTACGGCTGCGACGCGACCCAGGGGTCGGCCCGCGAGGCATCGACGAGCCGCAACGAGACCGTCCCCACCGGGTACGGTCCGCTGGGCGCGGGCAGCCTCAGCTGCACCGGCCCGGCCGTGCGCGGCTCGGCGGCCGCGGCCGCGGCCCGTACGGGGACGGCCGACACGGCGAGTGCTGCCATGGCCGACAGCAGGGCGGCGCGACGGGTCTGCATGTCTGAACTCCCTTGTCCGTACGGGTGAAATGACCACGTCCAGACTTGTGGAGCGACCCGGTCGCCGACCATCCGGCAGGCAGGTCGACTCGCATGGGGGTTATCCCACAGACCCGTCTCACGTCTCACGCGGACTGTGGGTGTGCCCCTGCCCGTGCTCGTGCTCCCCGGCGTCGGGTGAGCCGCCCATCATCCGCAGCATGGCCGGGCCGCCGGTGCGCCAGAACCGGACGAGCAGGGTCGCGGCCAGCAGCAGGAAGACGAGGTTGAGCCAGGTCGTGTAGTTCCAGGTGATCCCTTCCTCGGGGACCGTGGCATCGGCCTGGTCGGGAATCAGGCCGAGCCCGCCGAAGGCGAACTCGACGACGTATCCGGCGACGGCCATCGCGGCGAAGAAGGTGCCCAGGAGGAAGACGGCCGTCCGGGCGCCGTAGTACTTCCGGTAGATGTTCAGGATGGGCAGGATCAGCAGGTCGGCGTAGATGAAGGCGATCACCCCGCCGAAGCTGATGCCGCCCTTCCACAGCACCACGGCCAGCGGCACGTTGCCGATCGAGCAGACGAACGTGGCAATGGCCACCAGTGGTCCGACCAGCGGGCCGATCAGTTTGGCGGCGAGCGGATGGTCCGCAAGGAAGAACGTGCGCCAGAAGTCGTCCGGCACCCAGGCCGCGATCGCCCCCGCGATCAGCAGCCCCGCCACCAGGTCCCGCAGGATCGCCGCCCACTCCATGACGAAGATGTGCGCCACGGATGTGAAGCCGTCCCCGGAGAACAGGCGCCGGGCGAAGCCGCCCTCCGCCCGCACCGACATGTCCATGGCCGCGTGGCCCTCCATCGACCCGGCGATCCCGCGTTCGGCCTGCTCCCGCGCCCGGCTCAGCAGCCGCTCGCGCAGCAACAGGCGGAACAGCACCGCGAGTACGATGATCATGATCGGCCCGCCGACGAACTCCGCCGCCGTGAACTGCCAGCCCATGAGCAGCGCGAGGATCACGCCGAGCTCCACCACCAGATTGGTGGAGGCGATCTCGAACGCCATCGCCGCCGTGAAGTCGGCGCCCTTGCGGAACAGCGAACGGGCCAGGGCCACGGCCGCGTACGAACAGGACGACGAGGCCGCCCCCAGCCCCGCCGCCCGGGCGAGGGTCCGTGGCCGGTCGTCCCCCAACAGCCGCACGACCGTCGACCGGCGCACCACCGCCTGCACCACGGCCGACAGGGCGAATCCCAGGATCAGCGCCCAGGTGACCTCCCAGGTCATCGACCCGGCGATGGACAGCGCGTGGCCGATCGCTTCCACAGGGCACCTACTTCTCTTTTCGTCGGGTCCGGAATGACGTACCGCGAAATGCCGATGGGTGATGGACGACGCTCCGCCGCCATCATCATGGAAAGTGACCCGGGGCGGACTCGTTGTGGACAACTCGGCCGGTGAGGAGCAGGCCGAGGCCGTGGAGCGCACCCTCTCCGTCCGGGAGGCCGGACCGTTCGGCGGGCCGGCGCAGTTCTACGGTGAGTAGCTGGGCAGGGAGCGGTCAGTCGTCTCCCTCACGGAAGGAGACACGCGGGCTTCGTCAGCTGCCGACGGGGCGCCCGGCGGGCGGGCGTTCGAGGGCAAGTGAGTCACATACCGTCCATCGACGGCATCGACCCCTGCAGCCCCGGGAGCAGCCAGTCCTGGAACGGGGCGAGCGCGGCCAGCACGAGGAAGGCGACACCCACGGCCCGTGCGAGCAGCGGACCACGGAACCACAGTTTCTCGACGAAGATCACCACGGCCAGCCCGGCCATCGCCGCCACGTTCATCACCCCGAGCGGGAGCAGGACGACCATCAGCCCCGCGCAGCAGCCCACGCAGTAGGTGCCGTGGTGGGCCCCCACTCGAAGATCTCGGGCCGGCCGGCGGAACCCCGCGTAGTGCACCAGGTGGCTGAGAGGGTCGCGGCAGTGCCGCAGACAGACGGACTTGAGGGGGCCGAGCTGGTACAGGCCTGCGAGCAGGAAGGCCACCGAACCGATCCAGCGTCCGGCGGTCGGACGGTCGTCCACCAGGCGGCCGGTGAGGGCGAGGGCCCCGTAGGCGAGCAGCCCGAACGCGGTCCACACCAGCAGATACCCGCCCACGAACTCGGCGGTGCGCAGGGTCCGCGTCCAGCCGGAGGACTGCCGGCCGATGCCCCGCACCCAGGTGATGGCCACCGGTGCCATGGACGGCAGCATCATGGCCGCCATCATCGTCACCCACAGCAGCAGGAACAGCGGCAGCGCCATCCCCATCGTGCCGGGCTCGACCCCCATGTCGCGGGCCTGCCCGATGGTCAGCGCCCAGGCGGGCACCGCGATCAGGACGACCAGAAGCCAGGCGACCGCCAGATCCCGCGCCGGCAGCAGGCCCCCACCCGTTCCGGTCGGCGCGGGTGACCGGGCGGATGCGAGGGCGGAAGTCCGGATGTGGCGCATCGGCGTGCTCTCCTGCAGATACTCCCAGGAGAGCACGCCGCTGTCGGGGGCGCCAGCGCGACGAAAGGGCCTGGCTCGTTCTCCTCCAACGGGCTCGGCCCCGGCTCAGCCTCTCCGCCCGTGGGTGGACGTCTCTCCATCGACCCGTGGGTGGTGGTGATCCACTGGGTGCGCGGAGCAGGCTTGAGGCATGGGTTCTCTCCACTCGGCACTCGTCGCGCTCACCGCTGCCTGCGTCCTGGTCTTCGTCGCGGCCTGGATCGCGGGCGCCGTCTACTTCGGCGTGAAGAGCCGGGCCGGTCTGCGCGGCTGGGCGCACGGTCTGCGACGCACGTTGCCTCGCCGGCTTCTGCTGATCGCGGGCGCACTTGCCGTGTCCACACTGGTCCGTCACTCGCGGGGCTTCTGGCGCCATCTGCAGTTCTGGCAGCCCGAACTCGCCGTGCTGGGCGCTCTGCTCGCCGTCGCTTCCATCGCGTTGCTGCTGTGGGCCCGCTGGGTTCTCGGCACGATGTGGGCCAGCGTCCCGACCGTCCAGGCGCACCATGAGCTGCGCACCGACGGCCCCTACCGGCTGGTCCGCCACCCCATCTACACCGGCCTGCTCGGCCTGGTCACCGGCTCCATGCTCGCCTGCGGCTTCGGCGTCTGGATCGCCTTGACGGCGGTCTCCATACCGTGGCTGCTGCGCCGGGTCCGGATCGAAGACGACCTCATGGCCGGCCAGTTCGGCGCGTCCTACGACGCCTACCGCGCTCGAGTCCCGGCGCTGGTCCCTCATGTGCGCCGATGACGGTTCTCGTCAGCGGATGTCGTGGTCGGGGTGGGCCCGGTCGTACGCGTGCCGTGCCTCGGCGATGACGGCACGGTGCGCAAGCGACCAGTCGGCGAGCGCCTTGACCAAGTGGGTCAGGCCGGCCCCCGTCTCGGTCAGACGGTAATCGACCTGGGCCGGGACACTCGGGTAGACGGTGCGCAGTACGAGGCCGTCCCGTTCGAGCCTGCGCACGGTGAGGGTGAGCATGCGCTGGGAGATGCCGTCGATGGCGCGCTGCAACTCGCGGAACCGGCGTGGACCGCCCGCGAGTTCGACGATCACGAGCACCGACCACTTGTCCCCGATGCGGTCCAGGACGTCGCGGATGCCGCAGTCGGGGTGGTCCTCGCGTCCGCAGGGCTCGAGGTCGGCGGGGGTGGTGGTTACCCCGGTGTGCGTGAGTGACATCGAACTGCCTTCTTGTGGCCGGTGGTTGTGCGGTCAAGGATCAAGCGTAGTTACCGATGAGAACCACGACGGAAGACTGCGACTGACATGATCTTGGTGACCGGAGCGAGCGGAAACCTCGGCGCGGCCACGCTTGCGGCCCTGCGTGCCTGTGACGTCATCGCGAGCGGCGGCAGCCGCACGCCGGGCCCGGGGATGCGGCGCCTCGACTTCGACGACCATGGGAGCCTCGATCTCACCGGTGTGTCGACCCTGGTGCTGATCTCCGCCGGTTACGGCGAGGACGACCAGGTCGTCGAGCGGCATGCGGCGGTGCTGGATGCCGCTGTCCGGGACGGCGTCGGGCACGTGGTCTACACGAGCCTGACCGAGGCCGGCGACCACCTGGGTTTCGCCCTCGCGCACCGAGCGACCGAGCGCCTGCTCCAGGCAAGCGGCCTGCCATGGACGATCCTGCGCAACGGCCTCTACGCCGAACTCTTCGGAGGTCTGCTCATGTGGGCCGGGAACGCTGTGGAGACGGCGTTCGGGGACGGCGCCCTGGCCGCCGTCGCGCGAGAGGATCTCGCCGATGCCGCGGCGATCGTCGCGTCGGATCCGACCCGTCACCGCGGACGCGTCTACGACCTTGTCGGTACGCCGGTCACGGCCGGGCAGGTGGCCGGACGGCTCGGGGTCCCGCACCGCGCCATCAGCCTGGGCGAGTACCGGCGCAGACTGCTTGAGGAGACGCCGGGGCTGCTGCCGTTCCAGCCGCCCATGCTCGCCTCGATAGCCACGGCCGTCCGACACGGCTTCCTGGACGGCACCACATCCGACCTCGCGGACCTCCTCGGCCGCCCGGCCCGCGACCCGCTGGCCACGGCCGTTGCAGCCGCATCCGCCACGAGACCTGAAGCAAGCAACTAGCGGAGGCGACACCCCTACGCATCATCACACCCCTTGGCCCGGGGAACGGAGCGACGACCGGAGAAGCCCAGCGTCGGTTGCGGGAGCCGTCGACGCAGAGGTGCCCGCCGGGAGCGGCGTGCCGGCGCGTTGGACCGCGGCCTGGCAGTTGACGGCCCGGCGGCCGCAGGGGGCCGGCCGGCCCGGCTTCGAGTTGCAGCCAACAGCAGGTCGAAGCTGCGTATACCGACTCGGCGAGAGCGGCGGCGTTGAAGTGGGGGCGCCGGACCACCGCGAAGACACCCCCGGAAGACCGACCCGGGCCTGTGGCCGGCGCGCCTGCACGACATCGCACCGTCCGGGACGGGAAGCGTTGCCGCAGGCAGGCAGCGGCGGGGCCCGAGCGTCCGGCTGCGGGCCCGCCCGGACGATGGGTCAGATGACGGCGAGCCGGCTCACCAGCAGCTCCACCCTCTGCTCGGTGTCCTCCGGCGGCAGCCGTCCCTCCCGGGTCAGGGTGGCAAGGCCGTGCAGGGCCGCCCAGAAGGTCTCGGTGTACAGCCCCGGGTCGACGCCGTTCCCGGCGACCTCGCCCAGGGTCTCCAGCAGGGCGGCGAAGGCGTCTTTCAGCGGCTCCGGGGTGTCGTCCTGCGCGTACGCAAGGCCGCCGTCGAGCTGGAACAAGGCGTCGTACACCGCCGGGTTGCGCTCGGCGAACAGCAGGTAGGCGCGGGCCAGCGCAGCGACCCGCTCGCGCGTGCCGTTCGCGGCGGAGGTCGCGGCCCGCACCGCGCCGGCCAGCTCGGTGGCACCCTCGAGGGCGACGGCGCCGATGATCTCGCGCTTGCCGCGGAAGTGGCTGTAGAGGACCGGCTGGCTGTATTCGATGCGCTCGGCGAGCCGGCGGGTGGTGACCGCGTCCCAGCCCTGCTGCTCCGCGAGTTCGCGGGCTGTCGCGACGATGAGGCGCTCGCGCTCCGCCCGTTCGCGCTGCTTGCGTTCCTGTACCGACATGATTCGAATCCTAGCACCGCTAGACAATCGAGCGGCAGCAGTACTAGCGTTGCCTCATCCGCTAGCGATGCTAGATTTCAGGAGGGGTCATCATGCTCACCGCACTCGAGGTCTTCACCACCGTGGTCGTCGGCGTGATGGTGGGGGTGGAGTTCTCCGTCGCCTTCGTCGTCAACCGGATCCTCGACGCGCTCCCGGAGGACAGTGGCCAACTCGGCCATGCCCACGGGGGACGGATGCTCGGCGCCGTGATGCCGTTCTGGTACATCGGTTCACTCGTCCTTGCCGGCATCTGGGCTGTCGCCGGGTGGCACCACCACGGGACCGGCCTCGTCGTCACCGCCGGCGCGCTGCTGATCCTCAGCGTGATCATGTCGATTCTGCTGCTCGTCCCGATCAACAACCGCAACAAGACGTGGACCCCTGACAACCGGCCCGCCGACTGGAAGCAGCAGCTGAACCGCTGGAACCGCTACCACTACGTCCGCGTCGCCGTGCTGGTCGCCGCCTTCGCCCTGCTGGTCGCCGCCCTCGCCTGAGCCCGGCCGCCGCAGGCTCCACAAAGCTCACCGATCTCAGCAAGCTGACGAAGACCCGCAAGGAGAAGAACAGTGTTACTGAAGAAGATCAACACCGTCCTGGTCGCCGCCTTCATCCTCTTCATCCTCTGGTTCGGAGGCGAGTTCATCCTGAGCCCCGAGACGACGGCGCCGACCTTCGGTCTGCCGAGCTGGCCGTCCGGCGACGGCGGCGGCTTCCTGATCATCAAGGGAATCCGCGACGTCGTCCTGGCCCTGGTCCTGGGCATCCTGCTGGTGACGGGCCAGCGACGGGCGCTGGGCTGGGTGCTGATGGTGGAGGCCCTCGCCGCATACGGCGACATGGCCACCGTGCTGGCCCACCACGGTTCCGTGGCCACGGCGCTCGGTGTCCACTGCCTGACCGCGACACTGATGGTGGTCAGCGGCCTGCTGATGATGCGCGAGACCCGCAAGGTCGCGGCCGCTCCGGCAACGCCCGCCCCGCAGCCCGCCTGACGCCACGCCGGCGCACGCAGGCATCGCCTGCCGGCATCAGCCGGGAAAGACGAGGCGCACGATCTCCATCCACTGGGCGACGGCCTGGGCCCGTATCCGCGAAGCACTTCCTCGCGGCGGACGCCCAGGCCTTTCCCGTGCCGCTCGGGGTCACACCGTGGGCACCTCCTGGTGACGGGTCGTCAGCCGACTGGAGTGGCCCCACTGGTGTTGAGGGACCGCACTGCAGTCCGGACAGCGACGGGGCACGCCCGAAGGCGCCATCGGCGGCACAAACCGATCGCCTGGGCAACGCTGCTCCCGTAAGGTGCGCGGGTTGTCGTGACGAAGGGGCGGTTCGGGACGTGGAGCTCAGGGCAGCGACGCGGGAGCAGTTGGCGACTGCGGCGCGGGACGCGCTCGGCGCCGGGCGGCGGCTGGAGACGGTCCGGCGGATCGCGGGCGGCAGCAAGAAGGGCGTGTACCGCCTGCTGATGGACGATGCGACGACCGCGATCGCCTACCTGTGGGACGACACCGAGAACTACTGGCCGACGGCCGAGGGGGACGACGACCTCACCGACCCGTTCTCGCCCGGTCTCGGCCTCGACCTGTTCGAGGCCGCGCACACGCGACTCGAAGCGCTCGGCGTCCGCGTCCCGGCGATCCGACTGGTCGACCGCGACGGCGCCCACTGCCCGGCCGACCTGGCGATCGTCGAGGACGTCCCGGGCGAGAACCTGGAACAACTGCTCGCCCGCGATCCCCGCGCGGCTGCTCCGGTCGTGACCCGGCTCAGGGAGGCCTTGGAGGCGATGGGGCGTCATCGGGCGCCCGGCTACGGCAAGGTGGCCGTGATCGAAGCAGGCGGAACGTCACGCGGGACGTCGTGCGAGGGCGTCGTACTGGAGCGGGCCTTGCGGGACCTCGCCGAGGCGGCATCGCGCGACCCGCGTATCGCGGCGGCCCACGAGCGACTGGAGGAGCGGCTGCTGAGCCTGGCGGAGGCAGTGCGGCCGCGCTCGGAGTACGCGGTCGTACACGGCGAACTGGGCCCCGATCATGTGCTGGTGGACCCGGAAAAGAACCCGGTGGTGATCGACATCGAGGGCGCGATGTACTTCGACGTCGAGTGGGAGCACGTCTTCCTGGAGATCCGCCTGCACGACGCCTACGGGCCGTTGGCGGCCGACGGGCTGGACGAGGACCGGCTCGCGCTCTATCTGCTGGCCCAGCGGCTCTCGCTGACCGCGGGGCCGCTGCGGCTCCTCGACGGCGACTTCCCCGACCGGTCGTTCATGGCCGGCATCGCCGAACACAACCTGAGGCAGGCGCTGGAACTCATCCGCACCTGAACGCCCTTCGCCTCCTGGCCGGTCCGGCCCGGCGTCCCGTCGGGCCGTCGCTCAGTGGTCAGCGAGGAAGTCCCGGATCGTCGCGGCGACTTCCCGCGTACCGGCCGCCGTCCCGTTCGATCTCCGGCGCACCGGCAGGCGGCGGTCGGTCGCCCCGCTTGAGGGCCTGTCCTCCGCCGTCCGCAGGTACGGCCGCGTGGTCAGGAGGCGGTGGCAGGGGCGTGGAAATAGTGGCCCTTGTCGAGGTCATCGAGGAGGCCGGGGCCGGTGGGCTGCCAGTCCAGCAGTTCGCGGGTCAGGGTGCTGGACGCCGGGCCGTCGAGTGCCAGGAAGCGGCCCAGCCACGCGAAGTGCTCCACGGCGGCCTCGGGAGCCACCGAGGTGACCGGCACATCGAGGTGACGGCCGATCACCTCGGCGATGTCGCGGATCGGGACGCCTTCCTCCGCGACGCCGTGCAGTACCGCGCCTGCCGGGGCCTTCTCCACCGCCAGGCGGAACAGCCGTGCGGCATCGAGACGGTGGACGGCCGGCCAGCGGTTGGCGCCCTCGCCGATGTAGCCGGAGACCCCCTTGGCCCGGGCGATGGCGACCAGGGTGGCCATGAACCCGTTGTCCCCTTCGCCGTGGCAGGTCGGAGACAGCCGCACCACGGATGACCGCACTCCGCGCGAGGCAAGCGCGAGCAACGACGTGGCGGTGGCCGACCGGATGGACACAGGAGAGCCGTCGACCGCGGGCATGTCCCGCTCGCTCGACACCTGCCCCGGCTTGAGGCCCACCAGCCCGGAGGCGAGGACGAAGGGACGGTCGGTGCCGGCCAGCGCCTCGCCGAGGGTCTCGACGGCGCGCCGGTCGGCCTCGGCGGCGCCCTGGAAATCGCCGCTGAAGGCGAGGTCGTGCTTGAAGGCGAGGTGCACCACCCCGTCCGATGCGGCGGCGGCGCCGGCCAGGACGTCGAGGTCGTCGACGGTGCCACGGACCACCTCTGCACCGGCGGCGGTGAGGGTGGCGGCGGAGGCGTCGGAACGGGCGAGCCCGACGACCCGATGTCCGGCGTCCAGGAGTTCGGGAACGAGGGCGGAGCCGATCCAGCCGGACGCGCCGGTCACGAAGATGCGCATGGGAGAGCCCCAAACCTGTCGATGTCAGTGACTGTCATCGACGCTAACATGTGATGTCAGGGACTGTCACCACGTAGGATCTGCCCATGGGTAGATGGGAGCCGAACGCGCGCGAACGCCTGGCGAAAGCGGCGTTGGAGCTCTACGGCGAGCGCGGCTACGAACAGACCACGGTGGCGGAGATCGCCAACCGGGCCGGCCTCACCGAGCGGACCTTCTTCCGGCACTACGCCGACAAGCGCGAGGTGCTGTTCGGCGGCTCCAGTGCGTTGCAGGAGCTGTTTGTGAAGGCGGTCGCCGAGGCTCCGCAGTCCGCGGCCCCGATCGACGCGGTCGCGGCCGGCCTCGATGCGGTCTCCACCGAGTTCGTCGGCCGCCACGGACACGCCCGGCGGCGACACGCCGTCATCGTGGCGAACGCGGTGCTCCAGGAACGCGAGCTGATCAAGCTCGCCTCACTGTCCGCCGCGCTCGCCGACGCCCTGCGCCGACGCGGCGTGCCGGAGCCGGCCGCAAGCCTGACCGCCGAGGCGGGGGTCGCCGTCTTCAAGATCGGCTTCGAACGCTGGGTCGAGGCGGGCGAGGAGCGCACGATGGCGCAGTTGATGCGGGAGTCACTGGACGAGCTCAAGGCCGTGACCGCGGGCGGCTGAAGTCTCGCGGTCCGGTCGGGTCAGGACAGAGTGCTGATCTTGCTGCGGACCTGGTTCACGATGGCGGCCGGGAGCGTCGCGTAGCCCTCGAAGCTCAGGTCCTGTTGGCCCTTCACGCCGGCGATGTACGTGAGGAACGCCTTGGTGGCGGGCCACGTGGCCGGCTTGTTGCCCTTGTCGCAGACGATCTCGTACGTGACCATGTCGATCGGATACGCGCCCGGGGTCTTGGTGGCGTAGTCCAGCTCGAGCACGAGGTCGTCGCCGTTTCCGGCAACCTTGGCAGTGGAGATCGCCTTGGAGGCCGTGAAGACACTGGCGTCGACGGGAGTGCCTGCGCCGGTGTCGATGGAGACCGTGGGAATGTCTCGGGCGATCGCGTATGACAGCTCGACGTAGCCGATCGCACCCGTGGTCTTCTTCACCTGGTCGACGAGGCCCGCGGACTTCTTGGCCGAATCGCCGCCCTTGGCCTTCCACTCCTTGCTGTGCCCGTGCGGCCAGGCGCTCGGTGCGGCGGCGCTCAGATAGGAGGTGAAGTTGTCCGTCGTGCCGGAGGAATCGGAGCGGTGGGACGCGCGGATCGACGTCGACGGCAGCTTGGCAGCGGGGTTCAGCTTCGCGATCGCCGGATCGTTCCACTTCGTGATCCGGGAATCGAAGACCTTGGCGAGCGTGGACGCGTCCAGGACCAGCTTCCTGACTCCCGGCAGGTTGTAGCCGAGGGCGATCGGGCCGCCGACCACCGGCAGGTGGACGGCCCGGCCGCCGTTGGAGCAGACGCTCTTGGACTGGGTGATCTGGTCGGCGCTCAGTGCGGAGTCGGACCCCGCGAAAGCGGTTTTGCCCTGCAGGAAATCGGTCTGGCCGCTACCCGAGCCGTTGCCCTCGTAGCTGATCCGAGTGCCGGGGCAGGCGTGCGTGAAGTTCTTGATCCAGAACTTCATCGCGAACTCCTGCGCGGTCGAGCCGGAAGCCGGCACATGGGCCGCCTTGCCGCACTTGACGCCGCTGGCGGCCGTGGTGGTCGGCGCGGCAGCCGTGGACGATCCGTCGGACGACCCGGAGCCGCTGCTCGAGCCGCAGGCCGTCAGGAGCAAGGCGCCGGAAACAACCACCGAGCCGGCCGCCAGGGTACGCAGCCTGCTCTTCCGCTGGGGCTTCACTCTTCGGTGCTCCTTGCTTGTGGGCGGCCGGGGCCGGCGCAGCGGGGGGTTGATGACCGTGGATCAGGTCGGGGTCACAGCCCGCACCATCGAAGAACTATACGCACCAAAGCGGACATTTTCGGTTAATTCTCTCCTTGTGATGGAGCGGTTTGCGGGGGTGGAGTACGCCGCCAGGGCGTGCACCGGTTGGAGCGGCGGCCGCCAGGTTCAGGCCCGGCCGGCTCATGAACCCGTACCGGCCCGGAGCTTCGCCGCTACTCGGGCCAACTGGCCTCCTGCGCTACACCATCCGGTGGCTTATGGCCGTCAGAGCGTTATTCATGTCTCCGATTTTCTGATCATTCCACTATCCGGCTCTTGGTACTGACCGGCCGTCACGAAGCCCCGAACCGAGTCGAGGAGAGTGGAGAACATGACGAAATCGCCACGATGGCGATCCGTTCTGACGCCAGCTGTCATGGCCGCCGCGCTTGGCGCTGCCGCGTTGTCGAACGCGGGAACCGCCTACGCCCAGGACCTCACCACCCCACACCCGCCCTCACCGGCACCGCCCGCTTATCCGGAACATCCGGGGAAGCCTGCTTATCCGGAACATCCGGGGAAGCCCGCGTATCCGGCTCAGCCCGTGAAGCCCGAGTACCCGGAGAAGCCCGCACATCCGCAGCAGCCGGAGAAGGCCGCGTATCCGGATCATCCGGTGAAGCCCGCGTACCCTCAGCACCCGGTCAAGCCCTCGTATCCGGCGCATCCGGTGAAGCCCTCGTATCCGGCGCATCCGGTGAAGCCTGCGTATCCGGACCATCCGGTGAAGCCTGCTTATCCGGACCATCCGGTGAAGCCTGCTTATCCGGCTCAGCCGGTGAAGCCCGCGTATCCGGCGCATCCGGTGAAGCCTGCGTATCCGGACCATCCGGTGAAGCCTGCGTATCCGGACCATCCGGTGAAGCCTGCTTATCCCGCTCATCCGGTGAAGCCCGCGTATCCGCAGCAGCCCGTGAAGCCGGCGTATCCGCAGCAGCCGGTCAAGCCTGCGTATCCGCAGCAACCTGTGAAGCCGGCGTATCCGCAGCAACCTGTGAAGCCGGCGTATCCGCAGCAACCTGTGAAGCCGGCGTATCCGCAGCAGCCCGTGAAGCCTGCTTATCCGCAGCATCCGGTGAAGCCTGCGTATCCGCAGCAACCTGTGAAGCCCGCGTTTCCGGTGAAGCCTGCGTATCCGCAGCAGCCGGTGAAGCCTGCTTTCCCGGAGCATCCGTCGAAGCCCGCGTTCCCGGAGAAGCCGGCGTATCCGCAGCAGCCCGTGAAGCCGGCGTTTCCGGAGCATCCGTCGAAGCCCGCGTTCCCGGAGCACCCCTCGAAGCCCGCGTTCCCGGAGAGGCCGGCGTTCCCGGAGCACCCGTCGAAGCCGGCGTTTCCGGAGCATCCGTCGAAGCCTGACGTCCCGGAGCACCCGTCGAAGCCTGACGTCCCGGAGCACCCGTCGAAGCCGGCGTTTCCGGAGCATCCGTCGAAGCCTGACGTCCCGGAGCACCCGTCGAAGCCGGCGTTTCCGGAGCATCCGTCGAAGCCTGACGTCCCGGAGCACCCCTCGAAGCCGGCGTTTCCGGAGCATCCGTCGAAGCCTGACGTCCCGGAACACCCCTCGAAGCCCGCGATCCCGGAGCACCCCTCGAAGCCTGACTTCCCCGAGCATCCGTCGAAGCCCGACTCCCCCGAGCACCCGTCAAAGCCCTCGTATCCGGACCAGCCGTCGAAGCCGGATCAGTCGAAGTAGTCGTTGAAACGACGCCGTTCGACCCATGGGTGCGGAGCACGGGCGGCTCGCCCCGCTCGTGAACCGCATTGAATGCGACGAGGAGAGGCTGATCGTGGGCGTGCGGCGGTCAGGCCCGGTGTCTGTGCGGCGCGCCCGCCGGCGAGACGGCGAGGGCGTCTTCGCCTTCGTGCCGGCGGTCAGGCCGGGCCCGGACGATCGGGCCCGGCCACCGGCCGGCCGGCGCCGCCCTCGATGGGGATCGGCAGCCCGAGGGTGATGAGGACCGACGGGAGCACGACGTGCCCCCGTCGGCTGAGTGCGAAGCACCGCACGGCCACCCCGGCCAGGAAGACCACGGCATCCACGCTCGTCCCGCCCGGGCCGGCGGTGGCGAACACAGGGTGTCGCCGCCGTTGGCGAAGGTGACCGTGGCGACCTTCAGCGTTCTCGGGCCGCCGCCCTCGTCAGCGCGGTGCTTCCACGCCTGCCAGGCCGACCCGTCCGAGATGCGGGTGGCCGACTCGGGCAGGAAAGAGGCGCCGAACGCGAGGGCGAGGAGGGCGCCGAAACCTACGTACTGGCCGAGCCTCGTCCGGCGGGCGGAACCACGATGGCCCGCGCCCCGCGTGTTGGTCGCGGCGAGCAGTCCTGCCCCGTGCGCGGACGTCAGTCCGGTCGGCGCAGTCCCGCGATGAGGAGTTCGACCAGCCGGCGTGCGTCGTAGTGGGGGTCGCTTTCCGCGCCGATGCAGAGGTTGCCGACGCCGCGCATGAGCTCGTAGGCCTTGAGGTCGGGCCGGATTTCGCCGGAGGCGGCTGCCGCGTCGAGCAGTTGGCCGCACACGGGCACGAGACGGTCGAGGAAATAGGCGTGCAGCGTGTCGAACCCGGCGTTGTCGGACTGCAGCACGCCGGCGAGTCCGTGCTTGGTGACCAGGAAGTCGACGAAGAGGTCGATCCACTGTCCCAGTGCGGCGTAGGGGGTCGGGCTGCTCGCCAGCAGGGCCGGGCCGGCCTCGGCGCAGGCCTCGACCTGGTGCCGGTAGACGGCGACGATCAGGTCCGCCCGGGTGGGGAAGTGGCGGTAGATCGTGCCCATCCCGACACCGGCCCTCGCCGCGATGTCGCGGACCGGTGCTTCCACGCCCGAGGTGACGAAGACCGCGGCGGCCGCGTCGAGCAGGGTCTGCTCGTTGCGCCGGGCGTCCGTCCGCTTGGGGCGGGCTGCGCGTCCCGCACCCCTATCGCCGTCGTTCACCGTGCCGTTCCCTCCATCATCGGACTTGCTGAAGCGGAGCAGTGTTCCGTATCGTAATCGGAGCGACGTTCCGCTTTGCTCATGATGCCAGAGCCGGAGCCCCGCGGCCAGGTCATGCCTGGTCGCACCGCGCAGCCACCCACTCGCCATGGAGGAACACGTCATGCAGTACCGCACCTTGGGCCGCACCGGTGTGCAGGTCAGCTCGCTCGCGCTCGGCGCGATGAACTTCGGGAGTATCGGGCGCACCCCCCAGGACGAGGCCACCGCCATCGTCGATGCCGCGCTGGAGGGCGGCATCAACCTCATCGACACCGCCGACATGTACGGCGACGGCGAATCGGAGGAGATGGTCGGCAAAGCCATAGCAGGTCGCCGCGACGACATCGTGCTGGCCACGAAGGCGGGCATGCCCATGGGTGACGAGCGCAACCACCGGGGCAGTTCGCGCCGTTGGCTGGTCACCGCGCTGGACAACAGCCTGCGCCGGCTCGGCGTCGATCACGTCGATCTCTACCAGATCCACCGGTGGGACCCGAGCACCGCTGACGAGGAGACGCTGTCGGCCCTGACCGACCTGCAACGCGCGGGAAAAATACGCTACTTCGGGTCCTCCACCTTCCCCGCCCACCGCATCGTGCAGGCGCAGTGGGCCGCACGTGAGCATCGCCTGGGCCGTTATGTCACCGAACAGCCCAGCTACTCGATCCTGCAGCGCGGGATCGAGACGCACGTGCTGCCGGTGACCGAGGAGTACGGGCTCGGGGTGCTGGTGTGGAGCCCGCTGGCCTCGGGCTGGCTGTCGGGCGCGGTGCGCGCCGGCCGCTCCATCACCACCAGCCGCTCGACGTTCATGCCGCAGCGCTTCGACACCGGCCTTCCCGAGAACAGGGCCAGGCTCGACGCCGTCGAGCGGCTGGCCGAGCTCGCCGACCAGTCCGGACTGACGATGATCCAGCTCGCGCTCGGATTCGTGACCGCGCATCCGGCCGTGACCAGCGCACTCATCGGCCCCCGCACGCTGGAGCACCTGCACTCCCAGCTCGCCGCCGCCGACACCGTGCTCCCGGCCGACGTACTCGACGCGATCGACGCGATCGTGGCCCCCGGCACCGACCTGGCCCCGCACGAGAAGTACGACACCCCGCCCGCCCTGCTCGACCCGGCACTGCGACGCCGCTGACCGTCCGAGGAGGAAGGGACATCCCATGTCGACGACCGCACCGCGAGTCCGTTTCGGCATCATGACCGCCCCCATGCAGGTGGACTATCGCGACGTCCTGCGGGTGTGGCGCGAGGCCGACGCCATCCCGGAGATCGAGCACGCCTGGCTGTTCGACCACCTCATGCCCATCGCGGGCGACCCGTACGGACCCGTCTACGAGGGCTGGACGCTGCTCGCGGCCCTGGCCGCGCAGACCCGCCGCCTGCGCCTCGGTCTCCTGGTGACCAGCAACCGGTTCCGGCCGCCCGCCCTGCTGGCCAAGATCGCCACGACCGTCGACGTCGTCTCCGACGGCCGGCTCGACCTCGGTCTCGGCGTCGGGTCCCGGCCCGACCCGCCCGAGGCCCGGCGCGAGTACCCGGCGCACGGTCTGCCCTTCCAGGACACCGCCCGGGCCGTGGAAAGCCTGGCCGAGGCGTGCACGGTGATCCGGCGCCTGTGGACCGAGGAACAGCCCTTCGACTTCCACGGCACTCACCACCGGCTCACCGGAGCGTTCGGCAACCCCAAACCCGTCCAGCGCCCCCATCCGCCGATCCTCATCGGCGGACGCTCATCCGCGACCCTGCGCGTGGCCGCCGAGCATGCGGACCTGTGGAACATGCCGGGCGGCGGCATCGACGACGCCGTCCGCCGCAGCGCCCTGCTGGATCGGTACTGCGCCGAGATCGGTCGCGACCCCGCCTCGATCACGCGCTCGATCGTCCTGCAGGTCTCCTACGACCGGCCGGACGTCACGAGGGACGCGATCGCCGAGGCGGCCGACGCCGGCTTCCGGCACATCGTCCTGGGGCTGCCGTCGCCCTACCCCGACGGTGTCGTACGCCGGCTGACCGACGAGATCGTCGGCACGTCGGCCGTCACATGAACCGGCCGGGTTTCCCCTCCCGGCCACCGAGGTGCAAGCTGGAACGGAGGCCGTTTCGCGATCCCGCGAGCGGGCTCGGGAAATCCGGTCTCGCCACTCCGAGTGAGCCCCTCGGGCTCGGCAGGAGGGAAGCGGGATGACAGAGCAGGTCACCACCAGTACGTCGTGGCACCTGGCCGGCGACTGGTTCGATGTGTGCAAGTGCGCCATACCGTGCCCCTGCACATTTGCACAGCCCCCCACCTACGGCGACTGCGAGGGCGTCTTGGCCTGGCACATCCGGGAGGGCAACTACGGCGACGTGCGGCTCGACGACCTCAACGTCGTGATAGTCGCCTCCTTCACCGGCGACGTCTGGTCCGGCACACACACCGACCCGTACGCCGCGGTCTTCCTCGACGAACGTGCCGATGAACAGCAACGCGGCGCGCTCCAAGCGGTCTTCGGTGGTGAGGCGGGCGGATGGCCGGCGCAGTTCGTGGGGATGTTCCACCCCGAGATGCGCGGCATGGACGTCGTTCCCATCCACGTGGAGATCGACGAGGACCTCGCCGGCTGGCGGGCCGAGATTCCCGACCGGGTCACGGCCACCGTCGAGGCACTCACCGGCCCGACGACGCCGGACGGCGCACGCGTCCAGGTCCACAACGCCCCCGGCGCCGAGGTCGGCCCGGGCCAGGTCGCCACCTTGGGGCGGGCCACGGCCGACCGTGCCAACGCCTTCGGCTTCACCTGGGATCGCTCGGGGAAGTCGAGCAAGTACTTCCCGTTCGACTGGAGCGGACCCGAATGAGCGGATTCGACTGGAGCGGACCCGACTGAGCGGAAACGCGCTGCTCGCCGCGCGTATGGCAGGGCCTCTCGGCAGGTCGGCCGGGAGGCGGTGCGATGGGCGGTGCCGGATAACCTGGCGGGATGAACGAGAATCCTCCGCCCTGTCCGAAGTGCTCCTGTGAGTACACCTACGAGATGAACGCCCTGGTGGTGTGCCCCGAGTGCGGCCACGAATGGGTGCCCGCCGAGGTCGGTGCCGAGGGAGGCGGGGCTGCCGGGGAGCGTGTCGTCAGGGATGCCGTCGGCAATGTGCTGCAGGACGGCGACTCCGTGGTGGTGGTGAAGGCGCTCAAGGTGAAGGGCAGCCCGTCGGGGATCAAGGCCGGGACCAAGGTGCGCAACATCCGGCTGGTCGACGGGGTCGACGGTCACGACATCGACTGCAAGGTCGACGGTTTCGGTGCGATGCAGCTCAAGTCGAGCGTGGTCAAGAAGGCCTGAGCCCGGCGCGGGACCCCCTTCGTCGATGAGTCGTCACGGGTGCAGTCGGATGCGGAATTGCAAAATTTCGCAATTGGTTAGATGCTGGCTTGGTTGTGTCCGCAGGTAGACGAGGGCGCAGCTATTCGTGTCCGCCCCGTGCGCGGGGCCTCGCAGGGAGTCCGAGGGGTCGTGTCCGTTCCGCTCTACCAGGCCAAGGCCGAGTTCTTCCGGATGCTCGGTCATCCCGTACGGATACGTGTGCTGGAACTGCTGCAGGACGGTCCGACGCCGGTGCGGGACCTGCTGGCGCGGATCGAGGTCGAGCCGTCCGGGCTGTCGCAGCAGCTGGCGGTGTTGCGCCGCTCCGGGATCGTCACCTCCACCCGCGAGGGCTCGACCGTCGTGTACGCGCTGGCCGGCGGCGACGTCGCCGACCTGCTGAAGGCGGCGCGGCGGATCCTGACCGAGATGCTCGCCGGCCGCAACGAGCTGCTGGCCGAGCTGCGGGAAGCCGAGGCTGCCGCGTGATGACCAGGGCAGTCGGCCGGGCGTGGGCCCGGATCATGGTGTTGCTGCCGGGTCGCGCCGACCTCGGGGAGATGCGGCGCGACCCGCGCCGGGACCTGCTGGCGGGCCTGACTGTTGCGATCGTCGCGCTGCCGCTGGCCCTCGGCTTCGGGGTCTCCTCCGGGCTGGGGGCGGAGGCGGGCCTCGCGACCGCGGTGGTCGCCGGGGCGGTCGCGGCGGTGTTCGGCGGGTCCAATCTGCAGGTGTCGGGGCCGACCGGCGCCATGACGGTGGTCCTGGTGCCGATCGTCGGCCGCTACGGACCCACAGGGGTGCTCACCGTGGGGCTGATGGCGGGCGTCATGCTCGTCGCTCTGGCGGTGCTGCGGGCCGGGAGGTACATGCAGTACGTGCCCGCCCCGGTCGTCGAGGGTTTCACGCTCGGCATCGCCTGCGTGATCGGCCTGCAGCAGATCCCGAACGCGCTCGGCGTGCCCAAGCCGGAGGGCGACCGCGTACTGGTGGTGACCTGGCGTGCCGTCGAGGAGTTCGCGAAGTCCCCGAACTGGACGGCCGTCGGTTTCGCGGTCACGGTGGCCGCCGTCATGCTGGTCGGGGCCCGGTGGCGGCCGACCGTGCCGTTCTCGATCGTCGCCGTGATCGCGGCGACGATCGTGGCACAGCTGGCCGGACTGGACGCGGCGAAGCCGATCGGTGACCTTCCGTCGGGGCTGCCCATGCCGTCACTGTCCTTCCTCGACCTCGGCTCGCTGCGCACCCTGCTGGCGCCCGCCGTGGCGGTCGCGGCGCTCGCCGCGCTGGAGTCCCTGCTGTCCGCCTCGGTCGCCGACGGTATGACGGTGGGTCAGAAACACGATCCGGACCGTGAGTTGTTCGGCCAGGGCCTTGCGAACATCGCCGCCCCGCTCTTCGGGGGCGTCCCGGCCACCGGTGCGATCGCCCGCACCGCGGTCAACGTTCGCACCGGCGCGGGCTCCCGGCTCGCCGCCCTCACGCATGCAGCCCTTCTCGCCGTGATCGTCTTCGCGGCGGCGCCGCTCGTCTCGAGGATCCCCCTGGCCGCCCTCGCCGGCGTCCTGCTGGCCACCTCGATCCGCATGGTCGAGGTCGGCTCGCTGAAGGCCATGGTCAAGGCGACCCGGTCCGATGCGCTGATACTCGTCCTCACCGCCGTGGCGACGCTGGCCCTGGATCTCGTGTACGCCGTGATCATCGGCCTCGTGGTCGCCGGTGCTCTCGCCCTGCGCGCCGTCGCCCAGCAGGTCCGCTTCGACCAGGTGCCGCTCGACCGGGGCGACCACAGCGTCGAGGAACACGTGCTGCTGGCCGAGCACATCGTCGCCTACCGCATCGACGGACCGCTCTTCTTCGCCGCCGCGCACCGCTTCCTGTTGGAGCTGACCGACGTCGCCGACGTGCGGGTGGTGATCCTGCGGATGTCGCGGGTGTCGACGATGGATGCCACCGGCGCCCTCGTGCTCAAGGACGCCGTGGAGAAGCTGCGCCGCCGTGGCATCGTCGTCCTCGCCTCCGGGATCCGCGCCGGCCAGCGGCAGGTCCTCGACTCGGTCGGCGCGCTGGAGCCGCTGCGGCACGAGGGCCGGGACTACGCCACCACCCCTGAGGCGATCCGCGCCGCCCGCGAGCATCTGGAGGCGGCCGGAGTCCTGCCCTTCGGTCCCGCCCGGCTGTCCCGGAACTCCAGCGAGGAAGTTCTGCCATGAGCACCGTCCCCGCCTCCCTTCGTATGGTCGAGGTCTCCGGTGCCGAGGCCCTCTGGCTGCTCGAAGGCAGCAGCCTTGGCAGCCTCGTGTACGCCCAGCGGGGGGCGAGCGTGATCAGGCCCGCCCGGCACGTGTGGGAGCACGGCTGCCTGGTCGTCCGTACCCCGGCCCCGGCCATGGCGGTGCCCGCGACGGGGACGTACCACGTCGACGACATCCGCGCCGTTTCCGGCACCGGCTGGACGGTCACCGTCTCCGGCCCCGTCGAGGTGATCACCGACCGCGATGAGGCCGCTCACCACCGGCGCACCCTCATGGGCTGGAGTCACGGCCCGCACGACACCCTGCTGCGCCTGCATCCGAAGACGGTCACCGGTTTCCGCCTCGCCCGCGCGGAGGGGTGAGGGATGTCCACACAGCTGGAGACCTTGCCCTACCGGCACGTGCTCACCCTGCCCGCCGAACCATCGGCCGTACGGCTGGCCCGGCAGACGGCCGAGCAGGCGCTGGTCGAGTGGGGCATCGGCGTGCGCCACCCGGCAGTGGACCCGGCCCTGCTGATCCTTGCCGAGCTGGTCACCAACAGCGTCCGGCACGCCGCCGTTCTCTCCCCGACGGTGACCGTGATCTATGCGGCGGGCCCGGACTGCCTGGCCTTCGCCGTCCACGACCGCCATCCCCACCAGCCTGCGCTATACGGCACGGACATCGGCTCCGGCGTCGGCGGCCTGGCCACCGTCAAGGAGCTGGTCCTGGCCCTGGGCGGCACCGCGGTGGTCCGGGCGGATGCCGACGGCGGTGGCAAGAGCATCTGGATCACCCTTCCCTTCTGAACCGGGCGGCAGACTCCGACCGGCAACCCGCGCAAGGAAGTTCACCACCATGACCATCGACTGGCGCTACACCGTCGAGGACGACCTCGGCATCCTGTCCGTCGCCGGCTATCTGGGCCCGGAGGCGGTCCGCCGATTCTCCGGCGCGGTCGGCTGGGCGCTGGCCCGCGGCACCGGCCCGGTCGTCGTCGACCTGACCGAGCTGCGCAGCTGGTCGGCCGAGGGGCAGCTGGCGATCACCGAGGCCGCCCGCCGTCTCGCCGAGGCGGGCCGCAGCCTGGAACTGGCCGCCATTCCCGCCGACGGGTCCCTCGTCCCCGCCGGTGACTGTCCGCCGGTGGCGGTCCATGCCGACCTGGCCGCCGCGCTCGCCGCCCACGGCGCAGCGCATGCGGCGCCGGTGCAGGGGCGTCACGAGTGGCGCACCACCGGATGGCCGGCCGCAGACCGGGCGGGCGCGTGATGGCCCCGGCTCACCATCCCGGCGCGAAGGCGCCGTCACCGTCCCGGACGGGCACGAGTGCGCAGACGTCGTCCTCGGTGGCGATGGCCACATCGGCGACGAACCCCATCGCCGCCAGCCGGCGGCCGGAGGCGCTGGTGGCGACCGCGTGCACCATGTCGGCCGTGCCTTCGTAACTCGCCCTCGCGGCGGCGGCTTCCATGGAGAGCGGGCCCGCACCCTGGGAGCGCAGTTCGCGGATGAGGGATCCGGCCCCCAGCAGGTCCTCGAGGGCCGGGCGCAGACTCCCGTCCGCCCACCGCTCGCCCGCGGCGATCACTGCGACGGGATGTTCGGGGGTGCCGTAGCCGTGGGAGGTGAGCCACCTGCTGACCGCGGTGACATTGCGCAGACAGGCGGCGATCACCTGCACGCCGGGTGGCGCGGCGGCGGCGATGGCGGCGCCGTTGGGCGACGGCAGCACCAGGCGGGCCACGAAGGGGGCGGCCCGCAGGTGGGCGGGGGAGAGCGACCACGGGGTCGAAGGAGTGACGGTGGTGCGGTGCGCGGCGAGCCGGGCGTTCCACTGGCGGGCGTACGACTCCGCGGCCTCGGTGGCGCTGATGTGTTCGGCCTCGGTCGTGGGCCCGCCGGGCCACTCGAAGGGCAGAACGCGGATCCCCTTCTCGACGGCGACGCTGACCGTGGTGGAGAACGACAGTACGTCGACGGTGACCAGACAGGCGGCCTCGACGGCGAGACGGCCGGCTCCGGCGGGTCCCCACTCGAAGCGGATCCCGGTGCCGGTCTGCATGCCCCAGTCACCCATCGCACCCTCCCCTTTCGGTCTGCCGTGACGGGACCTGAGTAATTGCTAACATTAGCAATTACTCAGGTCATCACCGCTGGATTCGGGCGGTTGCCTTCCTCGGGTGCGGATTCGGTCTGGCCGGTGTCGCACGCGAGGATGGACGCATGTTCTTGACGAGCGAAGCGAGGTGGGGGTCCCCCCGCCCGAAGGGTGGGGGAGGGTGGATCCGATGCGCCGAGGTTCGGCCGACGGGGTCGTGCCGCATGGGGGAGGGGGCGGCCAGGTGAGTACGCCGCTGTACCAGCTGAAGGCCGAGTTCTTCAAAACCCTCGGCCACCCGGCCCGTATCCGGGTACTGGAGCTGCTGAGCGAGCGCGAGCACGCGGTCGCCGAGATGCTGCCCGAGGTCGGCATCGAGCCTGCGCACCTCTCGCAGCAGCTGGCCGTGCTGCGGCGCGCGAACCTGGTCAAGACCCGCAAGGAGGGCTCGACCGTGTACTACTCGCTGACCAGCCCACACGTCGCCGAACTGCTCCGGGTGGCCCGCACGATCCTGTCGGGCGTGCTGGCAGGGCAGGCCGAGCTGCTGGCCGACCTGCGGGCCGCACAGGTGGAGGGCAGGCCGCCGTCGTAGCGACCTCCAACTGGCCCGCCCCGCGCTCGCGTTTTCGCGTGCGCACGTCGCCCTCTCCCCGGTATGACCTTCCATGCCAAGCCGGCTGGGCCATGAGTGACAGCGGGAGCGGACGTGGAGGCAGGACGCCGGAGAGCGGTCGTACTCCTCGGGACGCCGAGGGCGTTCGGCGCGGCGCCTGGCCGGGCTGTACGCGCCGGTGACTCCGTAGGCCGGCCACGCCCCGCCGGATTCCTCTGACCCCGAGCCCGAGCCGTCCGGCGGACGCCTGCCGCGAACCCGGGACCGGGTGGTGACCGCCGTGGTGACAGCGGCCATCACGGCCGCGGCGGGCGGCATCGTCTACGGGGCCCTGACGCCGACGGCAGGAGGCGGGGGCACCGTCCTCGACGTCGACCACGGCAATTGCGCGACCACGGACGACGTCACCTGCTACCGGCACCGCAGCTGATTCTCAGCTCTGCCCTGCGTCGACACCTCCTCGCAGCCCCCACTCGTCAAGCCCCGAGTAGATCAACGCGATGCGGCCTCCGGGGATGCCGAGCGCCTCGGCCTCCCCGGAATACAAGGCCACCAGAGAGTCAGAGCCTCTCCACCAGGTGTCTGCAAGGCCCATCACCTCGTGCACCGGCTCGTATCCGTCCAGCTCGATGCCATCGACCTCGTCGCCGATGAGCTTGGTGATCTGCTTCGCCCACATGGACGCGTGATGGGCCAGCGCGAGCGCCTCCACCCAGCCCTGGACGGTCGCGTGGAGAGGCGCCCACCTGTCTGCATGGATTCCGAACTCGTCCGATGGACTGATCATGAACGAGTAGGGGACCGCGGTCCGTTGCATCCCGGCCTCGAACCACCACCCCGCGTCGTCCGATTCGGGCGAGTCCGGATCGAGGTACTTGGGGCCTCCGTCGTACTGGGACGCGGGTGGCAGGAGCAGACCGCCCCATCTCTCCTGGTAGGCCGCCATGCGGTCGATCACTGCTGGGGAGACGCCTCGTTCCAGCCACCACTGCCGGTGCCCCTCCACCGGCCGGACATCGACCTTGACGCCGTGCGCGCGGACGAACGACCGGGCTCGTCGAGTCAGGCCGTCCGGCACATCGTTGAAGAGGCTGAGATTCACCAGGGTGACGCTACCCAGTGGCCCGAGGGACGGCGGGCTGGGGCTCGGCGACCGCATTCGTGAAGGCCGTCGAGCCCGGCTGCCTACGCCGGTGCCCTCTCGGCCGCCCGTTCCAGGCGGACGATCACGCTCTTCGACGTCGGGGTGTTGCTGATGTCCGCGACGCTGTCGAGGGGAACCAGGACGTTGGTCTCCGGGTAGTACGCGGCGGCCGAACCCGGGGGAGTGGAGTAGCCGACGACACGGAAGGCCTCCGCGCGGCGCTCCGAGCCGTCCGACCAGATGCTGACCAGGTCGACCAGGCCGCCGTCGGCCAGGCCGAGGTCGGCGAGGTCGGCGGGGTTGACCAGGACGACGCGGCGGCCGCCCTTGATGCCCCGGTAGCGGTCGTCCATCGCGTAGGGGACGGTGTTCCACTGGTCGTGCGAGCGCAGGGTCTGCAGGATCAGGTGGCCCTTGGGCGCCCGGAGCATCGTGAAGTCGTTGGCGGTGAAGGCGGCCCTGCCGCTGGGGGTGCGGAACACGCGGGAGTTGACCGGGTTGGGCAGCCGGAAGCCGCCGGGGCGTCGTACCCGCTCGTTGAAGTCGTGGAATCCGTCGACGACTTGGGCGATGCGGTCGCGGACGAGGTCGTAGTCGGCCTCGAAGTCCTCCCAGGGGATGTCCGGTTCGCTGCCCAGCACCCGGAGGGCGAGGCGGCTGATGATGGACACCTCGCTCAGCAGGTGCGGGGACGCGGGGGCGAGCCGGCCGCGGGTGGCGTGGACCTCGCTCATGGAGTCCTCGACCGTCATGAACTGCTCGCCGCCGGCCTGGACGTCCCGGTCGCTGCGGCCGAGCGTCGGCAGGATCAGCGCGGTGCGTCCGCACACCGCGTGCGAACGGTTGAGCTTGGTCGAAATGTGCGCCGTCAGACGGCAGTTGCGCATGGCACGCTCGGTGGCCTCGCTGTCCGGCGTGGCCCGCACGAAGTTGCCCGCGACGCCGAGGAAGAGCTTGGCCCGGCCGTCTCGCATGGCCCGGATGGAGTCCACCGAGTCCAGGCCGTGCGCGGTCGGCGCGGTGAAGCCGAACTCGTGCCCCAGCCGGTCCAGGAACGCCTGCGGCATCCGTTCCCAGATCCCCATCGTGCGGTCGCCCTGGACGTTGCTGTGCCCGCGCACCGGGCACACCCCCGCGCCCGGACGGCCGATGTTGCCGCGCAGCAGCAGGAAGTTGACGACCTCCCGGATGGTGGGCACACCGTGCTTGTGCTGGGTCAGGCCCATCGCCCAGCAGACGATGACACTGCGGCTGTTCAGCACGCGCGCGTGGACCTGCTCGATCTCCTCGCGGGTCAGCCCGGTGGCGTCCAGGACGGCATCCCAGGACGTGGCGCGGATCCGTTCGGCGAAGGCGTCGTAGCCGGTGGTGTGCTCGTCGATGAACGCCCGGTCCAGGACGGTGCCCGGCTCCTTGTCCTCCGCCTCCAGCAGCAGCAGGTTCAGCGCCTGGAACAGGGCCAGGTCGCCGCCGGGGCGGATCTGCAGGAACTGGTCGGCGATGTCCGTGCCGCGGCCGATGACTCCGCGTGCCTTCTGCGGATGCTTGAAGCGCAGCAGCCCCGCCTCGGGCAGCGGGTTGACCGCGACGACGCTGCCGCCGCGCCGCTTGGTCTCCTCCAGCGCGGACAGCATCCGCGGGTGGTTGGTGCCGGGGTTCTGCCCCACGACGAAGACCAGGTCGGCGTTGTACAGGTCGTCGAGGCCGACGCTGCCCTTGCCGATGCCCAGGGTCTCGTTCAGGGCCGAACCGCTGGACTCGTGGCACATGTTGGAGCAGTCCGGCAGGTTGTTGGTGCCGAAGGCGCGCGCGAACAGCTGAAGCAGGAAGGCCGGCTCGTTGGCCAGCCGCCCGGAGGTGTAGAACAGCGCCTCGTCCGGGTGGTCCAGGGCGCGCAGTTCCCCGGCCAGCAGGTCCAGCGCCTCGTCCCAGCCGACCGGTTCGTAGTGGGTCGCGCCCTCGCGCAGCACCATCGGCTCGGTCAGCCGGCCCTGCTGGTTGAGCCAGTAGTCCGACTTCCGGCTCAGCTCGTCCACCGAGTACTGCCGGAAGAAGTCCGCGGTCACCCGACGGGAGGTGGCCTCGTCACTGATGTGCTTGGCGCCGTTCTCGCAGTACTCGTTGCGGTGCCGCTCGCCCGGCGCGGGCTCGGGCCAGGCGCAGCCCGGGCAGTCGAAGCCCTTCGCCTGGTTGATGTTGAGCAGGGTCAGCGCGGTGCGCTTCGGCGAGGTCTGGCCCAGCGCGTACGTGAGCGCGTGGACGACGGCGGGAGCGCCGGTGGCCCAGGTCCTGGGAGCCGAGACCGACAGCTCGCCCTCGTCCGCCCCGTCTTCCTCGAAGTCCCGCATCGCACACCATGCCCTCTCGTCCGCACGACACTCTTGGTCAGCGCGTCGGACCAGGTCAAAGCGGAAGTTCCTATCGCGTGACAGGCGGCACCGATCAATGCAGCGTGTCCGGGGCCCTGGGCGCGGGACGGCCGCGGTGGAGGGATCATGGGAAGGTGCTCCTGCGTCAACTCGAATACCTCGTCGCCCTCGCGCGCGCCCGCCACTTCGCGAAAGCGGCGCAGGCCTGCTTCGTCTCCCAGCCGACCCTGTCCGAGGGCATCCGGAAACTGGAGGACGAGCTCGGCATCCCTCTGGTCCAGCGGGGCCGCAGGTTCGACGGGCTGACACCGGAGGGCGAACGTGTCGTGCTGTGGGCGCAGCGCATCCTCGCCGACCGGGACGCGATGCAGGGCGAGATCCAGGCACTGCGGGCCGGTCTGACCGGACGGCTGCGCATCGGCACCGTCCCCACCGCCGCCACGGCGGTCGCGCTCCTGACCCAGCCGTTCTGCGCCGCCAACCCGCTGGCGACCGTACAGGTCTTCGCGGACCTGCAGTCCGTGGACATCGTGAACCGACTCCGGTCGTACGAACTCGACGCCGCCGTGACCTACCACAGCACCGTCGTCGAACACGGCTTCACGTTCGTCCCGCTGTACCTGGAGCGCTACGTCCTGCTGATCCAGCGCTCCGCCGGCGCCTTGGGCCCGGCCGAGATCTCCTGGGAGGAGGCGTCCCAGTACCCGCTGTGCCTGTTGCACCCCGGGATGCAGGGGCGTCAGGTCCTGGAGGCGGCCTTCGATGCGGCGGGCGTCTCCGTGACCCCGCGCGTGGAGACGGACTCCATCGCCTCCCTGTTCGCGCAGGTCAGAGCAGGGCACTGGGCGAGCGTCGTACCGCACGCCTGGCTCCATGTCTTCGGCGTGCCCGCGGGCATGCAGGCCGTTCCCCTGGTCCGCCCGGTCCGCACCGAGCGCATCGGCCTGGTCCTCCCGGCGCGGGAGCCCGTCTCGGTGATCGGACAGGCACTGATCGACGCCGTCGGTCAGGCGGGCGTGGCGGACTCGCTGGAACGGCTGCCCGGCTAGCACATCGACGCCGAGGTGGCGACCTTCCCATGAGGATCTCCCCTGTTCTGTGTCTCTCTGCACTTTCGAGCATCAGCACCGGCCGGCGCGGAGCATCTGCGGCACCGGATGGCTGCCTTCGGGGCACTCGTGGTCGGCCGCCGGCTGTTCGACGTCACCCATGGCTGGGGCGGTAGGCACCCCTTCGGCGTGCCGGTCCACGTCGTCACCCACCGGGCGCCCGCCGACTGGGCTCACCCGCAGGCCCCCCTTCACGTTCGTCACCGACGGCCTGCACAGCGCGATCGAGCAGGCGGGGACCGCCGCCGGTGCGCGTGCCGCCGCGGGCGACCTGGCCCGCCAGGCCCTGGACGCCGGGCTGGTGGACGAGATCCACATCGACCTCGTCCCCGAGGAGCGAGGGAAACGTGCAATGCAAAGAGCCGCCTGGCCACGATCCGTCGTGCCTCCGGAGGAGAAACGCACCGTCGTCCGGGTCGAGGGACGGCTGGACGTGTTCGCCGCCGGCGACGGGAACGACGCCACCGCACTCAAGATCACCCCCGCCGCGCCGGCCCAGGCCGACCTCGCCGCCTGGAACATCCGTACCTACCTGAACAGTTCCGGCAAGCACCGCAAGGAACCGCGCCTGTGCCGGGCGAGCCACCGCACCCCGCTCCTCGTGCCCTTCGGTCCGGCCGACGGCCTGACCCTGCTGCCGTGCCGGGCGGTGAGAGCGCGGTCCTCGGCGGCCGCGCCTCGGTGCCGGCCAAGGCGAAGACCCTCATGACGCCGTACATGAGACGCCAACTCGGCTGCACAGCAGCCCGAGACACGGGCTCGGCCCTCCCGCGTCCAGGGTGCGGCCAGGGGTGTGTCTAGGGTGCGGGCATGACCTCGCAGACGTACCTCTCCGAACTGTTCTCGCTCAGCGGCCGCGTCGCCGTGGTGACCGGCGGCAGTTCCGGCATCGGCCGGGCCATCGCCGGGGCGCTCGCACGGGCCGGGGCGAGCGTGGTGGTCGTGGCGCGCGGGGAGACGGAGCTGGCCGCCACGGTCGACGAGCTGACGGCCGACGGCTGCCGGGCGGCCTGGGTCGGCGCCGACCTGGGCCGCCGGGACGGCGTGCGCGCGGCCGCAGAGCATGCGGCCGGGGTGTTCGGGGAGCCCGACATCCTCGTCAACAGTGCCGGGATCAATCTGCGGCCGCCGATGGGGGAGTTGGGCGAGGACGTCTGGGACGCCACGATGGCGGTGAACCTGGAGGCGCCCTTCCTGCTGGGCCGGCGTTTCGGCCCCGGCATGGCCGAACGGGGCTTCGGACGGATCATCCACATCACCTCCCAGCAGGCGCACCGGGCGTTCGTGCAGAGCGGGGCCTACGGGGTGTCCAAGGGGGCGCTGGAGTCCCTGGCCCGTTCCCAGGCCGAGGCGTGGTCGCCGTACGGCGTCACCTGCAACACGCTCGTGCCGGGTTTCGTGATGACCCCGCTCAACGAGCGGCTGTCGTCCGACCCCGAGAGGGTGGCGGCGCTGGCCGCGCGCACCATGGTCGGGCGCAACGGTCTGGCCGACGACTTCGCGGGTGCGGCGGTGTTCCTGGCGAGCCGCGCCTCCGCCTACGTCACCGGGCAGGCCCTCTTCGTCGACGGCGGACTGTCGGTCCACTGATCACGCCACGGTTCACACGAGTTCGGTGAGGAAGTCGATGAGCGCCTCGTTCACCTCGCGGGGACGCTCCTGCTGCGTCCAGTGGCCGCAGCCCGCCAACTTGACGGGTTCGCGGCGCAGATCGGGCATCAGGTCCGGGAGGGCGGCGATGAGTTCCGACGTGCCGGGGAAGGCCGGGACCAGGTCGCGGTCGCCGTACACGTACAGGGCGGGCGAGCCGACTACGGCGCCGTGCCAGGGGGCGGTCAGTTCCCAGTTGCGATCGAGGTTGCGGTACCAGTTGAGCGCCCCGGTGAAGCCCTGGGAGAAGCTCTCGGTGAGGGCGTCGAGGTCCTCCTCGGTGAACCACTCCGGCAGGGTCTCGGGGTCCTTCATGGCCGCCAGCCAGCCCTGGCCGGGTTCGATCAGCGGCTGCTCGCCCGAGCCGGCGCCGGGCGCGTCGCCGGAGGCCGTGTAGAAGATCTTCCGCAGGGCCGTGCGGGTGTCCTGCGCCAACTCGACGTCGGCGACGCCGGGTCGGCTGAAGTAGTTCCAGTAGAAGCGGCCGTCGAACCGCTCGTCCATGACGGCCAGCGGAGGCCGGGAGCTGCGGAACGGCGGCGGCACGCTCAGACCGGCCACGCCGCGCACGACGTCCGGCCGCAGCAGCGCGGTGTGCCAGGCGACCGGGGCGCCCCAGTCGTGCCCGACGACGAACGCCTGCTCCTCGCCGAGTGCATGGATCAGTCCGACGACATCGCCGACCAGGTGGAGGATGCTGTAGGCGCTCACCTCGGCGGGCCGGTCGCTGCGCCCGTATCCGCGCTGGTCGGGGGCGACCACGCGAAAGCCCGCGTCGGCCAGCGGACCGAACTGGTGATGCCAGGAGTGCCAGGACTCGGGGAAGCCGTGCAGCAGCACGACCAGGGGGCCTTCGCCTTCCTCCGCAACGTGCAGCCGTATGCCGTTCACGTCAACCATCCGATGCTCAACCATGGACACGAGCCTACGTTCTTCGTGATCTTCGGGGGGCTGATATAGTCAACAATGCGAGTAAGAGATTAATCACCTATGTCGATCGGCAGTCGCGCGGTCTCAACGGAAGGTGGCAGGTCCGTGGCCGGCAGGGGATATCTGCGGTACGTCGCTGTCGGTGACAGTCAGACCGAAGGCGTGGGAGACGGCGACGACGTCCGGGGCCTGCGCGGGTGGGCGGACCGGCTCGCCGAGCAGATCGCGAAGGAGAGCCCCGGCCTGCTGTATGCCAACCTCGCCGTGCGCGGGCGGCTGGTCGGACAGGTGCGTGCCGAACAGCTGGCGCCCGCCGTGGAGTTGCGGCCCGACCTCGCCACGGTCGTCGCGGGCCTCAACGACGTGCTGCGGCCCCGGTTCGACGCGGACGAGGCCGCCGGCCATCTGGAGGCCATGTTCGCCGCGCTCACCGGCCAGGGCGCCCGCGTCGCGACGGTCACCTTCCCCGACCCCGGCCGGCTCGTCCCCGCGGCCCGGCCGCTCGCACCCCGCGTCCTCGCCCTCAACGCCCGCATCCGGGAGGCGGCCCGACGGCACGGCGTCGCCGTGGCCGACTCATGGCCCCACCAGGCCGTGACCGATCCCCGGATGTGGAGCCCGGACCGGCTGCACGCAAGCCCGCGCGGCCACGCCCTCATCGCGGCCGCCGTCGCCCACGCCCTCGACCTGCCGGGCAGCGACGACAGCTGGACGCGACCGCTGCTCCCCGAAGCGACGGCCCGCACGGGCCTGCGGGCCGTGGGGGCCGAACTGAGCTGGGCGGGCGCCTTCTTGGGGCCCTGGATCGTACGGCGGGTACGGGGCCGCTCCTCCGGTGACGGCCGCCGGCCCAAGCGGCCCGCGCTGCTCCCGGTGACCGCATGGGCCGACGGCGCCTCCTGAGCCGTAGCGGGACTCAGCCCCAAGTCGCGCCGTCAGGCGCCCGACACCGCCGTAGTAGTCGTCCCATTGACTAATCAACAAGGTGTTAAATTGGGGCAATGGCTCTGCGCAACGCGGTGATGGCCGCGCTTCTGGAGGGTGAGGCGTCCGGATACGACCTCGCGAAGGGCTTCGAGGCTTCCGTCGCCAACTTCTGGATGGCCACCCCGCAGCAGCTCTACCGCGAGCTGGAGCGCATGGAGGGCGAGGGACTCGTCTCCGCGCGGGTCGTCCAGCAGGAGCGCCGGCCCAACAAGCGGCTCTTCTCGCTCACCGAGGCCGGCCTGGAGGTCCTGCGCGACTACGTCGGCGAGGCTCCGGCCAAGCCGCCGGCCCTGCGGGACGAGCTGATGGTCAAGGTCCAGTGCGTCGACATCGGTGACGTCGGCGAGTTCGAGGCCGTACGGGCCTCGGTCGCCGAGCGGTTCGAACGGGCCACCGCCAAGCTGGCCCGCTACCGGCGCATGCAGGACCGCATGCTCGACGGGCGCACCGAGGACGAGTACCTCGCCACCGCCGAGCGCGTCGGCCCCTATCTCACCCTGCTGGGCGGGATCGCCCTCGAGCGGGCGAACCTGCAGTGGAGCGAGACGGCCCTGAAAAGGCTCGAACAGCGCGCCGCGGCACTCGCCGGACCGTCCGGCGACTGACGCGGCCGGTGCGCTACCTGCGCGGCTTCTGCAGGCCGGCGGCGGTGTGCGCGCGGGGATGGCGCACCAGGGCCCACACCGTCTTGCCGTGGCGTCCACGCGGCCGTACACCCCAGGTCTGGGCGAGCTGGTCGACGAGGTGCAGGCCGCGCCCCTTCTCGTCGTCGCCGGTGGGCGCGTCGTGCAGGACCGGCTGCGCCGGGCTCTCGTCGGAGACGGCTATGAAACAGGAGCCGTCCGCCCGTGCCGTCACCGCCATCTCGAACTCGCGCTCCAGGATGGGGCCGTGACGCACGACGTTCGCCGCCAGCTCGGAGGCCAGCAGGACGACCCTCTCCGTCATCTCGTCGTTCGACGCGTGCCCCCAGCTGGCCAGATGCTGCCGGACCCGGTACCGGGCGAAGCCGACCGAAGCCGGATGACGGGGAAGCCGGAACGCCTCACGTCTCAGCACACGCATCCCTCCCGAATGACATGGAAAAGATCTCGATACTCGAATAAGCGCACAGTGACAGATGAATGTCACTGCGCACACGAGGGGCGGCCGAATCTGGCCATATCTGGCCGAGGGGCGCCTACTGCCCGGTGCGTAGCCGGTCTGGTCAGACGGGCGCCGTGCCAAAATGGACGCCATTCCCGCTGCTCAACCCCGCGCCCACGCACAGAGGTTGATCCGTGACCCAGCCCGCAGCCCGTGTGCCGCTGCGCCGCAACGCGCGGTCCAACCGGGCGCGCATCCTGGCCACGGCCGCCGGGAGCTCGGCCGCAGCCATGCTGCTGGGCCTGGCCCGGCGGGACCTGGGAGCCGAGCGGGTCACCGAGCCCGCCGTGCTGAGCGCCGGATTCGAGGCGCTGACGGTCGCGCTGCTGGAGGACGTCAACACCGGGGCGCTGGAGGACGACGGGACCCGTACGGCCGTCGCCACGCTGATCGCGACCGGCGTGCCGGAGAAGCGGGCGGGCGCGGTGGTCGAGGAGGTAGCGGTGAGCATGCCCCGAGAGCAGCCGGCCGCGGACGGGTGAGCCGCGGACGGGTGAGCCGCGGATCCGGGTGATCTCGTACCGGGCACGGATTGGTTGCGGCCCGGACGTCCCGCCGTACACGTGGTGCGGCTGCGGCAGCATGACGAGGCATGAGCCGAGACCGGTACGTCGACTTCCTGCGGGCATGGGCGATCGTCCTGGTCGTGCTCGGCCACTGGCTGATCACCGCCCTGCTGCACGGGCCCGACGGCGAGTTCATCGCCCCCGAGTTGCTGGCGAGCGTGCCCTGGACCCAGCGGCTGACCCTGATCTTCCAGATCATGCCGCTGTTCTTCCTGGCCGGAGGCCGTGCTGCGGCAGGTTCCTGGGCGCGGACGCGGTCGGCGGGCGGCACGGCCACCGGCTGGGTGGGGCGACGAGCGGTGCGGCTGCTGCTGCCGACGGCCCTGTACAGCGGCCTGGTCCTGCTCGCCGTCGGCGTCTGCTCGACGGTCGGCGTCGACCCGGGCACCCTCGCGCTGGTCGGGTGGGCCATGGCGATGCAGTTCTGGTTCCTGCCGGTGTATCTGCTGCTCAGCGCCCTGACACCGATCCTGCACGCGGCGCACCGGCGCTGGGGGCTCGCCGTCCCCGTGGTCATGGGCGCGGTCGCCCTGATCGCGGACACGCTGGTGCTCACGGCCCACGCACCCGACGTCGGACTGCTCAACTACGTACTGGTCTGGGGCGTCGCGTACCAGCTCGGCTTCTGCTGGCGTGACGGCCTGCTGAGCGAGCGCCGCCCGCTGCTGTCGGCGGCGCTGGCCGCGGGCGGCGGACTGGCCTTCGCGGCGCTGGTCGCGCTCGGCCCCTTCCCCATCAGCCTGATCCTGGTCACCGGGCAGACGCCCAGCAACACCAACCCGCCGTCGGCGGCGATGCTGTCCTGGGCGGTCGCCCAGGTGGGCGCCTGCCTGCTCGCCGCACCGGTACTGCGGCGCCTCCTGGAGCGCGAGCGGGTGTGGCGGCTGGTACGCCCGGTGGGCGGCGTCAGCATGACGCTGTATCTGTGGCACATGCTGCCGGTGCTGGTGGTGGCCGCCGCGTTCTACCTCACCGGCCTGGCACCCGAACCCGCCCTCGGATCCGCCGCCTGGTGGGCCCTGCGAGCGCCCTGGCTGCTGGTGCTCGGCCTCGTCCTGGTCGCTGTGGTGTCGGCGCTGCGGCCGTTGGAGGGCGGTCTGGTGCAGCGGTACGAGCGAACCCGCCCGGGCGTCGGCCCGTACCGCCCGTGGCTGCTCTGGCCGGGCCTGGCCGCATGCGCCGGCGCCCTCAGCCGCTTCGCCACGCGCGGGTTCACCGACGACGGCCGCTTCCCCGCGCTGCCCGCACTGGGTCTGGCTCTGGGCGCGGTGCTGGTACTGCTCCACCGGCGGCCGACGGACTCCGGCGGCACCGGGCGGACCGAGGATCCCGAGGGCGACGCATTGCAGGAGGCGGCCCGACGACCCGGCGCCGTCTCGTGAGCAACAGCTCCGTGGTGCGCGCGTTCCTGTGGCGTGCGGGTCCGGTGTGGGCCAAAGCTCCTTCCGCGACAGGGAGTTCGGGACGGGCAAAGGTGGTGACGGCTGATTGAGATGCCCAACATCCGCTGTAATGGGGCATGTCCGTAAACAGGCCGGTACCCGGTGTCACCGTTGTGTCCGTGGCGCAGGACGCCGCGACTGCGCGATCGTTGCAGGATTTCCTCGTGGCCGCCGGGCTCTCGCTGGTGGACGAGGCCGCCGCGGACGTGGTGGTCGTCCTGATCTCCGAGGCCGCCGTGGACGACCCGCAGTGGCGGGAACGGGTCGCACGGCTCCGTGACGTACGGCTGGTACCGATGCGGATCGACGGTGTCCGCAGCGGCCGGGCGCCCGAGCACCTGCGCCCTCTCAACTGGTGGCACTGGATCAGGCGTCCCCCGTCACCGCGTTCGGCACGGCGCTCGCCGCCGTCTTCGGCGACCCCGAGCAGGTGCGCGGACTGCGGAACCTGCGGGCCGAGGCCGAGGCGTGGATGCGCGGGGGCTGTAGCAGGCCCCGCCCGGTCTCTCAGCCGAGGTCCGGCAGCGGGCGCCGGACGACCTCGCGGGCGTCGTCGGACGGCACGCCCACCATGCGCAGCACCATCTTGACCAGATGCGCCGCCGCCTCGTCACCGTCCGGGACGGGGCGGGCGAACCGCAGCTCCACCAGGGCCGGCAGGGATCCGCCCAGCGCGGACAGGGCGACAGCGGGGTCCGCGGGGGCGAAGCGGCCGGAGGCGACGCCGACCGCCAGGTCGCGCAGCGCGCGAGGGGCAAGCCCCTTGTCGGAGTGCAGATGGCCGAGCCCGCGGTGGCGCAGTACCCGCATCAGCTCGGGGTGCGACTCCGCCGGCCGAACTCCTCCAGCGCGTCGGCCACCGCCGCGTCCATTGCCCGCCGGGTCTCCGCCCGGCGTCGCCGGTGCTTGTGGCCGGGCCGGTCCTCGACGACGCCCTGCGGAAGAAGATCCGCGACGCGATCCGCACCGGGGCGTCTTCGCGTCCCCGACCTCCTCACTCCTACGCTCACCCGGGGAGGAGCGCCGGAACAGCCGAACAAGGTGTGCTTGAAAATTCAAACGCGATAGAGTGGCCGCATGTCCACTACGCCGCGCTGGCTCAACGCCGAGGAACGACGAGCCTGGCTGGCTTACGTCGACTTCTCCACGCTGCTCGCCGACTATCTCAACCGTCAACTGCGGCGCGACGCGGGCATGACGCATGCCGACTACAGCCTTCTCGCGTATCTCTCCTCGACGCCCGACGGCGTCCTCGGGATGTCCGAGCTGGCCCAGCGGCTCAAGATCACCCGCAGCCGGCTCACCCATGCGGTGAACCGGCTGCGGGAGGTCGGCCTCGTCGACCGCCGCGAGGACCCCGCCGACGGCCGCGGCCAGCTCGCCGTCCTCACCGACGAGGGCCGCGCCCTGCTGGACCGGGCCGCCCCGGGCCATGTCGACGCCGTGCGCCGGGCCGTGTTCGACGCCCTCACCCCGGAACAGGTACGGCAGTTCGCCGAGATCGGGGAGGCCATCAGCGACGCCCTGCACCGGGTGGAGAGCGCCGAGACCGATCCGGCGGTCCTGCCGTGGCGGCGCAGGTAGGACTCAGCGCCGCAGGACGTTGCGGACCGGCTCCGGGCGGTGGACGCCTCGCGGGCGGTAGCCGAGTTCGGCGGAGCGGCCCAGCAGGTCCGCCAGGCACCAGATGATGGCCAACCACATCTCGGTGCCCTGGGCCGGGCTGCGGACCGGTGCCCGTAGGACCGAAGCCGAAGCCCTCGCCGTCCTGCCAGCGAGGCAGGGCCGCGGCGGGCCGCTGCTCCGCCCAGGCTGTCATCCCGACTGGGCTGCCACCTTGGGCGTCACGTTCATCCAAGTCATCGACGGGCGATCTGAGTTGACACCCGAGGAGGCGTGGCAAGGAGCGTTTCCCGAGGCCCGGCTGCGGATGAAGCGGTGCGCGCAGTGGCTCGGCGAACGCGGCCGGCGGTTGCGGGGATCTTGATGGCATAGGTTGGCCGCATGAAGCAGGGGGAGCAGCCCGCGACGCCGACCACGTCATCGGGCGACGGAAACGGAATACGAGGGCGGCGTGCCGCCCGGCGGAGGACGGCGGCGACAGGGGGACCGGCCCGGTCGTCGATGCTGATGGCCGTGGCCACTGTCGTGTCCCGCGCCACGGGGCTGATACGGCAGGTGCTGCAGGCCGCGGCACTGGGCGTGAGCCAGCTGGCGGGCACGTACAACACCGCGAACACGGTGCCGACCAGCCTGTACACACTGCTGATCGGCGGCGCGCTGAACGCCGTCCTGGTGCCCCAGCTGGTACGGGCACGCGCCACCCATCCGGACGGCGGCCGGGCCTACGAGCAGCGCCTGGTGACGCTCGTGGTGTGCGTGCTCGGTGTGGGCACCGCGCTCGCCGTGTGGGCCACACCGCAGATCGTCGGCGTCTACATCCAGGACACCCCGGACCGGCACGAGGCCTACCAGCTCACGGTGACCTTCGGCCGGTTCCTGCTGCCGCAGATCTTCTTCTACGGTCTGTTCGGCATCTACGGCCAAGTCCTCAACGCCCGCGAGAAGTTCGGCGCGATGATGTGGACCCCGGTCCTCAACAACGTCGTCCTGATCGGCATGTTCGGCGCCTACCTGGGCCTGATGACCGTCCCGGGGCGGGTCGAGGACATCACCGCGACCCAGGTGCGGTACCTGGGCATCGGGACCACCGCGGGCATCGCCGTGCAGGCCCTGGCGCTGATCCCGTTCGCGCGGGCCGCCGGATTCCGGCTGCGCCCCCGGTTCGACTGGCGCGGCACCGGCCTGGGCGCCGGTGTCCACGCGGCGAAGTGGACGCTGCTGTTCGTCCTCGCCAACCAGGTCTCCCTGGCGGTGATCACCAACTATGCCAACACCGCCGACGCGCACATGCCGAAGGCCGGCGTGGGCTACTCGAACTACATGTACGCGCAGACCATCTGGCTGCTGCCCCAGTCCATCGTCACGGTGTCCCTGGTGACGGTGCTGCTGCCGCGGATGAGCAGGGCCGCCGCCGAGGGACGTGTCGCGGACCTGCGCGCCGACCTGTCGCGGGCCCTGCGCGTCAGCGGCGTCGTCATCGTGCCGGCCGCCTTCCTCTTCCTCGCGCTGGGCCCACAGATCGCCACGCTGATGTTCGCCCACGGCGCGTCCGACGCCACCACCGCACAGCCGGGCGGCCAGATGCTGCAGGCCTTCGCTCTCGGCCTGATCCCGTTCTCCGCCCAGTACCTGCTGTTGCGCGGCTTCTACGCCTTCGAGGACACCCGCACCCCGTTCTTCATGGCCGTGTGGATCTCGGCGGTGAACGTCGCCCTGGCCACCGCCTGCCAGGTGCTGTTGCCCGCCCGCTGGTCCGTGACCGGCATGGCCGGCGCCTACACCCTGTCCTACCTCGTCGGCCTCGCGCTCACGGCACGGCTGCTGCGCCGCAGGACCGGCGGCCCGCTGGACGACGGCGCCCTGCGCCGCACCTATCTCAAGCTGCTGTCCGCCGCGGCCCTCGCCGCGGCCGCCGGCTGGGGCGCCGCACACGCCTGCGCCGGTTTCCTGGGCAGCGGCACCTGGGCCACCGCGGGCGCCCTCGCCGCCGGAACCCTCGTCCTGGCGCCGACGTTTCTCGTTCTGGCCCGTCTCCTGAAGATCGAAGAGCTGCGCAGCCTGCCCGGACTGCGGTGACGCCCGCTCAGCGAAGGCCGACGGCCGGTTTACCGCGTGCGCTGCGGGCTACGCGGGCGAGTGCACCACCCGCCGATGCAGGAGCTAGGAGCTGCCATGACCCGGAAGATACGCGACGTGATGTCACCCGGCGCGGCCGCCGTCGAGCCCATGACCACGGTGGCGCGAGCGGCCCGTCTGATGCGGGAGCAGGACGTCGGCGATGTGCTGGTGGCCTACGACTGCGACCTGTTCGGTGTGCTCACCGACCGGGACATCGTGGTCCGGGCCCTCGCCGCGGGCCGCGACCCCGCCGTCACGACCGTCGGCTCGGTGTGCACGCCACCGCCCGTGGTGACCCTGACGCCCGACGACACGACGGACCGCGCCATAGAGCTGATGCGCGCCTACGCCGTCCGCCGCCTCCCGGTCGTCGAGCACGGCGGCTGCCCGGTCGGCATCGTCAGCATCGGCGACCTCGCCGGCACCGAGGACCCGCACACGGCCCTGACGGACATCAGCAGGGCGGCCCCGAACCGTTGACCTCAATCGTCCCCACCGAGTCGATGGCCCGGATGCCCGGCCGGCCCCAGGCGGCCGCCTCGGCGAACATCAGGTCCGCGCCCCTGGAGCCGCGGCCATCGGTTCACGAGCCGGTCCGGGACCGGTGCGTCAGCGTGAGGGTGCCGTCTGGATCCAGGGTCATGTGTACGGCCTCGCTGATGCCGTTCACTGTGGCGCACAGCCAGTCGCGGTCCGCGTCCGATGCGGGCTCGAGCCGCATGCGCCGGGCCCGCAGGGGCACCAGGCGCAGGCCGGTCAGGCGCCCCGTGTCCGCCGCGACCGTGACGAGGTAGGCGATCCGCAGGTCGTCGCGGTACTCCTCGTAGCCCCCGATGCCCTCGTAGTCGTCGATGAAGTCGCCGCAGCCGTACAGGATCAGCCGGTCGCGGTACACCTCGATCCGGCGGGGGTGGTGCGAGGAGTGGCCGTGGACGACGTCGACACCGCCGTCCACCAGGGCGCGGGCGAAGCGGACGTGCTCACGGGGCACCCGGTAGCCCCAGTTCGAACCCCAGTGCACGGACACGACCACGACGTCGCCCGCACGCCTTTCCTCCCGCACCCGCCGTACCACCTCCGCGGCCGCGGCCGCCGACACCTCGGGCAGGCAGGCCACCCCGGGCCGGTCGGAGGTGGCCGCCCAGCCCGGCGGAACACCGCTGGAGCGCGCCCCGAGGGCGAACACCAGCACCCGGCCGCCTCCGGGGACCGGCACCACGGCAGGCGCGTAGGCCTCCTCGGCGCTGCGCCCCGCCCCCACCGCCCGCAGGCCCGCCCCGGCGAGTGCGTCCAACGTGTCCGCCAGGCCCTCGCGTCCGAAGTCCAGCACGTGATTGTTGGCCAGGACGCAGACGTCCGGGGCGGCCACGCCGAGGGCGGGCAGGTTGGCCGGGTGCATGCGGTAGTGGATCAGCTTGTCGGGTGCGAAGGCGTCGCTGCACGTCACGGACGTCTCCAGATTCACGATCCGGACGTCCGGGGCGGCCCGTTCCAGCAGGCGCAGCGCCTGGCCCCATGGCCAGGAGGGGGCGACGGGGGCGGGGATCGGACCGTTCAGCGACTCCGCCAACCGGACATAGGAGCGGGCGTCCTCGACGTACCCCTCCCGCAGTTCCGGCCCGCCGGGATGCGCCAGGATCTGGTCGACGCCGCGCCCGAGCATCACATCACCGCACAGGAACAGCGTCACCGCGCCGCCGCCCATGCCCCCACGGTAGCGGCGGCCGCACGGCCGGGGCGAGCGTGAGCCGGTGCACTTCGGGTAGGTGCAACGACGACCAGGGAACGCACCGCACCGCGGGAGAACCCTATGAGCGTCACCCTCGTTCACCCACGCCCCAAGTTCGCCCCGGCGCACCTCACCGAGCCGCCGCCGTCCGGCTACCTGCACATCGCCGCAGCGGTGGAACCACCGGGCGGGATCGGCAGGCCCGGCCACAGCCGCGGCAAGACGCACCTGCTCGATCTGCTGCGGGCCGAGGCGGAGGACCTGGCCAGCCTGGGCGAGGTGAAACGGGCGAGCGTCTACCGGGCCACCGCCGTGGCACCGACCGTCGGCCTGCACCCCGCGGACACCGTGCACCCGGCCCGCTACGACGTCGTCGTCCTCGTCGAGACCAGGACCCCGCAGGACATCGACCAGGTGCAGGACAGCGCTGCCTACCGTCACCTGCGCGAGCGGCTGGACCAGGCCGCCGGCGACGTCCATGTGATGGCGGCCCGCTGCGGCAAATGCGTCGCCGACGTGGGCCGCAGTCAGGAAGGCCTGTTCCAGTTCAGCTATTTCGTCGGTGACGACCCCGAGCTCATCGCGGACCTCTGGGAGCACCTCGCGGGCTGGTACGCCGTCGAAACCGGTCTCGACAACTCGCTGCTGCTGCAACCCCTCGACGGCACGGCCTCCGACTACTGCTTCGTCGGCCACGCCCACTGGGACCTGGGGCTGGCGGCCGTCGCCCTGCGCCAGTTCACCAAGCCGAGCTTCTACCGCTTCCTGCAGCCCACGCTGAAGGAGAACCGCACGACCGTGATGCCGGTGCTGTATCACCTCGTGCGGCTGCGGGACCGGTGAGGCGGCTCAGGCCCGCGTGTCCGGCCCCGTCATGTCGTCGACACGGGTCGTGTCACCGGCGTGGCGCGTGCGCACCCTGCGGTGGCGGCGATGCGTCGGGCGGTGCGAGGCGCCGCTCACCGCGGTGGCCAGCGCCAGGCAGAAGATGAGCGCCAGCGCGAGGCCTGAGCTGAAGACGGCCAGTGTGTTCATGGTGGCGATCTGGTGATCGAGCACCGAGACGGTGTAGTCGGGGCCCCCGGACAGGTTGCCGGCGATCGCCAGGGCGGTGAAGGCGCCTGTCGCCCCGAGGAGAAGCAGTCCGATGAGCAGCATCCGAGTCATCTCCTCGCAAGAGGTGTTCCACCGCTACGGGTACCCGTGACCCGGTAGGCCATACGAGGCCCTGCCGGGCCGGCCACGAGGAAGAAGATGATGGCGATGATCTCCCAGCTGATCTCGGTTCCCGCCGACGGCGTGGCCCTTCCGGGCGATCTGGTCCTGCCCGACCCGGCCCGCGCGGTCGTGGTGTTCGCGCACGGCAGCGGCAGCTCGCGGCACAGCCCCCGCAACCGCGCGGTCGCCGCCGAACTGCGCGGTGCCGGACTGGGCACCGCCCTGATGGACCTGCTCACCGAGGAGGAGGACCGCCGGGACGCCTCGACGGCGAAGTATCGCTTCGACATCCCCCTGCTGGGCCGACGCGTGGTCGCCGTCGTCGACTGGCTCGAAACACAGCCCGACACCCGTACGCTGCCGGTCGTCCTGTTCGGTGCCAGCACCGGTGCGGCAGCGGCCCTGGTGGCCGCCGCCGAGCGGCCACGGCGGACCCTGACCGTCGTCTCGCGGGGCGGGCGCCCCGACCTGGCCGCCGACGTACTGCCGGGCGTACGGGCCCCGGTACTCCTGATCGTCGGCGGCCGCGACCCGGAAGTGCTGCGGCTGAACCAGGCGGCCGCCCGGGAGCTGAGCGGTCCGCACTCGCTGCGCATCGTTCCCGGCGCCACGCACCTGTTCGAGGAGCCCGGAGCGCTGGAGCAGGTCGCGGAGATGGCGCGGAACTGGTGCGAGGACCGCCTCAAGATCGCAGACGAGGCCGCCCCGGAGCAGTGACGGGCCGACTCCACCCCGGGGGACGGAGGGACGGCCGGGGCGCGTGCTTCGGCCGGCGTGCGCGGGGTACGCGGGGAAGCGGACCGAGGGGGCCGTCCGCGCGCGGGAAGGAGTGGCGACCGCGATGCAGTTCCATGACCGCACGGAGGCCGGGCGGGAACTGGCCGGGCGACTGCGGCTCGAGCAGGAGAAGGGCGTCCTGCCGCACCCCGTCGTCCTGGCCCTGCCGCGCGGCGGAGTCGCCGTGGCCCGGGAGGTGGCACGGGCGCTGGATGCCCCGCTCGACGTCCTGGTCGTACGGAAGATCGGTGCCCCCTTCCAGGAGGAGCTCGGCGTCGGCGCGATCGTCGGCGACGACGACCCCCTCTTCGACGAGGACGCCCTCGTCCAACTGGGCCTGACCGAGGCCATGCTGGCGCCGGTGGTGGAACGCGAACGCAAGGAACTCCACCGCCGCGAACGCCTCTACCGCCAGGGCCGCCCCGCGCCCGATCTGGCGGACCGCACCGTCATCGTCGTCGACGACGGGCTCGCCACCGGATCGACGGCCCGTGCCGCACTGCGACACGTACGGCGTCAGGCTCCCGAGCGGGTCGTGCTGGCCGTGCCGGTCGGCTCGCCGCACGCGGCGCAGCAGATGCGCGCCGAGGCCGACGAGGTGCTCTGTCTGCAACGGCCGGCGTCCTTCATGGCCGTGGGCCTCTGCTACGAGAGGTTCGAGCAGCTGACGGACGAGGACGTGCTGCGGGCCCTGCACACGGCGGCCGGCTGAACCCGCTCGGTACGGGGGCGTCGATGCACCGACGGAAAGGGCGGCCCGACACCACGGTGTCCGGCCGCCCTTTTCCGTTCGCAGACGTCAGTCCGTGCCGGACTCCATCGCGGCGCGGTCCAGCAGCGCGTCCTCCTCCGAGACCTCGCCGCGGGAGGCGATGGCCTCCGCGCCGCCCTCCGGCAGCTCCGGCATGGTGCCGATCAGGCCGGTGGCGGCCGCCTGGGAGGCGCCGACGGTGGGACTGCCGGTGCCGATCAGGCCGAGGCCGACGTACTGCTCCAGCTTGGCGCGGGAGTCGGCGATGTCCAGGTTGCGCATGGTGAGCTGGCCGATCCGGTCCACCGGGCCGAACGCCGAGTCCTCGGTGCGCTCCATCGACAGCTTGTCCGGGTGGTAGCTGAAGGCCGGGCCCGTGGTGTCGAGGATCGAGTAGTCCTCACCGCGGCGCAGCCGCAGCGTCACCTCGCCGGTGATGGCCGCGCCGACCCAGCGCTGCAGCGACTCGCGGATCATCAGCGCCTGCGGGTCCAGCCAGCGGCCCTCGTACATGAGGCGGCCGAGGCGACGGCCCTCGTTGTGGTACTGGGCGAGGGTGTCCTCGTTGTGGATGGCGTTGACCAGGCGCTCGTAGGCGGCGTGCAGCAGGGCCATGCCGGGCGCCTCGTAGATGCCGCGGCTCTTGGCCTCGATGATCCGGTTCTCGATCTGGTCGGACATGCCCAGGCCGTGGCGGCCGCCGATGGCGTTGGCCTCCATCACCAGATCGACGGGGCAGGCGAACTCCTTGCCGTTGATCGTCACCGGGCGGCCCTGGTCGAAGCCGATCGTCACGTCCTCGGTGACGATCTCCACCTCGGGGTCCCAGAACCGCACGCCCATGATCGGCTCGACGGTCTCGACGCCCGTGTCCAGATGCTCCAGCGTCTTGGCCTCGTGGGTGGCGCCCCAGATGTTGGCGTCGGTGGAGTACGCCTTCTCGGTGCTGTCCCGGTAGGGCAGGCCGTGGGCGACCAGCCACTCCGACATCTCCTTGCGGCCGCCGAGCTCGGTCACGAAGTGGGCGTCGAGCCAGGGCTTGTAGATCCGCAGGTGCGGGTTGGCGAGCAGGCCGTAGCGGTAGAACCGCTCGATGTCGTTGCCCTTGAAGGTCGAGCCGTCGCCCCAGATCTGGACGTTGTCCTCGAGCATCGCCCGCACCAGGAGGGTGCCGGTGACGGCGCGGCCCAGCGGGGTGGTGTTGAAGTAGGCACGCCCGCCCGAGCGGATGTGGAACGCACCGCAGGTCAGCGCGGCCAGGCCCTCCTCGACCAGCGCCGCACGGCAGTCGACGAGACGCGCGATCTCGGCACCGTACGTCTTCGCACGGCCGGGCACCGAGGCGATGTCGGGCTCGTCGTACTGGCCGATGTCGGCGGTGTAGGTGCACGGGACGGCACCCTTGTCGCGCATCCACGCGACCGCGACGGAGGTGTCGAGGCCGCCCGAGAAGGCGATGCCGACGCGCTCGCCGGCGGGCAGGGAGGTGAGGACCTTGGACATAGGAAGAGTATGCATGATCTCGCATGATCATGCAAAGCCGTGTCCGAAGGACGCCGACGGAGTGCTCCCCGCACTCCCGATTCCTGCAGGTTCCTGCCCCCGGGAAGCCGCCGCTCAGGCACCATGATCGTGTGACATACGCGGTGACTGTGGACGTGGACCTCCCCAAGGGCGCCCCGGAGCTCGACGTTCTTCAGCGGGAGGGCGTCGGCTTCCTGCTGCGCAAGGGGCTCGACTCGATCGCAGCGATCGAGGGGCCCGACGGAATGGAAGTCGACCTGGTGGACGACGTCATCGCCGTCCATCCCACCGGGGTCCTGCTGAAGCTCTTCGTCGACGCACCGGCACTGGAGTTCGCCGAGGACGCCGCCCGTGAGGTCGTCGCAGAGCTGCTGGAGCGCAGCGAACCCCTAGCCGACTGGGAGATCGCCCGCTGCGGGGTGGAGCTGCACCCCGACCTGCTGCAGGAGAGCCTGGACGCGGCCGACGGCCCGGACGCACCGCCCGCAGATCCCGCCGAACGCGCGCGCCGGCACGCGGCGGCCGAACCCCCCGCCGGATCGGGCCGGCTCGAGCGTGCCGAGGTCGACGCCATGCGCGACACCCTCCGCGCTCTCGCACCGACCCTGCGGGCCTTCGGGCTCGAGGCCTTCGGCCACCACGAGGACGAGGAGGAGCGGATCGTCAGCCGCGAGGCGGCGGAGATCGCGGCCGGCGCCGTCGTGTACGCGATCGATCTGCTGGTCGACGCGCTCTTCACGGACCTGGCCGGTCTGGAGGAGGACGGGCCCACCGTCGCGGAGACCGACGCGCCGTTCATGGTCCTGGACGATCTGCCCCCGCGGTTCGCCCTGCAGTACACGGTCCTGTTCGTCCGGCGCCTGACCGTCACCGCCGTGACCATGACCGGCCACCTCGCCCAGCCGGACTTCGGCCGGCCCAGCTGCGTGGCCGAGGAACTGCTGCTGAAGTCCCTGCTCGCCCAGGCCGAGGTGACGGCCGACCTCTACGAGCTGCTGAGCGACGAGGTCGAAACCGCCCTGCAGGTCTTCGCGGACGGCGTGTTCGAGGACACGGACCACGGGTGGCTGTACGCCCCGGCCGCGGACGGCATCACCAAGGGCACCGTGCAGGACTGGTTCATCCCCTTCGGCGACGAGCGGTACGTCCATCCCTACGCCGCGAACGGTGACGGCGACGACGAGGAGCCGCTGGACTGACCGGCCCTGGGCCGACGCCGGCCGGCTCGCGGCGGTTCTACTGTGGGGTCCGTGCACCTCGGCATCCCCTCCGACGAAGACGGCGACGGCGTCCCCGGCGACGGCCCGGACACTGACGGTCCGGGCGTGGCCGCGGCCAGGATCACCGGGCGTACCGTGCGCGGCGAGCGACGGCTGTCCGCGTCCCTCGCCGAAGTCGGCCTCGACGACGGGCAGTCGGTGATGGTGAAGCGCGGTGACGATCCCGGCGCGGCGCGGGCGGAGGCGGCCGGGCTGCGCTGGCTGGCCGACGCCGGCACGGTCCGCGTTCCGACCGTCCATGGGCACGACCGGCGCTGGCTGGTGACCGACGTGGTCGCGCAGGGACCGCCGACGGCCCGGGCGGCGGTGCGGTTCGGGCGCGGGCTGGCCGCCCTGCACGCCGCGGGCGCCCCCGCGTTCGGCACGCCACCACCCGGCGGGCCGGTGGACGCGTACATCGGGCTCGCCCCCATGCGCAACGTTCCCGGCACCGACTGGCCCCTCTGGTACGCCGAGCACCGCGTGCTGCCCTATCTGCGCGAGGCCGTCGACCGGGGCACCGTCCGCCCTGCCGAGACGGCCGTGATCGAGCGCGTCTGCGAACGGCTGCCCGAACTGGCGGGGCCCGCCGAGCCGCCCGCCCGGCTGCACGGCGACCTGTGGAACGGCAACGTGCTGTGGGGAGCCGACGGGCAGGTCTGGCTGATCGACCCGGCCGCACACGGCGGCCACCGCGAGACCGACCTGGCCATGCTCCAGCTGTTCGGCTGCCCGCACCTGGAGGACGTACTCGACGGCTATCGGCAGGCGGCCCCGTTGGCCGAAGGCTGGATGGACCGGGTAGCACTGCATCAGCTCTTCCCGCTGCTGGTGCACGCCGTGCTGTTCGGCCGCGGATACGCCGAACAGGCCCTCGCGGCAGCACGAAGGGCCCTCGCGTGACGAGACGCGAGGGCCCGCCCTTGCGCATCCAGACCGGCGAGCGGCGCCCGGCGCACCGGACGGGGCAGCGTACGGAAACGGGTCGGCTCCAGGAGCATGCGTCGTCCCCTTGACCGGCCGGACCGGTCGCCAGGGGGAGACGGTGGGTGTGCCGGATGACCTGTGGTTCCGGATGACCAGTGGTTTCAGACCGTGGGGCATTCCGGGGTGATCGCAGAACCGTGCCTGCCCACGCATGCGGGTTTCCGCCCGGCCCCGGCCCGTCCGCTTCACACCTCCCACGACTTATGGGGTTTGCGTGTGGAAGCGGCCCGGAGATCTTTCGCGGAACGCGCCTGACGTGCACAGTCGGGATCCGCCGTCGAGGTGAGTGCCGCGCGCTTGGAGGACCGCTGATGGGAGCCCACGAACACCCGCAGCCGCAGGACGCCGATCCGGCTCCGGACGGCATCGGGCGCAGACGCTTCCTGGGGTACGTCCTGGCCGCGTCGACGCTCACCGTCGCCGCCGAGCTCGGCGAGGCCGTCCTCGCGCCCGCCCGGGCCGCGGCGGTCGTGCCCTCCGCGCCCGGACCGGCCGAGATCTACGACCTCAACGACATGCTCACCCATGCCACCCTGCCCACCGCGAACCTGATCACCATCCGGGTCGGCACCGACGGCACCGCCTCCTTCGCGCTGCCCCGGGCCGAGGTCGGGCAGGGCATCACCACCTCCAGCGCGATGCTGGTCGCCGAGGAACTGGACCTGCCGCTGGACAAGGTCCGCATCACCCTCGCCGACGCCCGCCCCGAGCTGTTGTTCAACCAGCTCACCGGCGGATCCAACACCACCATCTCCACCTTCACCCCGATCCGGGTGGCGGCCGCCGTCGCCCGCGGCCGGCTCCTGGAAGCCGCCGCCCTCGAACTCGGCGAGGCCGTCGGCACCCTCACGGCGAAGCTGGGCGTCATCACCTCCTCCGTGACCGGAAAGAGCCTCACCTACGGCGAACTCGCCGAGAAGGCCGCCACAGTGACGACGAGTCAGGTATCGGTCACCCTGAAGAAGTCGTCCGAGTTCAAGGTCATCGGGACCCCGCAGCACCGCGTCGACGCCCTGGAGGCGGTCACCGGCCGCAAGAAGTTCGCCATGGACCTGCACGTGCCGGGCGCCCTGCCGGCCATGGTGTGCCGCCCGCCCACGATCAACGGTACGGTCCGCTCGGTCGACAACCTCGACGAGGTGCGGGGCATGCCCGGCATCACCGACGTCGTACGGATCTCCACCGGCGTCGCCGTGCGCGGCCGTACCTTCGGGCAGTGCATCGACGCCGTGCGCGCCCTGAAGGTCACCTGGGGCCCCGGCACGGTGGACGACGCCACCGACGACACCATCCGCGACGAGCTGCGCAAGGCCGAACTCCCGCTGCCCGCCCTCGACCTGCTCACCAAGTCGGTCGACGCCCGCTTCACCTTCCACTTCGCGAGCAACAGCGCCCTGGAGACCAACTGCGCCGTCGCCGACGTACGCGAGGACTCGGCCGAGATCTGGGCGAGTCTGAAGTCCCCGATCACCGCCCAGGAGCAGATCGCGCTCACCCTGGGACTGCCGGCGAGCGCGGTCAAGGTGCATGTCACCCAGGGCGGCGGCTCCTTCGGGCGCAAGCTCTTCCACGACGGAGCCGCCGAGGCCGCCGAGATCTCCAAGGCGACGGGCAAACCGGTCCGGCTGATGTGGCACCGCACCGACGACTTCCGCCACGGCCGCACCCACCCCATGTCCACCTCGCGGGTGCGTGCCACCTACGCGCTGGGCCAGGTCCTCACCTACGACCAGCGCCACACCTCCGTGGCCACGGAATTCGGGCACGGCGTCGGCGAGATCATCACCTCCGAGGCGGCCCGGCTGCCCGTCGGCGACCTCACCTTCTCCGAGACGATCTTCACGCTCACCCAGCAGACCCCGTACGACTTCGGTGTCGTCACCCAGCTGCTCAGCGAGACCGACAAGGGCTTCCACACCGGCTCCATGCGCAACATCTACTCGCCCAACGTGCGGTGCGCGCAGGAGCTGATCGTGGATGAGCTGGCCAAGCGGATGGGCAAGGACCCCTATCAGTTCCGCCGCGCCTTCCTGAAGGACGAGCGGGCGCGGGCCGTCCTGGACAAGGCCGCCGAGGTGGGCGGTTGGGGACGCGGCATGCCGGCCGGCACGGCCCAGGGCATCGCCCTGCACCCCGAGTACCACGCCTACGTCGCCGTCCTCGCCGAGATCGACTGCCGCCCGCAGACCACCGGCCGCGAGGTCCCCGACGCCTGCACCGGGCCACGGGTCACCAAGGTCGTCTGCGCGGTCGACGCCGGGCTCGCCGTCAACCCGCGCGGCCTTCAGGCCCAGATGATGGGCGGCATCATGGACGGCATCGCGATCACCCTCAGCTCCGGACTGCATCTGGACAACGGGCATTTCCTGGAAGGCAGTTGGGACAACTACTTCTACACCCGCCAGTGGAACACCCCGCCGGAACTGGAGATCGTCGTCATGCCGCCGACCACCGGCAGGCCCGGCGGCGCCGGCGAACTGGCCGTCGCGGGCGCGATGGCGGCCGTGGCCTGCGCCTACGGGCGTGCGACCGGCACCATGCCGACCACGTTCCCGATCAACCACGCGGGTCCCCTCGGCTTCGAACCGCTGCCCACCACCCCGCCGATCCCGGCGTCTCCCACCGACGGCCTGAGCCGCGTCTACTAGGAGCCCAGGAGGCCCTTCGTGCCCGAACACACCTTCATCCTCAACGGCAAACCGGTGACCGTGGACATCGAGGACGACGTACGGCTGCTGTGGGTGCTGCGGGACGTCCTGGGCGTCACCGGACCGAAGTACGGCTGTGGGCTCGGCGTGTGCCAGGCCTGCACGAGCCACATCAACGGCAAGGCGTTCAACCCCTGCAGCGTCCCGGTCAAGGACCTCGGCCCCACCGACGAGGTGACGACCATCGAGGGACTGCCTGCCACCGTCGGCAGGGAACTCCACCCGATGCAGGAGGCCTGGCTGGAGTACGACGTCGCACAGTGCGGCTACTGCCAGCCCGGCCAGATCATGACCGCGGTCGCCAAGGTCCGCCAGGCCCGCGAGGAGGGCCGCGACATCACCGAGGCCGACCTCGACCAGATCCGCAACGTCTGCCGCTGTGGCACGTACCACCGCATTCGGGAGGCGATCGTGGCGGGTGCGAAGAAGTACTGAGCACAGACGCCTCAAGAAGGTCCGCAGAGCCAGTCGGGAGGCAGGCTCGGTGCCGTACGCGTTGTACGGCCGTCCTCCACCGCCGAGCAGCGCCTCCGCCTGGACCAGTTCCGCCATGTGTGGGTGCGCTGCTCAGTTGTCGCGTACGGCCTGGAGCAGGTGGTCGCGGACCAGGGCCACGTGTGGGTTGGTGGAGGCGCCGGGGCGTTGGACGAGGAAGGCGGTGTTGATGGGTGGGTCGTCCGGGTCGTGCAGCAATACCAGGGCGCCCGAGGCCAGTTCGGCGGTGCACAGGTAGCGGGGGAGGACCGTGAAGCCCGTACCGCCGGCCACCGCCGCCTTGAGCGCGTTCAGGTCGGGCATGGTGACCGCCGGCTGACAGACCAGGCGCCTGCCGAAGACATGACGCCAGTAGCGGCGCACGATCGGCAGGTCCTCGGCGTAGGCGACCAGGGGCACGCCGTGGAGGGCGGCGGGCCCGGCGGCGGCGATCCCGGCCGGTCCGCCGATGCGCTCGGCCCAGACGGGGGCGGCGACCAGCACGAACTCCTCGTCCGCGAGGGGCACGGCGGCCAGGGCGCGGCCGCGTGGCCGGAAGGTCGCGATCACCAGGTCGTGGCGGCCTGCCTTCAGGTCGTCCAGGAGCGGCTCGGTCAGCCCGGGGGTGATGCGCAGCCGTACGCCTCGATCCACCAGCGGCGCGAGGCCGGGAAGGACCGAGCGGGTCAGGAACTCGTGCGGTCCCGCCAGGTGCACCGGCTCCGGCGGCTGGTCGTCGGCCGGGCCGCCCCGGGCCGTGAGCGTGGCGAGGGAATCCAGCGGCTGCACGATCCTGGCGGCGAGCTCGTCCGCGTACGGCGCGGGGGAGACCCCGCGGGCCTGGCGCTGGAACAGCTCCCGGTCCAGCTGCCGCTCCAGCGCGCGCACCTGCGTCGTGACCGTCGGTTGCGACAGCCCGAGCAGACGCGCCGCCGCCGTGAAGGAGCCGGTGCGGTAGACGGCGAGGAAGGTGCGCAGCAGATTCAGATCGAGTGCCGTCGAGCCGCCGACCTGCGCTCTCTCCTGTCGCCCATTGGTTTCCCTATCCCTCATATCGTTGAGCCTATTGGATTCCGATGGCCGGCGCGGCTTACGTTTGGATCACCACCAAGCTGACGACCCCTCGGAGACAGAGCATGTCGAAGATCCTTTTCGTGATGACCGGTGTCGACTACTGGACGCTGGCCGACGGCACCCGCCACCCCACCGGTTTCTGGGCGGAGGAGGCCGTCGCCCCCTATGAGGCGTTCAAGGCCGCCGGTCACGAGATCGTCGTCGCCACGCCGGGCGGTGTCGTACCGACCGTGGACAAGGGCAGCCTCGCCGCCGAGTACAACGGCGGGCAGGAGAACGCCGACCGTGTCGCCGGTGTGCTCGCCGCGGCCACCGAGCTGCAGCACCCCGTCAGCCTGCGGGACGTGAACCTCGACGACTACGCCGCCGTGTACTACCCCGGCGGCCACGGCCCGATGGAGGACCTCGCCGTCGACGCCGACTCCGGCAAGCTGCTCACCCTCGCCCTGGAGTCCGGCAAGCCGCTCGGTGTCGTCTGCCACGGCCCGGCCGCGCTGCTCGCCGCCGAGCAGGACGGCGTCAACGCCTTCGCCGGCTACCGGGTGGCCGCCTTCACCAACGACGAGGAGACCCAGGCCGGCTTCGCCGACAAGGCCAAGTGGCTGCTGCAGGACCGGCTGACCGAGGCCGGCGTGCAGGTCCAGGTCGGTGAGCCGTGGGCGCCGCACATCGTCGTCGACCGCAACCTCCTCACCGGCCAGAACCCGGCCTCCTCCGCCCCGCTCGCCGCGGAGCTGCTCAAGACGCTGGGCTGAGCACCGGTCGGCGGGTTCCCGGAACACATGACCCCGGGCGAGTTCGGGTATCCGCCCCGGCGGACCGCAGGGCACAACGGGGTGCCCGATCGTTCGACCTGCTGATTGGATCGACCATGACCGACCACTCTTCCGACGGCGCCGCCCCCGCGGTACACCTCGCCCTGCGTGCCGTGGTCCAGGGTGATGCGAACGAGAGCGAGCTGAACACCTTGGCCGGCAGCGAGGTACTGGTGCCGGCCGGTGCCGCCGCCCCGGAGCAGGATGAGGTGACCCTGCCCGTGTACGCGCAGGAGGACGGAACCGAACTGGTACCGGTGTTCACCACCCAGGCACGCCTGCAGCAGGCCCTCCCGCAGGTCGGCGGGCATCGACGGCTGCCGCTCCGCACGCTCGCCCACCGCTGGCCGTCCGAGACGCTGGCGCTCGTCATCGACGCCGGTACCCCGGAGGAAGTGGCTCTGACGGCTGAGGGGGTCAGGCAACTGCTCGACCGCGGCGCCGCCTGACGTCACATACCGGCAATTCCTTACGTCATCCTGAGCGTGGGCGTTCCCGC